>CAITYL010000253.1 GCA_903896595.1 uncultured Lentisphaerota bacterium
CGCAGAGGCGCGGAGGAAAATAGGTCAGGCTTACGGCAATCTTTTGACTTGGCGGTTTCTCTGCGCCTCCGCGCCTCTGCGGGAAAATAAAAATCATGACCGTCTTGCGAGAAATTTCACTTGACGCAAATCGTCTCTCGCCAAGAGCGCCAAGCACGCCAAGGGAAAGCAACCGCGCGTTGCCAGGGGAATCGGTTGCCAAAACGTGAGACAGGCAATCGTGCCTGTCCGCGCGCTACGGGAGAGCCGCGACGCCGACCGCGCCCAAACGGGAGGCGTCGTTCCCACATCCAAAATTCACCCTAATCGACGTCCCTAATCGACGTAGGATGGTTGAGGTGGTTGAGGGCGTGGACCTGGCCGGTCATTTCGAGGGCGTCGCGGTAGACCGGGTCGTGCCAGCCTTCGATGTCGATGCACTCCTTGAACTGTTTCACCCGTCCCCTCGCGCCTGAAGAACCGTATACGTTAATTGCGCTCGTACGGGTCGGTGAGGGGGTGGGGCCGCGAGGCTCCACTCTACTCGGAAAGCTCATGCCCCCAAGCCGCCACATGGCTATGATTGCGGGAAACTTGACAAAAATACAAATTAATAGCATAGTATGTCCAGTTTTAGTGGACATGACATGATACAAATAAAGACATGGACGTAATCGCCACTATTCGAGACCGGGTACCGCAGGAGGTCTTTGATTATCAAACCCTGCTCGACTGTCTGCGGAAGTACCGCAAACCACGGGACGGCATCCAGCGTCTGGTGGCGGCCGGGGACATCGTCCGCATCCGCAAGGGGCTGTATGCCTTCGCGGCGCCATTCCGGCGGCAGCCGATGGTGCGGGAGCAACTCGCCAATCTCATCTACGGACCGTCGTATGTCAGTCTTGACCGCGCGCTGAGTTTTCACGGCCTGATCCCGGAGCGCGTGGAAGCCGTAACCTCGGTAACCACTGGCCGGTCGCGGCACTTCGACACGCCCTTCGGCACGTTTAGCTATCAGATGCTGTCACTGGCCCGTTACGCGGCCGGCACGATGTGGTTGCCGCAGGAGGCGCCGTTATTTCTGATGGCGTCGCCCGAAAAGGCCTTGGCCGACAAGGTCTGGATGGACAAGCGGTTCGCAGGAACGCGGGTGGGTGATTTTGGTCCGTACCTGCTCGACGACCTGCGAATGGCGCCGCAAGGTTTGCGGACACTCGACGCCGCGCGCCTGGAAGCCGTCGGCCAGGCCTATGACTCGCCGAAGATTGGCAACCTGCTGCGCTTTCTGCGCCGGCTGAAACACGGGGAAAACGCTGAATGAATGAAGCCATTCGCACCCTGCTTGAGCGTTATTCCTGCCGCACCCAGGACGATTACCTGAACGCGTTGCGGGAAATTCTCCAAGAACTGGCCTTGCTTGGGTTGTGGCGTGCCCGGTTCTTTGAGCATGCGGCGTTCTATGGGGGAACCGCCCTGCGCGTGCTTCATGGGCTGGACCGCTACTCGGAGGATCTGGATTTCTCGTTGCTGCGGCCGACGCCTGGCTTCTCGCTGGAAAAGTATGGCGAGGCGTTGCGGAAGGAAGTGGCGAGTTTCGGGTTTGAGGTGGCATTCGAACGGCGGGAGAAATCCCGCGCCACCGCCATCGAATCGGCGTTCCTCAAAACGAACACGCTGCAGGAACTGATCCGGATCGAGGCACGTGAATCACTACTGCGCGGGATCCATCCGGGCGCGCAACTCAAAATCAAACTTGAGATCGACACCGACCCGCCGGCCGGCTTCGCAACCGAGATCCGGTATCTGTTGCTGCCGCTCCCTTTTTCCGTGCGTGCCTACACGTTGCCCGACTTGTTTGCCGGCAAACTGCACGCGGTGCTGTTCCGCAGGTGGGGGCATCGCGTGAAAGGGCGCGACTGGTACGACCTGGTCTGGTTTGCCGCCCGGCATCCGCGGGTCAATCTCGCGCATTTGCAACAGCGCATGCGGCAATCGGGGGACTGGCCAGAAACCACGCCGCTCAAGGCGGCCGACCTCAAGCGCCTCCTGTTGGACAGAGTCGCCCAACTCAATGTCGATCAGGCGCGGTCGGAGGTCGCCCCCTTTGTTCGTGACCGGCGTGTCCTGGAAATCTGGTCTGCGGATTTCTTTGCCGACGTTATCGGGCGGATTGTCAGCGAAGAGCGCGGTCAAGAAAGCAGTTTTACCGCGGATTTCGCGGATCGGCGCGGATAAATCCAGTGACCGTCCCCCCTGGGATCGCCGAGCCCCAGCTCGGCGTGTTTTCATTTCGTGTTGCCCCCGGCCATGGAGTGCGGTGAGCCTCACCGCCCTGGTTTTGAGCGCTGGAAGCGCCCTCCCAATACGAGTTATCTCCCGCAGAGGCGCAGAGGCGCGGAGGAAAATAGGTCAGGCTTACGGCAATCTTTTGACTTGGCGGTTTCTCTGCGCCTCCGCGCCTCTGCGGGAAAATAAAAATCATGACCGTC
>CAITYL010000254.1 GCA_903896595.1 uncultured Lentisphaerota bacterium
AAAAGTTTTAGGAAGGGGTTTGGGGAGCACCCTTTTTCAAAAGGGTGGCCCCAACACACACCCCCAACCGCACAAACAACGGTTCGTCAAACGGCACCGGGCGGGCGTAGCTTATCACCCGACGGCCGTTGCGGAGTTCGCAGGCCAGGGCGTCATCGGCGCGCCAGTGCCCGTCAGCGGTCAGCCGCTCCAGGCCGGCCACGACGGTATCGGCGGGCAGGTCAAACTCCACCTGGGGCCACGAATCGAGACTGAGATTGAAGAGGCCGAGCAAGGTCGTGCGGTCATCGCACTCCTTGCGCAGGGCCAGCGGCCAGACCCCGCCGCGCACCACCACCGGCAACAGACCATTGCCCAGCCAGTGCATCACCCCCTGAAGCTGGTCGACGCGGAACGGGTGGCAGAAGGAAACCCCCCAGGCGCAACTGTCCCAGGCCAGGGCATGAACGACCACCCGGCCGCCAAGCCGGTTCTGGAACGCGCTCATGGCCGGATACACCCGCCGGGCGTCAGGATCGACCAGGGCGCTGAGCGTGTCAGCGCCGGGGGACAGGTGCATGATGCCGACGTCCGGCCGGCCGCCCAGATGGGGGGTGGTAAGGGTCAGGAACTTCTTGTCCGCGCCACCGAAAGCCGGGTTGAAGAATTCCTCGCAGGCAAAAGCGCCGAGCTGGTCCAGGCAGACCGGCTCCAACAGCCCCTCCAAGCCGATCTCGGGGCCGAACCCGCGTTCCATCAGCACGCGGGCGGCCACCACGTCCAGGAACAGGCCGCCCTTGAGCATCGTCCGAATCTCGTCATCGGCAAACGCCCGGATCGTCTGCCCACTGGCGGCAATGACCGGCGACGCGTCGTAAGTGGTCGGCAGGCCATGAGCTTCCAGCGCTTGCATCATGGCGTGGCCGTCCTCGCCCAGCGCGCCATAGGGGGCGCCGGCCGGCAGTTGCCGGGAAAAGGTGCTGCGGTCGTGGTGCAACAGGCGGACACCGGCATAACGCCCCGGTTTCTGGGCCTGGGCGGCCAGAGCGTTGAGAAACGGTTTTTTCGCCTTGAGCATGGCGCCGAACCACGGCTCCGCCTCCAACGGCGTGCCGGTGTGATCGAACAGGTTCATGGTCACACCGTGACTGCCATAGGCGAAGGAGAGCGCCATCTCCAGGAAGGTGAAGGCCACACTCTTGGAATAGCGGGTGAACGGACAACTCTCGACCTCGGTCTGTTCGATGACGCCGGCCGGCAGGCAGTGCCGGGTGATCTTGATGGAATCGTGGGAATAATAGAAGCCGCGCAGGGAATCCTCGTTGTAATTGCCCATCGGCGGACGGCTGTACAACGGCCGGTCGCCGGCCAGTGCCGTGGCAAATTCCTGCCACCGGCGCCCCTCCAGGCAATGCTGGTGGGGCCCGCTCGACATCAAGCCGAGGCTGGTCGTGGGCGAAACCCGCTGGACCACGCCGCGGATGAATGCCACGGTGTCGATCATCACCTCCGCCTGCATGTCCAGATAGGCGGTCCGCCAGGAATGGGGCGCGCCGGGCCGCAACATGGCCGCCACCAGTTCCTCGCGGGTGACCGCCTGCCCGACGCGTTCAGAGAATTTCCGCATATGCTCCGGGCAGAAACAGCCGTAAGTGACCGGGGCATGATTGAAGGTGCGAATGTCGTCCTCAATCCAAAGAATGTGCGGTTCCGTCTCCGCGTACAGTGTCCAGACCTGGGTCAGGTGCGCCCGCCAGGCGGTGGAAAGCGGGCAGGCGCAGCAGGTGCATTCGACGCCGTCATGCCCGACCACCGTACGCAGCCCCGGCACCTGGGGCCGCGCATCCCGGCCGCGGTCGCAGTGCCCGACCGTGATCCACGGGTTGATCGAATAGGCAATGCCGAGCTTCCGCATTTCGTCACGAATGCGGAACAGCTTGGGCTGGTACGCCTTGACCCAGTCCAGCGGCGGCTGGCCGTGGGTGAACTCCTCGGTATCGACCTTGATGATCACCTCATCCACGCCATAGCGCGGCAGGCAGGCGACCAGTTCGCGCAGGTTCGCCTCGAACGACCAGGTGGGCAAGGTGCGCCGCAGCGCGTACCAGGCCGTCTTGTTGGCATCATCCGTCATGAAACAAATCCTTCGTCAGCAACGGCATTCTTAACGATTGAAATAAAACGCATAATGTAACGTCAGACCCGCATTTTCGCCGGTCCTGGCTTGAAGTTCCCGCAAGTGGGGGCGCCGCCCCCACACCCCTGCCAAAGGGACCAGTCCCTTTGGAATCCCCGAGACCTTCCATTTTGCGAGAGCCGGTGCTGTGCGCCACTTGTGGCGACAATGCCAAATGCCTCGGGCGTTCCGCGGCGCACAGTACCGGCTCTCGCAAAATCGGTTGTCGGAAACCACAATTTACCCTAAAATTCCCCCACCATTAAACGCCCCTTCAGAGCTTATCGTTTCCAGTAAATTAAACCGATATCGCGCGGCGCAGGCTGGTTGTACACATTGGGCTGGCTGCGATACCCGGTTCCAAAGGCAGTCAGGATTGTCCCGTCAGGCAGGAGAACCGACGATGTGGCCTGACAACTGGCCCACCAGGCGTGCTCGCCCTTTCGATTGCCAACCCATTCC
This sequence comes from uncultured Lentisphaerota bacterium, assembly GCA_903896595.1. GTDB lineage: Bacteria > Verrucomicrobiota > Lentisphaeria > Oligosphaerales > CAITYL01 > CAITYL01. The sequence continues at coordinate 2,618 of CAITYL010000254.1, forward strand.
GCGAGACGATAGCGATGGCCCATATCCCACGTCAAGCCGTGATCGCGACTGACCACCGCGTCAATGCCAAATTGCGGAAAACCGTCAGCGGTGTTGGGACAGCCTTTGCGCACCACATACGTCATCACGATCTCACCGTTGGGCAGGAGTACCAGACTCGGATGATGCCGGCCCCAGGCATAAAGTGAGTTGATCTTCGACCACGTTTGCCCATTATCGGAGGAAATGGACACGCCCAACCCGGCGTAATGATCGACATCGGGGATCGACGTGTTGTAGGCTTCCGGGATCGCGGTCCGACAGGCGGCGATCAAGTGGCCATTGGCGGCGCGGCAGAGGGCAACCTCACTGACGCCAAACCATTCGGGAACCTCAATGGCTGGCGTCCAATTTTTTCCTTCATCCACACTGCTCCGCCAATACGCCACAATCGTTCCCAAGCCCCCGTCCGGCCGCCAGGTTTCGCCGGGAAAGTTCCACCCCGTCTCCCAGACCCGAACGATCTTACCGGTTTTCGCGTCTTTATCCACCAACCACGGATCCCATTGATTCCAAAACTTTCCTCCCGTAATGGGTGGTTTCGGCACCGGGTCACTCCAGGTCTGGCCGAAATCATCACTGAAGTAACGGTGCGTCGATTCGGTGGAAAAAACCACCTTTCCGCCGCCCAGATAGGTCAAACCCACTGCCACATGATGCGCGGAATCGTTGGAATCCTTTTCTGCCGGCATGGGTTCGGTCCAACTGGCGCCCCGGTCATCGCTCCAGGAAACAAACGCGCGATGCGGATAATCGCAGGAAACGAGCATGAGCAGTCGATCCTTCTCCGGCATATATGCCAGATAAGGCACCGCCACCACCCGATTCCAGTGTTCACTAATGATTTGAATCGTACCGTTGAGCCTCACCGGTTCGCGGTTGCCATTGAGCCGGCATCCGAGATGCGGAAGATGCCGTGCTTCCACGGCGGGTAAAACAGCCTGATCTCTCATGCTCTCACTATCCGCTTCACAATCGCTTTCCCAAACTCCGCCCGGCCGGGGCTATCGATATAGTCCGATTCCCAATAGAGGATCTGTCCCGCCCCGAGCTTGGCCGCGGTCTTCAGGCTGGCGTCAAACTCCTGCATGCTCGCCGGCACCCAGGCATAATGCCAAATCCGGCAATGGTTCCCCACTTCCTTTTTCAGGTACGCATACGCCTTTTCCGGCGTGCCGCCCTTGGTGAAATAGCCCGCCGCCACGATCTCGTCGATCAGGCCGTCCTTGGCCCAGCGGGCGACATCCAGCAGCAAGCCGTGACGATTGCCGTTGATCCGCGCCGTGCCGTCGCCCCGGTGACTCCACGGATGATGCCCCATCATGGCAATCGGCAGGGCGGCATCCTTGCGCTTGATCAACTGATGAGCGGCCTGCATGAACTGGGTTTGCGGTTCGCACCGGAACTGAACCCACTGCTCGTCATCGTTTGGAATGGTGAATGGATCGGTTTTGTATTTCGCTTTGAACCCTTCCACCAATGGTCGTTCATAACCGAAATTCGCTGTACCGTCAGACGTGGCCTGGGGGCCGTTGCGCACGTCCCCCGTCCGCATCCAGTCAAAGAAAATGCCGTCCACATCGTAACGCAAAATTTCCTTGACGATGCCCAGCTTGTAGGTTTGCACCGCATCAAAAGCGAAACTCAACTGGGAGTTATACGGCGCCCCCGAGCGCTTCACCCAGCGGCACTCCGGATGCGCCCGGCAAAACCGACTGATCAGCCCCCAGGCGTGATCGTCCTCGTTGATCGACAGCCATGCATGAATCTCCAGACCGATTTTGTGCCCGTATTCCACCGCCTCTTTGAGACTATCAAAATTCCGGTAGCCTTTGAAAATATCCGGCAAGGCAACGCCCGGCGACGCCCAGGCGTGATAGTTGTCCGCGTCAAACCCCGTCGCCGTGGAATCAACCAGTTCACTGGCGTAGCAGGCCTGCCCGCCATCCAGACACCGCCAGTAAATCCGGCGCCAGCCGACCGCCTTGCAGCGGTCCAGAATGTACTTGACGCTCCGTTTGCCGTGCCCGATCCGTTGCCGGTGGTTCCACATCCAGTCGGAATGGGTCACGGGAGCTGAAAGAATCATGTTTAAGTCCATCATGAATAATCCCTACTAATACGAGGCATGCCCCCACAAATCGCCCACGCTGTTGAGGATGTCGTCATACCGGACGGCACTGACATGGACATCCACAAACAGGACGTTGTTCCGCAGGTCGTGCCGGGTGGAAATCCCTCCCGCGGAATAGGCCTTCCCATAGCATTCCGGACAATAGGCGTACCAGGGCCACCCGCCGCTTGGCATAGTGGCATCACTGGTAAGGGATTCAAGAAAAGAAAATACACCGCTGGGACGCCGGACGCTGGCGCGCTTGACAGGCGTGCTTTCCGGGTAATAGGCATACGTGTGGAGGTGCAGCAGATTGATGGCATAGCCACCAGCCCGCACCTCCTGATACTTGGCCTGATCGCTCGCCGGCGTCGGCGTCGGCCGGGTCGGACCGGAGGAACACCACCACGTAAGCACTGCGGGCAGGTAATCAACGGCCAACCGGGGATGCGCCTCATAAAAATTATACCGCGCATTGGGCATCATGGAACTGGGGATCAATTGGTCATTGTTATCATCCGCATAGAAGCTCACGACCAGCCCGATCTGCTTCAGGTTGTTCATGCAGGCAATGGCGCGAGCTTTTTCCCGGGCCTTGCCAAGCGCCGGCAACAGCATCGCCGCCAAGATGGCGATGATGGCAATGACCACCAGCAACTCGATCAAGGTGAACCGAAACACGGATTTCATTTCATGCGTCCCTTTGAGATATCCCTGGCCTGGACTATTCGCTGACCGTAGCCCAGCGACGGAATGTCGCCGCCGCGCTCCAAACGCTCAGCCACGGCAGACACAGATTCGTTCTCACGAATAATCCCGGGCTAGCGCCCGGCCCCCTGGCGGGGGGGGCCGGCGCCGTTCATCCTTCGTCACCTGCACACTTAACGCCGGCGGCGCAACACCAGCAAGCCGCCCACCGCCAGCAATCCCAACGAGACCGGCTCCGGTACCTGCGTCACCGCGACATCGTCTGCCCAAAAGGTCGTGCCGTCGGTAAGGTTGTAGCGGTCAATGTACAAGGTGAGAGTGGTGTAATTGCCGCTGTTGAAACTCCCGCCGTAATTGCTCCAAGCCCCCGTGGCCGGAGTGATATATCCCTCCGCCCGGTAATATTCGTATCCGTCGCCATTCTGGAGGGAGATAATGCCCCGAATATAGGTGTCGGCCGGACCTTGCACCCAAAGCGACAGATCATACTCGGTGTTGGCCGCAACGCTGAAGGTTTGGTAGGCCTCCCCGTAACCGGAGTTCTTGATCCAAAGAGACCCCGATCCGTCGGCCGTCCGGCTGACGTTGGCGTCATAGCCCGCGCCCCCCCAAGTCGTGTAGTCCCAACCACTCAAGCTGTTGAAATTCCCATTGGTGATGATGGCCGCCTGGGCCATTCCGGCCGCTAGGACGAGAGAGGTGAAAATCGTCAGAATCGTTTTCATGTGCTGTTTCCTTATGATGTTATTGCCTGAAACTACTGTTTCATGCCCGGTACCGGGCCATCGGAACCGTTGGCGCGGAGACGTCCGCCTCCCGCCTGGAAATGGATAAACTGGAGTATGCCATACCCTCCTTTCTGTTATGCGCTCCGACCGACCGGTGGTTTGCCACAAGCCGCCATGAGCGTCTCGTAGTTTCATTCCAACAACCAGGGAAACGCATCCACCTTGAGAGTTCCCCGCCCCGCCAAGTTCACGGTCTTGCCGTACAGGTCACGGGCCCGCCTGAACTCCTTCCCGTCCAGGGGAAAGTCGACTTCCTGATCCAGATTCCACACGATTAGCGCGGGGTGGCCGTCCGGGCGGGTCAGCCGGCAGCGCCAGGTGCCGGAGGCATCCGCTTCCAACGAGTCCATGACCGCCCCCAACAGCCATTCGCGGATGGCAGCATAGGCGTGGGCCACCGGCTTGACCGGCAGGCCAGGCCCCCAGCAACCGCCCTCCACCAACCCCAGCTTCGCGTCGTCCCAGGTGTAATAGTAGTAGCGCTCCATTCCGCACGCCCAGGTGATGATGTGCTCGCAGGCGATCTCGCCGGCGGCCCGCCGCATCTGCACCGGATCCCCGTCGGCCCGGGACGGCGAGGAAATTCCGGTTTCGGTGTTCCAGATCGGTTTGTTACTCAACCCGTTTTCCTCCAGCATATTGCGAACCTTTAACATTTCCCGAATCGTGAGCGTGCCGACATCGCCGGTGTAAAAATGGGCGCCAATCACATCCGGCCGCCGCCCGCCTCCAGCCTTCAGGTAACGATGCAGGAACAGGCGTCCGGAATAGCTCAGGCCGAAACAGATGCCGGGCGACACCACGGTGTTGGCGGGATCCGTCTGCTTCAGAATGGCCGTGGCCTCCCGCTCCAACTCCACCAAGGTGGCGGGACTACCCGAATAGAAGCTGTTCCAATTCGGCTCGTTCCAAATCTCGTAGCAGGGTATTTTTCCTTTGTACCGCAGGGCCACCGTCCGCACGTAGTTCTGCCAGTCCGCGTGATCCTTGGGCGGCGAGGAAAGCCCCGGTTCGTAAGGGGATTCCGCCTTGGGGTTGACCGCCGCCCAAGCCGGCACCTGCCCCAGCACCAGGAATGGTTCCACCCCGTGCTTCTGCGCCAGGCCGACCAGGCGGTCCAGCCGCGTAAAATCCCATTTCCCCTTCGCCCTTTCCATCCGCGCCCATTCGGTGCCGCTGTCCCAAAACCGCCAGCCGTAGAAGGATGCAAACGGCCACGCGGGATTGCCAAAATGCTGGAGGTGCAGATTGAAGAAACTGGCGGGCACCGGCTTCCGGGGCGGCGTCACCGAGAGCGCCCGCGGCTGCATGGAAACCAGCCGACAGGAAACGTCGTCCACGTAGAGCGTGCCGTTGCCGTTCAGCTTAAGGACGAACAGCGCCCCGTTGTCGTCGGCCAGCGTTCCCCAGTCAAAGGTGTACTGCCGCCACTCCTTGGTCACCGTGACGAAATCGCCGCAATGGTCGTACCATGGCTTCGCCTCCTGGCGCAGGTAGATCTCCACTGGCGTGTCGTCCGCCACCTCCCCGCGCAGCCACACCGACACCCGGTAGAGCCCATGCGGCACCACCTTGATCCGGTGCTGGTTGACGAACAGCACATGGCCCGACTTGAGGTTGGAACAAACGATCTTCTGGGCCACCCGGCCGCCGTGCGGCCCGGCGCCGTCCAACTCATAGGTCACCTTGAGGTCGGCCCACCCCGACAAATCAAACCAGCCCGGAGAAACCCCGGCACCGGGCACCGCCTGGCCGTCCCGCTCAAAGTCGCCGTCCGCCAGCAGTTCCCGGCCGAACTCTGTTTCCGGCACCGCTGCGACCGTCTTCGGAGCCGCCTGCCAGGTGGGGGCGGTCTCGGCTCGGGCGGCCGGGCCGCCCCCCCAGCCGAGGGCCGCCAGCAGGCCGGCCACCGCCAGTGTCCGCCCCGCTCCGCCCGCTTGTCCCATACCGTTTGCCATGTGCCGTCTTTCCTTGTCCGTATTGTTTGCCATGTGCCGTCTTTCCTTGTCCGTATTCAGGAACGCTTGATGAAACGAGCCGCGAACTCCGCCACCTGTTGCGTCATCCCTGGATCACGCATCCGGTTCCGTAGGAACTTCCAGGCCGTGGCGCAGACTTTTTCCATGGGCGCCACGATGGTGCTGATGGGGGCGTCGAGATAGTCGAGGTCTTCAATTCCGTCACACCCCACCAACCACACATCCTCGGATACCCGCCGCCCCAACTCCCGTAACCCGCGCAAGGCGGCCAGGGCGGCCTCATCGTTCCAACAAAAGATCGCCTCCGGACATCCGCTTTTTTTTATATGTTTTTTGACGGTCTCCCGCACCCGCTCCTTCGTGCCGTCCGTGCAGGGAATCAATTCCGGCGGCAGACCCGCCGCCTGCAAGGCATCCAAATACGCCTGATACCGCTCATCTTGCCCGAGATACAAATGCGCGATCCGTCGCCGCCCGGCTTGAATCAGGTACTGCATCGCGTCACGGGTGGCCTGGCACAAGTCGATCTTGACGAAGTCCAGATTACCCTCGCATTGCGTCCCCAGATTGACAATCGGTGCTTTCGTTGGAAAGTTCCGTTCTACGACGTCGCGCAAGCCGCCCAAGCTGCCGCCAAACATCAACACCCCGTCCACATCCATCCGGGTGAACCCCACCGACCGGCTTGGATCGGACATGTACCAGTCGAATTCCCCCGAAATCATCTCATAATGGTCATGCCGCAGCAACTTATGGAAGCGGCAGGTCTGTTCATGGAAGAAGCGGCCGGCCAGATCCGGCACCCAAAAGGCGATGCGGTTGGTCCGCCCGGTCACCAGAGCGCGGGCGGTGGCATTGGGGACATACCCCAGTTCCTTGGCCCCGGCCAGCACGGCATCGCGGGTTTTGGCGGCGTAGCGGGAGCCACGACCGGACAAAATATGGCTGACCGTGGAGACCGACACCCCCACCTGCTCGCCGATTTCCTTGATGCCGACCGCCATACCCGTCTCCATATACAAGCGTTGTGATTATGCAATACAAGCGTTATGACAGGTATAATAAGCCAATTTTATAAAAACACAAATGGCGCCGAAAAGTTTTTTCAGCCAAGGCTCTGGCGAAATTCCGTTTAACCGGCGGGGTGTTCAGTGTTCAGAGCAGGCCATGGAGTGCGGTGAGGATCACCGCCATGGTTTTGGGCGCTGGAAAGCGCCCTTCCTGAACAGAGAAAAACTTCCCTGCGGCCGCAAGGAACTGGCATGACTTGAATTTGAGCGTTCAACATTCAAGATTAGACGTCCATGACCAAGCCCATCCACCACCCGAACAGTCTGATCGCGGACGCTTTCCGGTTGCCGGGGCCGGCCAACTACGCCAGCGGCCTGGTCGCGGACCTGCACGACCTGCCGGACAACGTGCTGCTGTTCAGCCGCCGCTGTTTCGCACCGCATGAGATCAAGGACTCCGCCCACCACCGGTTTGTCCTCCTGATCGCCCTGGAACACGCCGGCGAGGTCTGTCTCAACGAGACCATCCTCCGGCTGGGCGAGGGACAGGCGGTGCTGGTGCTGCCCCATCAGTTGCATCATTACCTCAACCCGTGCGAGCCGCGCTGCTGGTTGTTCATCACCTTTGAACAACCGGCCGTCGAACCGCTGCTGCCGCTGCGCAACCGGGCCGTGCCGTTGTCACCGGCGGCCTTCGCCACCCTGCGCAAGATCATGGACGCCTATGCCGCGTGCCAAACCGTTCCCGGCGACCTGCGCCGCCGCCGCTACCTCGTCCTGGGCGTGGCCATGCTGCTGCAAGAGCTGCTGCTGACCGCCGCCGCCGCCTACGCGCCGACCGCCGACCATGAGATGCCCAGCGCCCCTCCCACCACCCGAACCCTGGTGGTGGAACGACTTAACCGGCTCATTCATAATCGGATGGACCAGCACCTGACCCAGGCCGAGATCGCCCGCGAGCTCCGCATGTCCACCAGCCAGTTGCGGTTTCTGGTCCGCCAAACCCTCGGCTTGAGCATGGGCCGCTACCTAATGCGGGTGCGGCTGCACCGGGCCGCCGCCCTGCTGGGGGAGGGACGCCTGAGCGTCGCGGAAGTGGCCGCCGCCTGCGGCTTTGCCTCCGTGTTCGCCTTCAGCCGCGCCTTCAAGCGCGGCCAGGGCGTGCCGCCCTCCCGCTTGCGCGGCCGGAAAGCCTAGTACCTTGTAACACTTAAACGTTCGGATTCACCACGAAGCCACGAAGAGCACGAAGATAAATCGAAGGTGTTTTTTGATCTGTGTGTGCCATTGAAACGCTTCGATCAAGCTTCGCGTCCTTCGCGCCTTCGTGGTGA
>CAITYL010000255.1 GCA_903896595.1 uncultured Lentisphaerota bacterium
AACGCGTCAAAGGAGCGATTATTGTGTCGGCTTCCCCCTATTTACCTGTCCCTTTCGTGTTAAGGAGCGATTATTGTGTCGGCTTCCCCCTATTTACCTGTCCCTTTCGTGTTGTCCCTTTCGTGTCCCGGATTCGCGTTCTTTCGCGGGAATCGGTATCGATCACTTGCATTCGTCGTCGTTCTCGTTGTCGTCCCGCGTTCTTGCCCGGCGTCCCCCGCCCGAAAAATCCAGTTTTACCAACGCCAAGATCCCCGGAATTGGGGATTGTAACGGCGCGCCGGGGCTGACACGTTACAAGTGGTATAGAAGTAACGTTACCGTGTCACATAAGAAATCATGGCGGGAGGGGTGCCCACGGTGACGCCAACGCGGACCGAGCCGGGACGGGTGTCGGCGTCCGGCTGGGGATGTTCCGTGCGGCTTGTGCCGTGAACGACGGGGGGACTTATGGGGACGTTGAACCGGTTACGGTGTCCGCGGTGTGGGATTTGCTACGAGCGAAGCGGGGGGACGTCCGAGGTTGAAGCACGGCCCTGCGGGCACTGCGGGGTCACCACCATCCTGCACCAGGAAGCTCCAGACGGTTTCTGCTCGGGGACACTGCCCCCGCTGTCCCAATTGCTGGCGCTGGCCGGGACGAGCGTTTTTTGCCTCGCCGCCCTGCGCGATTCAATCCTCGCGATGTTTGCGTTTGGGACCTTAATGATCCTGGTTGCCACTATTTTTTGGGAACACCGGCGGCGGCGTATCGACCGGATCAGGTTGTGGAACCTGTTGATCAGGACGTACACCGAAATGGACCAGGAAAGAAAACGCCTGCTGGCTGATCTTGTCACCACGACAAAGTCCCATGAGTAAGCCTTTTTGGCATTGTGCCGGTGCGCTGGGGCGCATATCCGTTCCGTAGGGTCGTTGCGCTGACATGTCGGCGCGAACCGCGTGGTTACATTGGCTATCAAGCCAGCCGGCGACACTCAAAAGCGTCAGCCCGGTTCCCGTCTGACGCGGTTCAGACGCACTCTTATATCGCGGCGCTGAGCGGATTCGTCCCCGGCCATTTTATGGCTTATAGTAGTAAACTGGTACAATTTTAGGCATCTAGAGATAACGGGTGGTTCCGGCCGCGCCGGCACCAAGGGAGTTGGCGATGAAGCGGATGGGTTGCATCATGATGCGGATGGCGGTCCGGCTGGCGCTGCCGGTGGCGGCGGCGTTGACGTTGGCGGGGTGCGTGGCCTTCGAGACGCCCGAGCAGCAGGATTTGCGGACGCAACAGATGGCGTCCATGAACTCGGACGTGCAGACCTTGATGAGCGAGCGGCAGCAGATGGTGCAGATGCTGGAGCAGAGCCGCCAGGAAAACGCCCAACTGGGGATGAAGGTCAAGGATTTGTCGGACCGGCTGGACTTGGTGGAGCAGCGGTTCGGTACGCTGGACAGCTCGTACCGGCGCAGGCTGGAGGATCTGCAGCGCACGATCGCCAGTGAGAGCGCGGCGCGCCAGACGGCCATTAAGGATGTGGTCCATGCGACCTCCCAGTCGATCGCGACCACGGCCAATAAACTTCAGGCGCAGCAGCGTCAGGCGGTGAAGGCCGCGGTGGAGGGGACGCCGCAGGGGGACTATGTGGTGCAGAAGGGGGACACGCTGGCGGCGATTGCCAAGGCGTTCGGGGTGACCCCCGCGAGCTTGAGCCGGGCCAATAATCTGAAGGGCGGCGCGATCCGGACCGGGCAAAAACTGGTGATCCCCAAGAAGTGAGAAATAACCCCTATAATAATTGGGCGACCTGGGGGGATGATGACCCCAAGCCGACGATAACCCCGAAAAACCGCTGGGCGGGGTGGGCGGCCCTGCTGCGCCTGCCCAATCTTTTTACGGTTCCCGGCGACGCCATGGCTGGTTTGACGGTGGCGGCGCTGATGGCGGGGCGCGATTTGCCCATGACGTGGTATCTACTTGCCATCGGCGGGGCGGCCCTGTGTTTTTACGTTTTTGGCCTGTTGGTCAACGACCTGGCGGATTTCAATGAAGACGCGCTCATGCGTCCCGAACGGCCGTTGCCGGCGGGGCTGGTGTTGCCAGGAATGGTGATTTCGGTGATGTTGCTGTTGCCGATGGCGGGCCTGGGGCTGGCCTGGCTGGTGTCGACCAAGGCACTGGGGGTGGCGATTATCTTGCTGCCATTGGTTGTGATGTATAATCTGTTGTCCAAGCACGTGACGGTCTTGGCCTGTGTGAACATGGGGGCCTGTCGGGCGGTGGCGTTCCTCTTGGGAGTGGCCCCCACTGAATGGCTGGGGATTCCCGGCCTGCTGGCGCTGGCGTGGGGGGCTTACATCGCATTGGTGACCTTGGTGGCGCGGGGGGATGAGCAAACGGCGGAATTCGGTTCCACCGCGTGGTGGCTGGTCATTCCCAGCGTGGCGCTGGCGGGCGGGGTTAACGCCTTGGCCTGGTATCTGCCGGGCGTGCCGCCGCCGTTACGGAACGTGGGTGTCCCGTTGCTGACCCTTGCTTTCCTGCTGGGGGTGGTCTTCGCCGCCCGGCGGTTGCGCGGCAGGGTCGTGCCCGCTCAGAACCGGGCCGTGATCGGCGACTGGCTGCGCTGTCTGATTCCCTTGCAGGCGGCCTGTCTGTTCCTCAGTCCCCGCACGGTGGGGCTGGCGGTTGTGGTGCTGTGCGGCTGGTCGTTGTCCCTTTATTTCGGCCGCCGTTATTCGGCCAGTTGACGTGCCGGAGGGGGCGTGACATGACGCGGCGCGCCCAAGGTCTGGCGATTTCGCTGGGGGTGCATGCCGTGGCATGCTGGGCGCTGTGGCGAGTGTTGACTCCGCCGCCACCAACTTCGGCCACCCTGGAATTGACGGTGTCGCCGCCGGCAGCCGCCGTCTTTTCGGAGATGGGCGGTTCACGGGGCGGGGTTCAGGATTCTGGACCAGCGCCCCGTGCCGTTTTGACTCACCCTCCACCCCTTAGGGAAGAGGGGGGTGCGGGCGAAAGATCAGCGGGTCCGCCTCTCCTTTTGCCCGTGGCCGGCCTGGCGCGCATCGTCCCGCCGCCGGCGCCCCCTTCCGCCGTTTCGGCATCACCTTTTTCCACCCCTGTCCCGTTGCCGGCGGTGCGACCCGCCAACCAGGAAACACCCGGTTTGGCGGCGAGCGAAGTTCCGGCCAAGCTCTTGCGCCAGGCGGCTCCCCGTTATCCGCGGCGTGCCCGGGCGGCGCGGCGGGAAGGTGCGGTCACCGTCGGGTTTGAGGTGGATGCCACGGGCGCGGTGCGGCATCCGCAGGCCACGGGCGAGGCGGCCGAAGTGGCATGGTTTGGCGCGGCCGCCTGCGATGCGGTGGCGGCCTGGACCTTTACGCCGGCTCTTCGCGCTGGCCGGCCCGTGACCTGTCAGGTGCAGGTTTTGGTGCGGTTTTCCTTGGACAGATAACGGTTCCGCACCCATTTTTCCAGGCTGATGATGGGTAGGATGGACACGGCCACCAGGGTGGCGTCCATCCAGGCGGCCCAGTCGAGCGGTGCGGTGCCGAACAGGGTGCGCATGGCCGGCACGTACATGAACGCGCATTGCAGTAGCAGCAGCACGCCGATGCCCATGTAGATGGCGGGGTTGGAGAACCAGCCGGACGAGCCCAGGGACCCGCGCAGCGACCGGCAGTGAAGCAGGTAGAACGACTGGAACAGCGTCACCGTGGTGACGCAGAGCGTCTGCGCCTGGGCCAGTGCCAGCGAGTGTCCGGCTGCGGGAGCGATGCGGTAATATTCCCACAGGAACAGCAGGCAGGCACCGGCGGTCATCAACAAGGCCGCCCCCGTGGTGCGGATCAGCAGGAACGCGCCCATCACCGGCTCATCCCGGCGGCGTGGGGGCCGGCGCATGGCGCCGGGTTCCAGCACTTCCAGAGCAATCGGCAGGGACAGCGCCACGCTGGCGATCAGGTTGATCCATAGAATTTGGGTGGGGGACATGGGCAGGAGCAGGATGCCGCCCACGGCGGTGGGGAAAAACAACATGCCGCTGGCCAAAATCAGGGCCAGGGCGAGATTGGTTGGCAGGACGAACGCCAGCGCCTTCAGCAGGTTGTCATAAACCCGCCGCCCCTCTTCGACGGCGGCGGCAATGGTGGCGAAATTGTCGTCCATCAAAACCACCTTGGCCGCCTCTTTCGACACCGAGGTGCCGGTGATGCCCATGGCCACACCGATGTCGGCGCGTTTGAGGGCGGGGGCGTCGTTGACGCCGTCGCCGGTCATGGCGACGACGTGCCCCTGCTCTTGCAGCGCCTGGACCAATTTGAGCTTGTGTTCGGGGGCGACCCGGGCAAACACGTTGACCTCCCGGGCGGCCTTTTGGAGTTCCGCGTCCGTCAAGCCGTCGAGTTGCCGCCCGGCCAGTGCCTGGCCGTCCTTCTGGTTCAGAATGCCGAGCTGGCGGCCAATGGCCTCGGCGGTGATCAGGTGGTCGCCGGTGATCATCTTGACGACAATGCCGGCCTGGTGACAGGCTCGAATGGCATCGATCGCCTCGGTCCGCGGCGGGTCGATCATGCACATCAGCCCGAGGAGCTGCAGGCCGTCCGCCGCGTCGTCCGGTGTCGTGTGCCGGGTTCCCGGAGCCAGCGTTTTGGCCGCCAGGGCCAGGACCCGCATGCCTTGGGCGGCAAAGGTGTTGACGGCGGCCTGGAGCCGCTGTTCCTCGTCCGGCGGCAGCTGGCAGCGGGGGGCCAGGACTTCCGGGGCGCCTTTTAGGAACAGGGTTGCCTCCCCGTTGTCCAGGTGGTGCAGGGTGGCCATGAACTTGGTGTCCGACTCAAAGGGGATCACATCCAGGCGGGGGTATTGCCGCCGCACGGGTTCTTCCTCCAGGGCGAGCTTGCGCGCGGCCACCACCAGGGCGGCTTCGGTGGGATCGCCAGCAATGGTCCAGACGCCGGTCTCGTCTTGCCGCAACGCGGCGTCGTTGCACAGGCAGGCGGCCAGGGTCAGACGACGGACGGCGGCATCCGGTGCGGTCACTGCCACGCCATCGCGTTCCAGGGTGCCGTCAGGGTTGTAGCCGGTGCCGCTGAAGCGGTATTCGCAGGCGCCGGTCCACAGCGCCACCACGGTCATCTCGTTGCGGGTCAGGGTGCCGGTTTTGTCGGAGCAGATGACGGAGGTAGAGCCCAGGGTTTCCACGGCCGGCAGGTGGCGGATGACCGCGTGGCGCTCGGCCATCCGCCGCACCCCGATGGCGAGGGCGATGGAGATGATGGCGGGCAACCCTTCGGGAATCGCCGCCACCGCCAGGGTGATGCCAACCAGCAGCGATTCGCCAATCGGCGCGTGCTTGACGACGATGCCATATCCCATCAAGACCGCGGTGACGACCAGAATGGCCACCGTGATCCAGGTGCTGACCGAGGCCAGTTGGCGGGTGAGCGGCGTTTCCATCTGGGTGGTCTGGTTGAGCAGGGCGGAGATTCGGCCCAGCTCCGTGTGGTCACCGGTGCCCACCACCAGGCCGGTGGCGGTGCCCTGCACGGCCAGGGTGCCGCCATAGGCCATGCAGGTGCGGTCGCCGAGCACGGCATCCGCGCCGACCGGCACGATCCGCTTGGCGACCGGGAGCGATTCTCCGGTCAGCGCCGATTCTTCCGCGTGAAAATTCTTGACCGCCAGGAGCCGGAGGTCGGCGGGGACCTTGTCGCCGCCGGCCAAGGTGACCACGTCCCCGGGGACGAGGTCGGCCGCCGGAATCTGCCGGGTCTGGCCGTCGCGCAGGACCGTTGCCAGTTCCGGCACCATCTGCCCGAGCGAGGCGATGGCCCGGCCCGCCTTGAACTCCTGGACAAAGCCGATGATGCCGTTGACGACAACCGCGCCAAAGACCACCGTCGCGTCGGTCCATTTCCGCAGGCCAATGGCCAGAACACCGGCCACCAGCAGCACCCAGCTGATTGGGTTGTTGATCTGGCGCCACAGCAGGATCAGCGGCCCTTCTGTGCGTGTCCGGCGAATGATGTTGGCGCCGTAACGAAGACGGCGTTCCACCGCGTCGGCGTCGGTCAGGCCGGTGGCCGTGGAGCGGCTTTCCGCCAGGGCGGCGTCCGGGGACAGGGTGTGCCAGGCCGGGGCGGCGGGAACTGGGGTGGAAGATTCCATAAGACGAAAGTCTCGCATTTTATCGGTTCAATACCAATCCGAGCCGCGAACGAAGCGACCGGTCAAAATGTCCAATAATCAACAAGGAATATCCAATATCCAAGTCAATTGTTTTGCACGAACTGCATGGCTTTTTCCTTCTTCCTTGGACATTCCTTGTTGGATATTGGATATTCAATTTTCCTGTGAAACCGCAACCTGTGGGATCCGTGACGTTCCGGGTTTGGAAGGAAAATGCCAAAAATCGAATGCTAACTGATGGCAACCAAGGGTGTTGCAAGAGAGAGGCTCGTAATATAACCCATCGCTTTGGACCGGTCCGATTTGTCCGACCGGTCAGACGGGTCGGACACGTCGGACGAGGCCACTGGCCATCGCCCCTACGTCGCGTCCGGGGCGTCAAAGGTAAACCGCCCCAACCGGCCGGCCCGGTAGTCCTGGATCAGGTCCACGGCGGCCTGGCGGCGATGAATGCCGCCACCAGGCAGGAGATGACCCCGGCGGACCGCCACGGCGTGCAGTAAGCCGTCCACGTTTTCCGGACAGGCGGTCAGCGCGTACAACGGCCAGTTCACCGCCGCTTCCCGGCGCAGCCGCCACCACAGGCATTCGGCCAGCAATTCCTCGCCCAGCACGGAATCGTGGATGGAGCCGATCAGCCCCAGGCACAGTTCGGTTTCCTTGTCCGCGATCCGCGGCCAGATCACGCCGGGGGAATCCAGCAGTTCGACCCCGCCCTGCAGCGGGATCCATTGCACCTGCCGGGTGACGCCCGGCTTGGGGCCGACCGCCGCCTTGTGCCGTTGCGCCAGACGATTGACCAGGGTGGACTTGCCGACATTCGGAATGCCGGCGATCAGCAGCCGCAGCGGCCGCAGCATGGGCCGGACGGTGCCGCGCTGGCACCGGACTTCTTCCCAGGTGTCGCGCACCAGGGGCAGCAGCCGCCCGACGCCGCCCCCGGTATGGGCGTCCAAAAACAGCGCCGGTTCGCCGGCGGCCCGCAGCTTGTCCTCCCAGCGCCGGGTGGCGGCGGGATCGGCCAGGTCGGCCTTGTTGAAGACCACCAGCCGCGGCTTGTCGCCGAACGCCGCCTCGAACGCCGGATTGCGTGACCGCGACGGCATGCGGGCGTCGAGCAACTGCACCACCAGGTCGATCAGCGCCAGCTTCGCCTGCATCTGGCGGCCGGCCTTGAGCATGTGGCCGGGGTACCAGCCGGTCAGTGCCAGTTTTTCAAAATCGGGTTGCATGGGGTGGGGGCGTCCGCCGGGGTTGTCGCTTGCCAGGTTGTCAGACTGTAGGCGGTTAGACTCTAGGTTCGGGGAAATGCGGACCGTATGGTTTGCACGTTCTGAATATAGCGGGTGCCGGCGCGTTTATACCACGCATCGTCGGGGCGCGACTGTCCGCCGGCAAAGCGCCGTTTAAATATTAGTATTTGTTGTTCTTGTCAAATGGCAAACAAGAATTATACTTACAAATAGATCATGCCGGTGGGTGCCAGCGCGGAATTTGCCGATGGCCCGGCTGATGGGTGCGCACGTGGTGCAGAGGAGTGAAGGCCATGAAGGGGTTGACCGCCAAGCAGGTAAGCATCCTCGATTTCATCAGCGAGTTCCAGCGGCGCGAGGGCATGGCGCCCACAGTGCAGGAACTGGCCGCGTACTTCCATATCCGGCCGCCGACCGCTTTCGCCCACCTGCGCGCCCTCTTGCGCAAGGGGTTTGTCGCCCGTTCCGGCAAGGCCCGCAGCCTGACCGTGATTCGCAATCCCGCCGGCCGCACCCGGGCGCCCCGCCGGGTGGAAGCCGCCGAACTGACCGAAATCCCGCTGCTGGGCCGCGTCGCCGCCGGGGCCACGGCCCTGGCCGAGCAGGAAGTCGAAGGTCACCTCCGTCTGGACCCCGCGTGTTTCAACCACCGCGGGCGCGAGCCGATTTTTGCCCTGCGCGTGTTTGGTGAAAGCATGCGCGACCTGGGCATTCTCGACGGCGACATGGTGCTGGCCCGCAAGACGCCGGTGGCCCATACCGGTGAGATTGTCATTGCCATGGTCGACAACGAGACGACGGTCAAGACCCTGTTTCTCCGCAAAGACAACAAGGTCGAACTGCGCCCCGCCAACCCCGACTTCCCGGTCCAGCTCCACAACGCCCGCAAGGTCGCCATCCAAGGCGTCGTGATCGGTCTCCTGCGCTGCCTGTGAGCGGACAATCGCCTATATTGGGAACCCCCTTTTGAGGAAAGGCGGTTCCCAAACCCTCCGTCAAACCTTTTTACACCTTGACGCGGATGGCGCTTCCGTCACAAGCCATTCTGGCAACCTGTTGTGTCAGCGCGCGCGGGCTT
>CAITYL010000256.1 GCA_903896595.1 uncultured Lentisphaerota bacterium
CTAGTACCTTGTAACACTTAAACGTTCGGATTCACCACGAAGCCACGAAGAGCACGAAGATAAATCGAAGGTGTTTTTTGATCTGTGTGTGCCATTGAAACGCTTCGATCAAGCTTCGCGTCCTTCGCGCCTTCGTGGTGAAGGATTTAATGTTACAGGGTACTAGTCTGAATTATTCATGATTTTGAACAGGAGAAATCAAGAGATAACAGAGAAAAACTTCTATCAGCGTTGTAGAAAAACCGCAGATTTCCGAATGCTGAACCGCAGAAGATCGAAGTTACTTCATCATTCAAAACTCAACATTCGTCAATCTGCGGTTTAATGAAACCAGATTCCCCGTGTCGCCTTGGGGCTCAATACCCGTTGCGGGCCAGGATGCGCTCGGGGGAGTCCAGGACCGGCCGGTTGTAGAAGCGCAGCAGGTTGTCGCAGCGGTCGGTGAAGAAGCCGTCGCCGGCGCCCAGGAAGGCCAGGATACGGAACTGCCAGATTTCGTTGACGGTGTAGGGATGGATGAGCAGGCCGGCGCGGTGCGCGGTGGCGACATTCCAGGGCCAGCAGAGGTAGGCCGTGGGACCGATGCCCTGGTCGGTGCCGGTCACTTCCCGGGTCATGGCGTTCCAGGCCGCCCGGTCGAACAGCCGGCTGCCGAACAGGCGGACCCGCGGCACGTCGGGCGCCAGTTCCCGCAGGCGCGCCAGACTCTCGGGGCGGAACGATTGGAAGATCACCTTGGCCTGCCCGGAAACGGCAAATTTTCCCAGCCAGCCGCGCTGCCGTAGCCGTTCGACCAGGTCGCGTTCAACCCCGGGAAAGCGCTCGGGCGATTTGGTTTCGAGGTAAAGCGCCGGCCGTTGCGGTCCCGCTTCCGCAATCGTGAGCAGTTCGTCCAGGGTCAAGATTTGCACGCCGGCGTAGGCGGGACGGGCCCGGCGGGGATGGGCGGCATTGAACCACGTCCCGGCATCCAGCCGTTTGAGTTCCGCCAGAGTGAACGCGTCGACCGGATCCTTCTCCCGCCCCGGAAACACCTGGGCCGCATTGGTGGTTTCCCCCACCGCCTGGCTGTGAAAGGCGATCAGCACCCCGTCCTTGGTGCGCTGAATGTCCGCCTCCAGGTAATCGGCGCCCATGTCCCGCGCCAGCAGATAGGCCGGCGCGGTTTCTTCCGGCGCCAAGTAGGAGGCGCCCCGGTGGGCGATGACGGCGTAACGGGAGATGCCGGCCGCCATGGCGCGCTTCTCCAAGCCACGCTTGGGCAGGGTCACCTGCTGAACATAGGCCTGCGCCAGGGCGGCGGCCAGCAGGGCCGCCACCACCATCGCGACACCTTTTTTTCTGGTCACGTTTTATCCAAATTTAGGATTTTGAGCAGGAAGCCACGGAGAAGTTTTCTCCGAGGCTCTTGCAAAACTCAGTGCCGCCGGCCGGGGTATTCAGTGTTCAAGGCTGCGTGAATGAATGCCCATGTAGCAAAGCGATTGCATCGCGCTCTTCGAGGCGTACGTTTTCGATCTGGCGGGCTGCAAGCCCTTTGCCACAGAAGTACATTCACGTTTCATGCTGAATTCTGGCTTCCGAATTCCAGGCAGCGGTGGGTTTTGCAAGAGGCGTTACTGCGGAATCACATCCGCGCGATCATGGCGTCGGCGAAGGCGGAGCAGCGGACTTCGGTGGCGCCGGGGAGGAGGCGGGCGAAGTCGTAGGTGACGACCTTGTCGGCAATGGCGGTTTCCAGGCTGCGGACGATCCGGTCGGCGGCTTCCTGCCAGCCCAGGTGCTCCAGCATCATGACGCCGGACAGAATGACGCTGCCGGGGTTGACTTTGTCCTGGTCGGCATACTTGGGGGCGGTGCCATGGGTGGCCTCGAACACGGCGTGGCCGGTGACGTAATTGATATTGGCGCCCGGCGCGATGCCGATGCCGCCGACCTGGGCGGCCAGGGCGTCGGACAGGTAGTCGCCGTTGAGGTTGAGGGTGGCGATGACGTCAAACTCTTCGGGCCGGGTGAGGATCTGCTGGAGCGTGATGTCGGCAATCGCATCCTTGATGACGATGCCGGCGCCGGGCAGGCCGTCCGGGATCTTGCACCACGGGCCGCCGTCCACTTCCACGGCGCCAAATTCACGTTTGGCGATGGCGTAGCCCCAGTCGCGGAAGGCGCCTTCGGTGAACTTCATGATGTTGCCCTTGTGGACCAGGGTCACGTTCTTGCGCCGGTGCTCAATGGCGTAGGCGATGGCGCTGCGGATCAGGCGTTCGGACCCGAGCCGGCTGACGGCCTTGATGCCGACCCCGACTTCGACCGTGTCGTTGGCGGGTTCGCCGGTCAATTGCCGCCAGTCGGCGGTCTTGGCGGCTGTGCCGAAACGCACTTTGGCGAAGGCCTTGGGGAATTCCTGGGCCAGGAAGTCAAGAATTTTTTGGGCGTCGCCCGAGCCGGCGGCATACTCGATCCCGGCATAGATGTCTTCGGTGTTTTCGCGGAAGATCACCATGTCCACCTTTTCCGGGTGTTTCACCGGCGACGGGACACCCGTGAAGTAACGCACCGGGCGCAGGCAGACATAGAGGTCCAGCATCTGGCGCAGGGCGACATTGAGCGACCGGATGCCGCCGCCCACCGGCGTGGTCAGCGGCCCCTTGATGCCGACCAGATAGTGCTTGAACGCCGTGACGGTCTCATCGGGCAGCCAGTTTCCGGTCTGCTTGAACGCTTTCTCGCCGGCCAGCACTTCCTTCCAGACAATGCCGCGCTTGCCGGCGTACGCCTTGGCCACGGCGGCGTCCAGGGCCCGCACACTGGCCCGCCAGATATCGGGACCGGTGCCGTCGCCTTCGATGAACGGAATGATCGGACGGTCCGGCACGGTGAGGCCGGCGGAAGTCATGCGGATGGTGGCGTCGGACATGGTGGCGGGCTCCGGGAATATGCGGCGCTGGGCCGGATGGTGGTACTCAAAACGGCGAAAATTAGGCAAACGGTTACTATAATGCCGCCACTGGACGGCAACCGGGCGCCCGCGATGTTGGGGCCACCCTTTTGAAAAAGGGTGATCCCTTTGCGGATTCCGCAGGCCGTCTCGGGCGATAAAACACGTTTGGGACTGTCCGGCGGCCTGCGGAATCCGCAAACGATGTCATCCTCATGATTCGGAGATGCGGACATAGGCCAGGTGGGGGACCGGCTTGCCGGCCGCCATCCACTTGCGTTCAAAATCGGTTTCCAGCCCGGCCAGGTCGGCAATGGCGTCCGGGGCGGCCCGGAAGAAGGGGAGCCCCTCGACCACGGCCTGCTGGGATTCGTGGTAGGGAACATGATCGGTGGCCAGGTGCAACACGCCCCCCGGTTCCAACACGCGCGCCACGTGGGTAAAAAAGGCCGAGGTGGCCAGCCGTTTGGCGCGGTGGCGCGCCTTGGGCCAGGGATCGGGGCAGAGCAGGTGCAACCGGCGCACCGACGCGTCCGGCAACATGAACCCGATCAGTTCCAGGTTGTTGACGAGCATGAGTTCCACGTTGCGGATGCCGCCCTGCCGGACCACGTTCTGGAGCCGCCGCAGGCGCCCGAGCAGCACATCCGCGCCGAGGATCAGGCGTTCCGGGTAGCGCCGGGCCAGGGCGAGCGTGAAGCCGCCGGTGCCGCAACCCAAGTCAAGCTCAATGGGGGGCGCATTCGGGCGGCCGAAACGCGGATCGACCGTCTGCCAGCGGTTGGCCAGGTCATGAATGGCGGCGGGGAGGGGGGGCATTGGCTTGAATTATGGTTCAGTGAACAGTGAGGTTCTTGCAAAACTCAATTCGGCTGCGATGCCGATCCGAGCCGCGAACGAAGCGACCGCAGGGAGCGAAAGTGACCGGTCAAAAAGAATCCACTTTTTCTATTGAATGTCCAATAATCAACAAGGAATATCCAATGTCCAAGTAAATTGTCTTTTACAGAACTGAATGGCTTTTTCCTTCATCCTTGGACATTCCTTGTTGGATATTGGATATTCAGTTTTTCGGCAACCGTTGGGACCCGTCACTAATGTTCCGGGCTCGGACGGAAACGATCGACGATTGAAGGTCGAAATTTATATAATGGAAATCCCTCAACCAACCCCCAATACTCGACTATACTGCGTTAGGTTCGCTTTTTAATGTCGGCGTTATTTCCAGACCGGGAGCCGCCCGTCCTCGGGCGGACAACGAC
>CAITYL010000257.1 GCA_903896595.1 uncultured Lentisphaerota bacterium
CATCTCTGTGCACTCTGTGTCCTCTGTGGTGAAATGAAGTCATTTTGGTTCCGGCTATGCCGGGTTGGGTCAAAAATACAGTATGAAAGCGGTGTCGAGCCACCGCCACTCAAAAGGTTCCGGCGGCCGGAACCGGTAACGTGATGCCAAGGCAACCACGCGGTTCGCTTCCGAAGGCACCGCCTGAGGGCGGAACTCCGAACTTGGATCATCTGAACCGGGTGGAAAGTCTCGGAGTTTCCAAAGGGACGGGTCCCTTTGGCGGGGGCCTGGGGGCGGCGCCCCCACATGCTTGTCCGACGTGTCGGACCTATCGTCCTGGCAACTGCCGTTTCCGGTAGGCATTGGGCGTGCAACCGGTCTCTCTGCGGAACAGGTACGAAAAATAGGCACCATCGGTGAAACCGGTTTTGAGGGCGATCTCGCTGATGCCAAGCTTGCCGCTCAGCAGCAGCTGGGTGGCGTGCCGGAGACGAATACCCAGCAAATGCTTGAGCGGGGTGTCGCCATAGTATTTCCGGAAATGCCGGAACAGGCTGGCCCGGGACATGTTGGTGCGGCGGCACATCTCCTCCACGGTCAACGGTGCGGCATAATGGCGCTCCATGCCGCCGGCCAGATCGCCCAGCAGGTGAGACATGGATTCCTTAATGGTTTTCGAGTCCAGGGCGGCATAGGCGTTCACCAGGTACTCGACCATCTGCCCGAAGAGATTCAGGGCCGCGAACCGGTAGCCCGGCGCCGCCGCGGCGAGCGTCGCTTCCAGGCGCCGGGTCAAGTTGACCAGGTACAGCAGCTGTTCCGAATCAAGCCGGAGGCGGCTGTCGAAGCGATCCTTGGCCTGAGAGAGCGGATCGATCCTGAACAGCACCTGGAAGCCGGGACAGGCCGCCAGGTCGTGCAACGGCAGGTTGAGCTGTTTCCAGTCAAACAGGATGTTGATGAGTTCAATGTCACGCACCTTGGCATAGGCATGGCTGCGGCCATCCTTGATGACAAAGACATCCCCGGGCCCGACCGGGTACTCGCGCTGGCCCACCAAATGCGACGCGTAGCCTCTGCCGATGATCACCAGTTCGGCATAATCCTCATGCAGATGAAAATTGTTTTCGGTCTGGCTGGTGATGCGTTTGACGCCGAGGGGAAAGCTGTCGTTCAGGAACACAAAACTGCGCGGCATCATGAAACTGCGCGGCGTCACGGCCGGCCGGGCCGGTCGCAAAATTGATATTTTTCTTATGTTTTTTGCGACTTTCTTCATGGTTGGCACCTCAATCCCGTACTATACTTGGTGGTTGAGGGAAAAAGCATGACGCCAGGAAAAAAATTCACCCTGATCGAACTGCTGGTGGTGATCGCGATCATCGCCATCCTGGCCTCCATGCTGTTGCCATCCTTGAGCGCGGCGAAGGATACGGCGAAGGCGATCGCCTGCCAGATGAACCTGCGCGGCCTGTTGCGGGCGGAATTAATGTATGCCGGTGATTATAGCACGCTGCCCTATCTGCGTAAAGTATCGCAGATGGAGCCGGCGACGCAACGGCCGGTATGGGGCGGGTTGATCTGGGATTATATGGATGGCATGGCGAAAGCGTTTGTTTGTCCCGGGAATACCGCCGGGGTTAACGAAGCCTTCGTGTACGGCAGTGCCTATTATAATAATTACGGCCCCTCCAGTTATGGTGTAAATTTGCGGGCCTGCGATTCTTTGAACTGGGATGAAGATGGGGATGGCAACTATGGCGGCCGAAATCTGACCACCATCGTCAATCCGTCCTGTAAAATTATGAATGTGGAGGTCCATTATTCCTGGAATGCCATCAATCATTCCTCCTGGTCAGGGGTGGAGTACAGAAAAGCCGCCACTTATGGATACCGGATGGGCGCCAACTTTCCACCCGAAATGCAAGTTGGTGACGGCGAGGTTCATGGAAAATCCGGCCATTCCGCCGCCAATTACGGCTACCTTGACGGCCATACGGGACTGGTGTCGTTTTCAGAGATGAGCAAATGGATTGATAATAGTTCGGCGGGCGATACGTCTGACAATCCGTGGGTGGTGGAAAAATGAAACGCCTCCGCGCTTTCCTCAGTAGCGATGCCGATCCGAGCCGCGAACGAAGCACCCGCCGGGAGCGCAAGTGACCGGTCAGGGTTATTCAATTAAAGTTAAAATTGATCTTTTAGTTTACCACAGAGGGCACAGAGAACACCGAGGAAAAAATACCGGGAGGCAGTTCGGTTTTTCGGCACCATGCAGTCTCGCATCTCTGTGCCCTCTGTGTCCTCTGTGGTGAAATGACGTTATTTTGGTTCCGGCTATGCCGGGTTGGGCTGTTGGCTATTAGACTCTTAGACTGAAGGCGGAGGGCCAAGAATCACGCATTACGTATAACGTATCATTTCTGTTTTCCGCTTTATTAATTTCAGCGGTTACCGTGTCCCGTCACTTACGTTCCGGGCGCGGACGGAAAATCTAGACTATTGAATGGCGAAAATGATTATGCAACAGGTTCATAAGACAAGGAATCCAATCATGCGGTTGATCATTATTTTAGTGGCGTTGTTGGTGTCGGCGGGAGCAACCGTGTCGGCGGACAACGGGCCGGGCTGCTCGTTGCAAACGGTCATGATCAATGGAAAAGAATGCCTGGTGCTGAAAAACGCGCAGTCGTCGCTGGTGCTCGACGCCAAGCGTTTTACCCTAGTCGAGATGATTGACCGCGCGCAAAACCTTAACTATGTCGTCGAGCCCGGCGGTTCGTTGTTCTCCATTAGTTTCCTGTCGCGGCCCAAGGAATTTTATCAGACGGATCGCGCGTATTCCATTGATGGCCGCGACGCGGAGAAATGCTGGTATGAAAATACCGTGACCGGCCAAACCCGGCAATTAAAGTTGCATTACGATGGGTGTCCGGTGGGCGAGAACGGCCGTACGGCGGATGTGACGGTGACGGTTTCGATTCGGCCCGATGACCCGGTGTTTCGGTGGTCATTGGCGTTGAAGAATCAGTCCGGTTTTACGCTGGATGAGGTGCGGTTCCCGACCTTGCGGGGCCTGGGCAGCAAGCTTCCCGGCAGCGACTTAACCGACTACGTGGCGGTTCCCTATGACTCTGGCCGCAAGGTGCTACATCCGCGCAGCAGTCTCGTCTGTAATGACGGCTGGACCAACTACCCGGGTTACGCCGTGACCATTCAGATGCTGATGTACTGTGACGGACAAAACCGCGGCGGCTTTTATCTTGCCGCGGAAGATATTCAGGGCTACCGCAAGTGCTTTTTCAATGAGCCGATGGCGTCGGGGCGGTCTTTTGTCACTTATGTCCTGCATTATCCGGATGGCGCCAGCGATGCGACGGGCAACTGGACGTTGCCCTACAGCGTGGCGGCCGGGCCGCTGGCGGGCGATCATTACGATGCAGCCAAGCTCTATCGGAAATGGATGATTTCCACCAACCATTGGTTGCCATTATCCAAACGGACGGACATTCCGCAGTGGTATCTGGATCTGTCGGTCTGGGTGCAAGGCTTTGCGCGATGGGACCTCACGCCGCCGGAAACCATGGATCAATTCGCGGACAACTTGATCAAATTCCGCCAGCGTTTGGGTGAAGACATCATCGCGCATTGGTATATGTGGTGGCACGGGAAAATCATGGACAAAAACTACCCGGATTACCTGCCGTCACAGCCCGGTTTTAAAGAAGCCATTGCCAAGGTTCAAAAAGCCGGCATTTACGTCATGCCGTATGTAAATATCAATCGGTACGAAACCACGGTTCCCATGTGGCAAAAGGATAAAGCCAGTCAGTGGGCGATCCAGAGATTACATACTCCCGCTGCCCCGGAGAATGGCGCTCCTGGCTTAATTGTCTCGATGTGCCCGTTCACCGATTACTGGCAGGGCAAGCTGGCCTCAATTTATGGCACGCTGGTGAAGGAGTATGGCATTAAAGTCGTTTATCTGGATGAATTGCACATGTATCCCGCGATGTGTTACGCCACCAACCATGGACATCCGGCGCTGGGGGGCGGAAATCATTTCGCCCAGGGCATGCGCAAAATGATTGAGCGCATCAAAGCCGAATCCGGCCTTAAACAACTGGTTTTGACCGGCGAGGCCTGCACGGAAACGTACGCCGATCTGATGTCAGGACAATTGTCGGGTTACGTCGACCTGGATGCCGATCCGCTGTTTACCTTCCAAGCCGCCATGAGCGACCGGACGATCGATTTCGGGATGCGCGTAACCGAAGCCGAGGGCAAGTCGATGCCGTCCCTTGCCGCCAAGGTGGGCTTTTCCTTTGTGAATGGCCGGCAATTATGGTGGGGTGGGCCTGACTTGGTCGCGCCGGGCTACGAAAAGCAGATGGCGTTTCTGGTCAAGCTCGCCCAGGCCCGCAAGGCCGGGCAAGCGTTCCTGCTCTACGGTGAATTCCTCCGGAAACCCGATCTGTCGGCACTGCCGCGGCATGAGGTTGTCTGGTGGGAATTCAACGAATGCATTTCCGGCAAGGCGCCGAACGCCATTCAGCTCAGCGAGGTGATGGCCTCCGTCTATCGCGCGGAAAATGGCGATATCGGTTTGGTGCTGGTCAACATCACGCCCGGCGAAGTGACGGTTAAAATCCCCAATAACCCCAAGGACTGGGGCTTGGTCAATGGCGCGGCCTATAAGGTGTCAGAGTTCCGTGACAACGTCTGGGGAAGCGCCAAGCGTTGTGTGATGACTCCGGAAATAAGTGTCAAAGTCCCCGCGTATTCACCCGTCATGCTCCGCTATCAAGCCGTGCGTAATTAATAAAAAAGGTTTTTGCAAAACGCCGTTTTTCCGGTTTGGGAGCCGCCCGTCCTCGGGCGGACGAACCCGTTATCGTCGAAGACGCGGTTAATCAAGAAAGGAGGCAATTAATCTTGACCTTGGTGAGGTAGGTGGAGTTTTAGGCTATTGATAGACCGTCAAAAAGTAACGCAGGCCGTCACGCAATGAAAAAGCGAACCATCAAAGACAGGGAGTTCAAAATGAAAATCAACCTTATAAGCATCGCGGCCGCGCTGGTGTGCGCGGCCTTTGCGAGCCCCGCCACCGCCGCCATGACGTACACGTTTGACAGTAGCCGTGCCGACTGGTACTCGGGTGCCAACGCGATGACCGCCGCCCACGGTGTCGCCAACGGCCTGATCACGTATACGAGCGCTCCAGGCGCAACGAACAAGATCTATGTTGACTGTAATTTTGCTGGCATTCAGGCTATTGATGCCGGCGACTGGGCTGGAGCAACCTGGTCCGCGCCCGCAGGCCAAGTCGTGACCAAAGTAACCATCTCCGGGTATTTCGGACATGACAATGCGGGGATGTTCTATGGTGTACAAGACTTTCACGACGGCACTTACACGGGGTATCCTATCTTGGCCAACCCCGCGACATTCGCTATCTATACTAACGTCGCGGCGACCATATCAGTCGGCGACCAGGTGAACAACCTTAGACTGATCCCGTACTTCAATGGAACCGGAGCCGGTGTAACCGGCGCAGGCACGGACTACCCGCAGTACCGTGGTGAATTTACCACGGTGGTCATCGAGACCATTCCGGAGCCGGCGTCGTTCGTGTTGCTTGGCCTGCTGGGCGCGGGCGTGATGTCGCGCCGGCGGCGGAACGGTTTTTGAGCCCCAGCGGGGCGGCGGTAAAATAGCCCAAGGCAACGCCCTGGGGCTGGAAAATTAAGCGGGTTTGCGCCCGGTAGGGGCAATGGAGCTGCCCATGCCCTTGCCCCTTCAGGGTGGCGAAAAAAGGGGGTGCGATTAGGGACGGGTGGCGGCGTATGTATGGGAAATTTTTAACCGCGGATGACGCGGATTTCACGGATAAAACCAGATCAGAATTCCGCCTCCAAGGGGGTTGCCTTATCCGCGCTAATCCGCGTCATCCGCGGTTAAAATGCTTTCGTCCCATGCTGGCCCTCGTCCTCGCGTCCGGCGCGTTGTTATACGAGGCGTAGGGACGGGTGACTTGGGGCGCGCCGGGTTGGGGACGGATAGGGACAGATGAACGGTGATTGCAGAAGCCTATAGGGTGAATCATGATAGCCGCCGCGTCCTCGTCGTCCTCAATGTCCTCTCGGGGACAAGGTCCTCCGCGTCCTCGGCGGCGGCAGGTTGGCCGTTTTTGGCGCGCGGCGGGGCGAGGACGTTGAGGACAC
>CAITYL010000258.1 GCA_903896595.1 uncultured Lentisphaerota bacterium
GCCGCACAAGGAGATGAAGACGCTACGCAGGCGTGAAAGGCGGCGCCTCGCCACGGCCCTGCGGAACAGAGATGTCGGGATTCTCAAGGGACGGAGTTCCTTGAGCAGGGGCACGGGGGCGGCGCCCCCGCATTACGGCGGCAACAGGGGTGCCAGGGCCCGGCCCCATGCCGTGTAGCCGCGTTCGCTCGGGTGGGTGAAATCAGGCATGGTTTCCGGGGCGATGGTGCCATCGGGTTCCAGCAAGGCGGCACCGATTTCCAGAAAGCGCACGCCGGGCGCATCCGCCAGCCGTTGGGCCAGCCGCGCATTGAGTTCGGCGATCGGCGCGCGAAAGAAATCGTCCGGCTGTTGGCCGCGCGGAAACACGCCCATGACGATGACAAGACTGCCGGGCGTCAGCTGCCGAAACCGGGCCAGAATGGCCAGGATGCCCGCCAGCACCTCCGCCGGGGTGTGAAAACGGGAACGTTCGGTGGCGCCAAAATTATTGGTGCCAATGTTCAGGACGATGAGGCGCGGGCACCAGCCGTCCAGTTCGCCGTGGTCCAGGCGCCACAGCACGTTCTGGGTGCGGTCCCAGCCAAAGCCCAAATTGGCCACCGCCCTGCCGCCAAACGTCTCCCGCCAGGATACGGGGCCATTCTGCGGCCACAAATGAGTGATAGAATCACCGATCAGAACGATTTCCGGGGCAGGGCCGGCGTGCAGCGCCAGCACGGCGTCATGCCGCTGCCACCAGTCATAGAAATCTTCCTCAAGCTTGGGGGTCGGAATGATGGCGGGATTGGGGTGAAACGCAACAGACATGGCAACAACACCCTACTGCATGTCGTGGGGGTAATTTAATGAAAGAAAAACCGCAGATTGCCGAATATTGAACCGCAGAATAGCGAAGTCAAAGCAACCTTCCAGTGCCTTCCGTTCAAGAAGCGCCAAGACTGGGCGCCGCGCAAGGCCTGGTGCGTTAAGGCGGGTCATGAGCGGCGGCGCCCAACCCCGGCGCTTCTTGAAACCAAGGCATCGGGGATTCCAAAGGGACTGGTCCCTTTGGCAGGGGCACGGGGGCGGCGCCCCCGCATCACGCTCACAGCCCTCCGGTAACGTCCAGCGTGGCGCCGGTGATGTAGGCGGCTTCCTTGGAGGCCAGGAACAGCACCGCCTGGGCGACATCGGCAGGCGTGCCGAAGCGGCGCAACGGCACCAGGTCACGATAGCCCTTGAGCTGTTCCGGCGGCAGGCCGCCAATGAAATCGGTGTCAATGAACCCCGGCGACACGCAATTGGCCGTGATGCCGCGCCGGGCCACTTCCTTGGACAGCGACCGGGTGAACGCCACCTGCCCCGCCTTGGCCGCGGCGTAATTGGCCTGCCCCTCAAACCCGAGCTCGCCCGAGGGCGAGGTGATGCTGACGATCCGGCCGTAGCGCGCCCGCATCATCTTGAGCACGGCGAACTTGCTCATCGCATAGGTGCCGCCCAGATTGGTGTCGAGCACGGCGCGCCAGTCCTCGGGCGCCAGCATGCCGACCACGCCGTCCCGGCGGATGCCGGCGTTGTTGACCAGGATGTCCACCCGTTCCGCCACCGGATCCAGTTCGCGCCAGAACTGTTCGACCGCGGCGTAGTCACCGACATCAAAGCGGTGCAGCGCCAGGCGGTCGCCGGCCGTCACCATCGCCGCCTTGAAGGCCGCCGCCGCCGCCTCATTGCCGGCGTAGGTGGCGAACACCCGCGCGCCCGCCGCCAGCAGCGCCTCGACAATGCCGCGGCCGATGCCGCGCGTCCCGCCCGTCACCACCGCCGTCTGGCCGCTGAAGTCGTAAGTGATCATGCGTGAAATATATCCCGGAACGTGAGACGTGAGGCGTGATACGTGAAGCGTGACAAAACACGAACGAGCACGGACCGGCACGGACAAAACGCACCGGACGCCCGTCCGCCGGTCCGTGCTGGTCCGTGAACGCCCGTGCTCGTCCGTGAGCCCATCCTATTTCATGGCCGCCTGGCACCCCACGCCTGGGTGCGTCGACAGTTGGGTCCGATGATGTTGGGGCCACCCTTTTGAAAAAGGGGGATCCCAACAGCGTCCGACAAAACGGGCATACACCCCCCGCGCCCGCCATCTTGACCTCCAATGCCAACAGGTTAAAGTCATGTTCTTTACGAATCAGTGTCATAAAAGTCAAAACGGTGCGCCAAGAAGCGGAACTCCCATGAAAATCGGCAAGCAACAAAAACTAGTGGTTATCGGTGATTCCATCTCGGACTGCGGCCGGGTGCAGCCGGTGGCGGAGGGACTGTTCGACCCGCTCGGCCGCGGATGGGTGACCGATGTCGATGCGCTGCTGGGCGCCACCTATCCGCAACTGGGCATCCGCGTGGTCAATGTCGCCAACAGCGGCAGCACCGTGCGCGAGCTGAAGGTGCGCTGGAACGACGCCGTGCTGGCCCAGAAACCCGACTGGCTCGCGGTCTATATCGGCATCAACGACGTTTGGCGCCAGTTCGACCTGCCCCGCATGCCGGAATGCCATGTCGGCCTGGCGGAATATGAAAAGACCTACGACGCGCTGCTCAAACAGGTGCGCCCCAGCCTCCAGGGGCTGGTGCTGATGACCCCGCACATGGTGGAGCCCAACCGCCGCGAGCCGATGCGCCAACGCATGGATGCCTATGGCGCGGTGGTCAAGAAGCTGGCCAAACGCCACGATGCCGTGCTGGTGGACGTGCAGGGCGCCTTTGACCGCGTGCTCAAGTACCAGCACCCCATGGCCCTGGCCTGGGACCGCATCCATCCCAACCAGACCGGCCACATGCTCATCGCCCGCACCTTCCTGTCGGCGCTGAATTACACGTGGTAATCCGCCTTGGGAACCCCCTTTTGAGGAAAGGCGGTTCCCAACCCCTCCGTCAAAACCCGTTTGTGCCTTTTGCGGATTCCGCAGGCCGCCCCTGCTGTCCCAATCGTGGTTTGTTGCACTGGAGCGGCCTGCGGAATCCGCAATTTGACTAAAAACGGCAACCCGATAGGTTCAGTCAAGCAATAATAGATTATGTCAATTGCCATCTCATTTGCAACTTGTATCGTATAAAAATATACCATTAATGGTCAATACACCCCCCGAACCGGTCAATCACCATGGCAAAAAATGAAACCATCACCCTGAGCGCGGCAACGCACAAACTCATTGACGGCCTGCTGGCGCAACTGACGCTGGAGGAAAAATGTGCCTTGCTGTCCGGCAAGGACGGCTGGGCCACGGTGCCCGTCCCCCGCCTGAAGATTGCTTCGGCGGTCGTGACCGACGGACCGCACGGCGTCCGGCCGGACGGCGCCAATGCCGGACGGAAAATGGGGCCGGCGACGTACTTTCCCACCGGGGTGTCCATGGCGGCCACCTGGAATCCCGACTTGATCCGGGAAATGGCCAAGGCGCTCGGCGAAGAAACCCGCGACTATGGCTGCGATGTGCTGCTGGGGCCGTGTGTCAATATTGTGCGGTCGCCACTGGCCGGCCGCAATTTCGAGAGCCTGTCCGAAGACCCGTTCCTGGCCGGCCGGATCGCCGCCGCCTGGATCGCCGGCATCCAGAGCCAGGGCGTCGGCGCCTCGCTCAAGCACTTCGCCTGCAACAACCAGGAAACCGAGCGCTTTCGCGGCAGCTCCGTCGTCGACGAACGGACGATGCGGGAGCTCTATCTGTCCCAGTTCGAATATGCGGTCAAGGCCAGTCAGCCGTGGACCGTGATGTGCGCCTACAACCGCATCAACGGCGTTTATGCCAGCCAAAACGACTTTTTGCTGAACCAGATCCTGCGCAAGGAATGGGGGTTCGCGGGCCTGGTGGTCTCCGACTGGGGCGCCGTCCACAGCGGATTTGAGGCGGTCGCCGCCGGCCTCGACCTGGAAATGCCGGGGCCGGCCAAGTATTTCAAATGCCTGCCGGAAATGGTTGGCAACTGGCAGATTCCGGAAGCCACGGTGGATCAGGCCGCCCGGCGGATTTTGGAATTACTGGCCAAGACCGGCCGTCTCGGCAGGGACGGCAGAATCATCAAGGGTTCCGCCAACACCCCGGCACACCAACAATTGGCCCGAAAAGTGGCCGCGGAGGCCATCACCCTCCTGAAAAACGATGGCAACCTCCTGCCGCTCCAGCCGCAACGCCTCAAATCGCTCGCGATCATCGGCCGGAATGCCGCCATGACACCGCAGGGCGGGGGCAGCTCTGCCGTCCCCTCCCCATACCGGGTGTCCCCGCTGGAGGCGGTCACGGCCCTGCTCGGCCGGCAGGTTGACGTCAAATTCCATGAGGGATGTGCGATTTCCGACCAGACGTCCCTGGTCGACATCCAGTGGTTGCAGACCCCCGGCGGCGGAGCCCCCGGCCTGTATGCCGAATATTTTGCGGGCACGGAACTGGCCGGCAAGCCGCTGGGCACGCGGGTGGAAACCAGCTCCGATGTCTGGTGGACCGGCGAACCGGCCACCGCCCCCGCCCAGGGACTGTCGCCGGCCGCGTTCTCCGGCCGCTGGACCACGGAACTCACCGCCCCCGCCACCGGCCAGTTCAGATTTGGCATCGATATCCAAGGCTCCGGCCGCCTGTTCGTGGATGAAAAATGCATCTTCGTCACCCATCCCTTTACAAAAGGTGGCAACTGGGGCACCGGCAGTGGGGACCTGCGATTGGTCAAAGGCCGAAAATACACCTTCCGCATCGAATTCGTCAAAGCGCCGGCGGACCAGTCGATGCATGTCAAATTTTTCTACAAAAACCTGTCCGCGAAAGAGAATCTGGCCACTCCGGCGCAAATGGCCGCCGCCTGCGACGCCGCCATCGTCTTTGCCGGCTATCCGGAGGGTTATGAGTGCGAAGGCGCCGACCGTACCGACATGAGGCTGACCGGCCAGAACCACCTGATCGCGGCGGTGCGGCAGGCCAATCCGCGCACCATTGTCGTGTTGAACACCGGCACTCCGGTGGAAATGCCGTGGGCGGAGCAGGTGCCGGCGATTCTCCAGGCGTATTATCCGGGCCAGGAGGGCGGCAACGCCATTGCGGACATCCTGTTCGGCAGGGTCAACCCCTCCGGCAAACTGTCCGTCAGCTATCCAGTCCGTCATCAGGACACCCCCGCCTATTTGAACTTTCCCGGGGACCGCGAAGTCCGCTATGACGAAGGCGTCTTTGTCGGTTACCGGTATTATGACACCAAGGGCGTGGCGCCGCTGTTCCCGTTCGGCCACGGCCTGTCCTACACGACGTTCGCCTACTCGCATCTCCGCCTGCCGAAAACGGCGGTGGCGGGCGCCGACGTCAAGGTGGCGCTGACCGTGAAAAATGTCGGCCCGGTCGCCGGCCAGGAAGTCGTCCAGCTCTACGTGTCCGATCCCGAAGCCACCGTGGCGCGGCCGGAACAGGAACTCAAGGGCTTTGCCAAGGTCGAACTGAAACCGGGGGAAAGCCGCGAGCTGGAATTCATCCTGGACGCCCGGGCCTTCGCGTTCTACGATGTCGTCGGGCATGACTGGAAGGTCGAGCCGGGCGCCTTCGTCATCCGGCTCGGCGCTTCCTCGCGGGACCTCCGCCTGCAAGGCACGCTCGTCCTCGCCCCCGCCGGCTAGGCATCGGCGAGTTCAGACTCGTTCCTGGCGGATGCTGTTGGGAACCCCCTTTTAAGGAAAGGCGGTTCCCAAACCCTCCGTCAAACCGGTTTGTGCCTTTTGCGGATTCCGCAGGCCGCCCCTGCTGTCCCAATCGTGGTTTGTTGCACTGGAGCGGCCTGCGGAATCCGCAAAGGGAGCACCCTTTTTCAAAAGAGTGGCCCCAACATTGTCTTATGGCGTTCCTGGAACATTAGGCCACCGGCCGCAGGACGTACTCGGGACGGCCGAGGCCGCAGTCGGCGAGGGCGTTGACCCCGGCATAGGGGTCCTTGCCGTGGATGCGCTCGAACAGGTGGTTGCCCGGCCCGATTTCCCAGCCCTTGGGCAGGGAGCCGGGAATGAGATCCTCCGTGCGGATCAGGTCCAGCGACGCCTGTTCGACGGCCACGATGTCGCGGCCGGCCAGGATGCCGATATCGGGCACCAGCGCGGCCAGCAACCGCTCCCACTTGGCGCCAATGGTGTTCTTGGGCTCCAGAGTGGCCGGGGCATAGTCGGCAAACAGCAATTCGGCCGGAGCGGGCGCGATGGTTTTCATGGGGGATTTCCTCAGTCTGGCATTAGTCCGGGATAATTCACCACTGTAGCCCAGGACTTGCAGCCCATCTACCCTACGCATTTCTCCCGCAGAGGCGCGGAGGCGCAGAGAAAACGTGAGACAGGCAATGAAGAACATGAAGAGCACGAAGAAAAAGCGTAATCAGGACGTCTGCCTGCGTTTTGGTCGCCTTGCTGCCGGTTTACTTCATGTGCTTCATGCGCTTCGTGGTGAAAAATGGTGCTTGGCTCCGGCCATGCCGGGTTGGGTTAGATGACCTTCAAACCCGGCACCCGGGCAAACTCCCGCTGGTTGTCGGAAACCAACACCAGATCATAGGCCAGACAGGTGGCGGCGATCCACAGGTCATGGGCGCCAATCATGGTGCCCGCCAATTTCAGTTCACCCCACAGCTCAGAGTGTACCCGGGCCACCGGCAAGTCGATGGGCAACAACGGATAGGATCGCAGCAGCTCCTCCACCCAGGCCGACCGTTTCAGGCGGATGGCCGCCGTTTTCGCCAGATTGACCCCGTGCAACAGTTCGCTGGCCGTGATGACCGACAAAAACGCCGATTCCCGCACCTGTGCTTTCAACCGGGAACCGAGGGCCGCCGGTTCACGCTCGGCCTGAATCAGGACGCAGGTATCAATCAGGACTCCCACGGCGACGCCTCCTCCCGGCCGGCCTGACGGCGGGCTCGGGCCAAGTCGGCGCGAAACTGCCTGGCCTCACCGGCCGGCAGGGCGGGAAGCGCCTTCAACAGGGCCAGCAAATCCCCGACCGTGCGCCGGGGCGGCGGCGGCCCCAGCTCCGCCACGGCTTTGCCGCCCCGAACCAGGGAAAACCGTTCCCCCGCATAGGTCACCCGGTTCACATATTCCGAAAAATGCCGGGAGGCGTCGGTCAGGGAAATAGCGACAGCAGCAGGCATGACACACCTCGGATCCTTGCACTCACCCCATAACTATCTGATAATACAATAATCAAATAATCTGATTTTTCCAGGCGCCGAGGCCATCATGACCCTTTGAGGGCGGTTGATGCGGCGATTTTTAGTGCCTACAGTCCAACCTGGATTATTCATGAATAATGCAGCCTAACCGGCTTGCCATCCAGGTGCCGGTGGACTAGAGTTGCCGCATCATGACTATCCTTTTGCTTGGCATTCTTCTCGGGGTCGGCCTGGCCGCCCTGCTCACCCTGCTGTTCGGGGTCTATTCCATCGGGCCCACCCAGCGCGGCGTGCTCACCACCTTCGGCCGCGCACAGCGCATGACCGGCACCACCGCCGACGACCCGCAGCTTGGCGCGCTGCTCTCCGACGAGGAGAAGAAGCGCTACAGCTTCCCCACGCTCCGCGTCATCCAGCCCGGCGGTCCCTACTTCAAATGGCCGTGGCAGCGCCTTTACAAGGTCGATATGACCATCCAGGCCGTCGACATCACCTGGGACCCGGACATCAACCAGCAATTCATCGAGGCGGTCACCAAGGACAACCTCACCGTGCAGATTTCCGGCCAGATCCGCTGGAAGCCGTGCGAGCGCAACCTCTACGCCTATCTGTTCGGCGTCTCGCGGCCGGCCGCCCACGTGGTCGGCTATTTCATCTCCACCTTGCGCGACCGGGTCGCGACCTTTCACGGCGACCGGGCCGAGGGCGCGGTGGAAGGCGTGTCGATCAACGACCTGCGCCGCAACCTGTCGCTGATCAACCGCCACATGGAGGAAGCCTGCCGCAAGACCGCCGCCCGCTACGGCATCGAGTTCGACGCCGCCCTCATCACCAACATCGATCCGCCCAATGACGTCGATGAGGCGCTCGCTTCGATCAATACCACCCAGAACCAGGTCGCGGCGGCCGTCAGCCAGTCGCGCGCCGATGCCGAGCAGAAATTAAAAATGGCCGAACAGGCCGTGCAGATCGCCCAAAACCGCGCCGACGCCGAGGCCGCGCCGCTGCTCGAACTCGGCAAAACGCTCTCCGCCATGCACGCCCACGGCGGCAAGGACGCCCTCGACAGCTATCTCCGCAACGCCAGCCTGCCGCTCCGCGAAAAAGCCGCCCAGACCATCCTGAAACTCTAACCGCTCCCCCCGGCACCACTCCCCATGAATTTCTGGCCCGTCCTCATCGTCACGGTCATCGCCACCCTTATCGGGACCCGGATCCTGGTCGCGCTCGGCCAGCTGTTTCAGTTCTGGCGCGTGCTTCCGGAACGCACCGTGCTGGTCTACACCTTTTTCGGCAAAGTCATCGGCCAGGTCGATGAACCCGGACTGTTTTTCCCCATCACCCATTTCGGGTGGCGCGCCCTGCTGCTGCCCTTGTTCGGCAAAACCTACACCGTCAGCACCCAGCTCCACCAATCCTACCTGCGCAATCAGCTGGTGAATTCCGAGGAAGGCGCGCCCATGGGCGTGGGCGTGTGGTTTGAGATGTATGTCAACGACCCCAAGGCGTACCTGTTCCGCAACTCCGATCCGATCGGCTCGCTCAAGGCCAATGTCGCCACGGCGGTCGTGAAACAGCTGTCCAACCTCAAGCTCGACGTCCTCCTCGAGGACCGCGATGCGCTGTCGCGCAAGGTGCGTGAGGAAGTCTCGCCGACCTCGACCGAGTGGGGCTTCGCCCTGGGCTCGACCTACATCCGCAAGGTCGCCTTTCGCGACAAAGGCATGATCGCCGAAATCCAGCGCAAAGTCGTCAACCGGCTCCGCCAGGTCACCGCCGCCATGAAGCAGGCGGGCGACAACACCGTTGCGATTATCCATTCCGAGGCCGACAAACAAGCCTCGCAACGGCTTGGGCAGGCGCAGGCGGTGCGCCCGGAAGTCGTCGGCCGCGCGCTGGCCGAGATCCGGCGGGAGCCCGAAGTCGCCACCGCCCTCTTCCGCCTACTCGACATCCAGGCCACCCTCAAGAGCCCCGGCAAAATCATCCTCGCCGACGCCGGCACCGCCGACCTGCTGCTGAACGGGTAGTACCTTGTGACACTTAAACTTTTTGATTCACCACGAAGCCACGAAGAGCACGAAGTTAGATCGAAGCGTTTCAATGGCAAATACGGCTCAGAAAATATCTTCGATTTATCTTCGTGTCCTTCGTGTCTTCGTGGTGAAGATTTAAGTTTTCAGGGTACTACTCCGCCGCTCGCGCCTCGCCCCGGCGGCGGCGGAAGAATTGCTGGATCAGCTCCAGGCACGCCTCGGCGAGCACCCCGCCGGTGACCGGCACGCTGTGCAACATGCCGGGCTGGTCGGTCAGTGTCAGCACGCTGCCGGCGGCGCCGCTGCGCGGATCGGCGCAGCCAAACACCAGGCGGCCAAGACGGGTGTTGACCATCGCCCCGGCGCACATCATGCATGGTTCCTTGGTGACGTACAGCGTGACCTCGTTCAGCCGCCAGCCGCCGCGCGCCGCCGCCGCCTGGGTCAACGCCAGCATTTCGGCGTGCGCCGTTCCGTCCTTGAGCAGTTCCACCTGGTTGTGGGCGCGCGCGATCACCTGGCCGCCCGCCACCGCCACCGCGCCCACCGGCACCTCGCCCGCCTCACCAGCCTTTTCCGCCTGGCGCAGGGCCAGCCGCATAAACGCCTCGTCATCACGCTGAAGTAATTCCGACATGCAGCGTACCCTATGCCGCCAGCCCCGGAAAACAACCATGATTCATGAAGCGCATGATCGCCTAAGCGGTTGGGGCCACCCTTTTGAAAAAGGGTGCTCCCCAAACCCCTTCCTAAAACTTTTGTTACTAAAACCGGATGGCGCTTTCGCCACAAGCTATTCTGGCAAAACGTAAGGCCAAAGAATCGTGCTTGTGGCGAAAGCGCCATCCGCATTAAGGAACAAAAAGGTTTGACGGAGGGTTTGGGAACCGCCTTTCCTCAAAAGGGGGTTCCCAACTGTTTCGCTCCCCCCCCAGGCCATCAGGGCGTGGTGGTTGCCAGGGTCAGGCGCTGGGGCTGGTTGCGGCGGCGGCTGGAGACGGCGACCCGCCACACGCCTGGCGCGACCTCCGCCACCTGCTCCACGGCCAGTCCCGTGGCCGCGGCCGGCGCCAGCCGGCCGGCGTGCCGGATGAAGAGCGCGCCCTCGCGCGCCCCGGCATCGGACAACGTGACGGTCAGCCGGCCGCCGGCAAGGGTTAGGTCCGCGATCTCCGCCGCGCCGCAGGCAATGTGCAGGTCGGAACCGATGACCGCCGGTTCGGCTGACACCGGGGTCAGCCGCAGCAGCTTGCAACTGTGCGGCGGCAGCGCCTTTAAGGTCAGGCGGTCGCCGGCGACTTCCCACGCCGTTCCATCCCAGAACGACCACACCGTGAACCGTGCCGCCGGCAGGCCGAACAGCGCCAAGTCGATATCAAGGTCGATCGCCGCATTATGGGGGTTGTAGGCGGTGAGCGTGATGGCATTCCCCCACGGGCGCCGGGAGACAAACCCCAGTACCTTGTGGTAATGGTCGCAGGCGCCGGCCACCGACCGGCCCTTTTCCGGAGCGGGCGGGGTCAGGATTTCCAGCATCCGCAGGTCGGCCGGGGTGCATTGGTCCAACGCCTCGGACACCATCATGAACCCGCCGAGCAGGCCGACGTGACTGTGCCAGCTGCGCCGTTCCTCCTCCGTCAGCGTCCCCTTCGGCCGGAGGTAGGTGACGTCGGGGTCGTTGGCGTAGAGAATGCCGTTGGCCGCCGCCGTGCGCCCGGCGTCCTTGAGTGTCTGCGAAATGCAGCAGGGATGGGGCGCCTTCCATTCGGAGCAGGAATCGGTGCCGATCCGGGACCCGTCAACCAGCCCGACCGTCCAGCGCGAAAACCCGGTGCAGGCGAGCAGGTAAGAGACCTCACCCATCTCCTCCCGGTACAGCGTATACAGGCCGCGCAACGCCTCGAACGGGGTCTGGGTGGGGTCATGCAGGACGGTTTCCTCGTTGAGGCTGTTGAAGTCAATCTTGAAGTACTCGAATCCTTCGGCCCGGAATTTCCGGATGATGCCGCGGATAAACTCACGGGCGCCGGGATGGGTGGGGTCGAGCCAGCGCGACTTCGGCCCCCAGTTGTTCGCTTCGCCGGCCAAGTTCCCCTTGGCGTCGTGCTGGAACCACTCCGGGTGCTGCTTGAAGACGTCGGTGGATTCGTGGACCGCCAGCGGGGCGAGCCAGATCCCGGGAATGGAGCCGGCGGCCCGGATTTTTTCGATGATCGCCGCCCAGCCGTCGGGGAATTTCACCGGATGGCAATCCCAGTCGCCGACTGTCTTTTGAAAGCCGTCGTCGATCTGGATGTAGTCCAGCGGAATGCGCTCACGGAGGCGCGCCGCCGTCTCGGTCACCGCGAGCACGTCGCGGGCGGTGATGTCGGCCCCCTTGTCGTACCAACTGCACCAGCCGACCACCGGCGGACGCTGGGTCCGCGCCCCGTGCGTCGCGGCGGTCCAGCGCATGGCAAGGTCGAGCGCATCCGCGTACGGCAGCGGCAAAATGGCGGTCTCCTGCCCCTCGCGGACCTGGCCCGGCTCCAGCACGACACCGCCCATCTGGCAGGCGGCCTGCAAGGAGGCGGCCCCATCCTTGACGTGGCAGCGGAGCTGCACCGACGCGCTCGGCCGGCCAACCGCGGCGAAGGTCACGCCCCGGCGGCCCGCGGCGGCGTAAAGTGTCATGACATCCCAGAAACACCGCCACGCCCCGTCCGTATTGTACGCATCGCCAGGCAGTTCGTAGGGAATGGGCATGTTGAAGCCCTTCCACACTTCAATGGTCTGCTGGTTGGCGGACGGCAAGGCCTCCGCCAGACTGCCCGCCAGTTTTTCGCCGGCAAAAGTGGCGGGAAACCACTCCGCGGGCGAGCCGTCGCACCGGAACGACGCCCCCTTGGCGGGGCTGGCAAACAGTCCCAATTCTTTGATGGCCAACGCCGTTCCGGAAATATTCTTGACGAAGCTGTTGACCAGCAGGCAGGGCAGTTGCGCATGGAACGTCACGCGCCAGGACAGCTCAAAACGGTCCAGGAGGTTCCAGGTGAGAGCAAATTCCTGCCCGGAACCGCCGAACAACCGCCGCTCCGACACCGACACCCGCGGCGCGCCGGCCGGCCGCAACAGGGTGCTCGCCCCCGACCGCCCCTGATCGAAGATTTCCACCCCGGGCGCCGCGGCACGAAACCCCATGCCGGGAGCCGTAAAAGCCAGCCCCCCCTGGTTCAACACAAACGTCACCCGGCCAAAACTGGCGCGATGCACAATGGCAGCAGTCATGACACTCTCCTTGACGATACCTTATTACACATTCAATAATGTTGGGAACCCCCTTTTGAGTTATCATGTAGTAAAAACAAAGAGGCCGGTCGCCTACATTAAGGTTCAGTTTAGAGTCGAACACTTAACGGAGGAAACCGGCCATGGAAAAATGTATCATCAAAAGTGTCATCTGCGGC
>CAITYL010000259.1 GCA_903896595.1 uncultured Lentisphaerota bacterium
CATCTCTGTGCACTCTGTGTCCTCTGTGGTGAAATGAAGTCATTTTGGTTCCGGCTATGCCGGGTTGGGTCAAAAATACAGTATGAAAGCGGTGTCGAGCCACCGCCACTCAAAAGGTTCCGGCGGCCGGAACCGGTAACGCGGCGTAGGGACGGGTGAATGGAGCGTGTTCCCTTCCCGTGCCCGTGCCCGTGCCCGAACTGCCAGCCCGGAGTTACCGTTTGATGAATAATTCAGGCTAGTACCCCGTAACGCTCAAATATTCACCACGAAGGCACGAAGGACACGAAGCCCGATCGAAGCGTTTCAAGGATAGAATGAGCACAAAAATACATCTTCGATTTATCTTCGTGCGCTTCGTGACTTTGTGGTGAATCCGAACGTTTAAGTATTACAAGGTACTAGTTGCAGAGGTCTGAAATTAAGACAACCCTCATGAATCTTGGTTTTTTACCCAACCCCGACCCCGCTCAAAAGCACGGCTGGCTGGAGCGGGCGCGGAAGTTGACACCCAAGCTACGCCATCGCACCCTCCGCCCGGTCTGCGAAGTTCGCATGGTGGCCGATCCCGCGTCCTTTCAGGGGTGGCGGGTGGAACCCTGCGCTGAAGCAGAGGCGGCGCCGGCGCGGGTCATTGAGCCTGGGGGCGCGGTGGTGGTGGATTTTGGCCAGCACCTGGTCGGACGGCTGCGGCTGCGGGCCGGGACGGACCAGGGCGTGGCCGGTGCGCCCTTGCGCCTGCGGTTTCTGTTCGGAGAAGTGCCGGCCGAGATCGCGGAAGCGAACGGCCCGCTGGAGGCCGGCCAGTGCCTGAGCTGGAACTGGCGGCAGGAGGAAACCGTCACCCTTGACGTGCTGCCCGCCGAGCTGCGCCTGTCCCGGCGTTATGCGTTCCGCTATGTCAAGATCGAGGTGGTGGACCGTTCCCCGTACGCCCGCGGCGCCCGCCTGTCCGAAATCCGTTGCGCAACGGAAAATGCGGTGCCGCTGCAGTTGCCGCCGTCACCCACCGGCTTGCCGCCGGACTTGCAACAGATTGACGCGGTCAGTCTTCGCACGCTCCGGGATTGCATGCAGACCGTGTTTGAAGACGGCCCCAAGCGCGACCGCCGGTTGTGGCTGGGCGATTTGCGCCTGCAAGCGCTGGCGAGTGCCGGAACCTACAACCAGTTGCCGCTGGTCGAACGCTGCCTCTGCCTGTTCGCCGGCCTGGCACGCGACGATGGCACGGTCATGGCCTGTCTCTACGAAAAACCGGCACCGGTGGCCGGCGCCGACTTCATTCTCGACTATGCCATGCTGTTTGCCCCGACCCTGATGGATTATCTGGACGCCGGCGGCGACCTCGGACTGGCCCGCGAATTCTGGCCGCTGGCGTTACGGCAACTGCACCGGCCGCTGACGTGCGTGGACGAACACGGCCGGTTTCAGGTGGATGCGACCTGCTGGAACTTCATTGACTGGCACGATAGCCTGGACCGGCAAGTGTCCATGCACGGCGTCCTGCTTTATTGCCTGGCCCGGACCGTGGCCTTGGGGGAACGGCTGGGCTGCCGGGCGGAGCTGGCCGGACTGCACGCCTGCCGTGACCGCCTGACGACGGCGGCGCGCGCGGCGTTCCTGGACCCGGCCGACGGCCTGCTGCGCAGCGGCCCGGCCCGCCAGGTCTCGTGGGCCTCCCACGCCTGGGGCGCCCTCGGCGGAATCCTGACAACGGCCGAGGCGGCCGCCGCGTTCCGCCGCCTGCCGGCGGTGCCGGAGGCCCTGCGGCCGGCCGGCCCCTACCTGTACCATTATGTGCTCGAAGCCATGTTCGGATGCGGCCTGGACGCCGAAGCGGTCGCCCTCCTGCGTTACTACTGGGGCGGCATGGTGCGGGACGGCGCCGATACGTTCTGGGAGGTTTACGACCCGGCACAACCCAAGCTGTCGCCGTACAATAACTATTTGATCAACAGTTACTGCCACGCCTGGAGCTGTACTCCCGCCTATTTCTTCCGCCGCTATGCCAAGGCGTTTGCTTGAAGGCCGGTGGAGGCGCGCGCCGGTTGCTTATGGAAACCATGTGGGGGCGCCGCCCCATAAGCGCTAACTTAATAAGTCGAACGTCCAACATTGAACATTCAACATCGAACATTGAATTGACAAGAATGCAGCACGCCAAGTCTTTTTCAGTGATTAAAAAATCCGGTTTTTAACGATTTTTGGGCATTGTCGTTATTCAATATTGAACGTTGAATGTTCGATGTTCTAGTTAAAGTGGTTATAAAACAAGTTAGCGCTTATGGGGCAGCGCCCCACATCAGAAGCATATTAGGGTGAATCATGATAGCCGCCGCGTCCTCGTCGTCCTCAATGTCCTCTCGGGGACAAGGTCCTCCGCGTCCTCGGCGGCGGCAGGTTGGCCGTTTTTGGCGCGCGGCGGGGCGAGGACGTTGAGGACAC
>CAITYL010000260.1 GCA_903896595.1 uncultured Lentisphaerota bacterium
CCTCGGGCGGACAGCGACGGCGTCATCCCAGTTCCGCCCTGTTTATAGAGCCACCGTCACGCCAACCTAAATTACCCGCGTCTTCGACGAGCACGGGTTCGTCCGCCCGAGGACGGGCGGCTCCCAAAAAACACCTTCGATCTACCTTCGTGCGCTTCGTGACTTCGTGGTGAATCAACAAAGTTTAAATACGGCCAAGATACACAAAGGAGACACCCACCATGCAACTTCAACAAATCTCCATCTTCCTCGAGAACCGGGCGGGCCGCCTGGCCCATGTCACCAAGGTATTGGGGGACGCCGGGGTCAACCTGCTCGCCCTGAGCCTGGCCGACAGTTCCGACTTTGGCATTCTGCGCCTGATCGCCAGCGATGTCGCCAAGGCCCGGCAGGTCTTGCAAGAGCACCAGATTGTCTGCGTGGTCAACGACGTGCTGGCGGTGGAGGTGGCCGACGAACCCGGCGGCCTGGCCCGGTTGCTGACCCGGCTCCAGGACGACGGCGTCGATGTCGAGTACATGTACGCCTTCTCCAGCCGCCATACCGGCCGCGCCGCCCTTCTCATCTTCCGTTTTGCCGACAACACCAAGGCGCTGGCCAGCCTGCAAAAAGCCGGCGCCAAGGTGCTCACCCTGGCGGATTTAGCCTGAGGTTATGAGAATTATGGGAGGCGCTTGCAAAACTCAGGCAAAGCCGAAGCAAATATTGAATGCTGAATTTTGAAATTTGAATGTCGAAGTTCCCGTTTTACTTCAAAATTCAAAATTCGACATTCAGTATTCGACATTTTCTTATCCGAGCCCGGAACGTGAGTGACGGGTCCAAAAGGTGGCAGTCTCCTAAGAAAAGTGGATTCTTTTTGACCGGTCACTTTCGCTCCCTGCGGTCGCTTCGTTCGCGGCTCGGATTGGCCTTGAACCGATAACCGGAGTTTTGCAAGCGCCTCCAAGGGGTTTTGCAAGAGGCTCATGGGGGAGAAGAAAAAACTGGGGATAAGTGATCGGCTCCATAATCCCCATAATCTCTGCAGCAAAGGGCTTGCAGCCCGCCAAATCGACAGCGTGCCGATCGAAGAGCGCGATGCAATCACTTTGCTACATTATAATTCCCAACTATTTCCAGGTTCGGCGTTCCCACTTCAGTGGGGGCTGTTCGTTTCCTGACACCGACACCACATGCTCCCAAAAGGCACCGCCTGAAGGCGGAACTCCGAACCCCACCCCGACGACCTCAAGATTCTGCGGTTCAACATTGGGCAATCTGCGGTTTAATTAATTTTTCACCCTAACGCAGTATAACCTATGCCATCCCCCGCCATTCCCACCCCCCTTCCCAACGCCTCCGCTCCGGCCACGGCGCCGGTGCTGGAGGTGGATGGGTTGCGGCTGGATTTGCTACCCGAAGAGGGGGCGCCGGTCAACCTGGTGGAGCGACTGGATCTGACGCTGGCCGCCGGCGAGATCCACGCCCTGGTCGGCGAAAGCGGCTGCGGCAAGAGCGTGTCCTGCCTGGCCCTGGGCCGGCTCAATCCCGAACCGCCGTTCCGCTACGGGGGCGCCATCCGCCTGCTCGGCCGCGACCAGCTCACCCTCTCCGAGCGCGAACTCCGCCAGGTGCGGGGGCGCGACCTCGCCTACATTTTCCAGGAGCCCGGGTCCGCGCTCAACCCGGTCATGCGCGTCGGCGAGCAGATTGCCGAAACGCTCCGGCTCCACCGCGCCGCGCGCCCCGCCGGGGACGCCGCCACCAGTATCACGGAAAAGGTCATCGACTTGTTGCGGCAGGTGGGGATTCCAG
The DNA here is from genome assembly GCA_903896595.1 of uncultured Lentisphaerota bacterium. Taxonomy (GTDB): domain Bacteria; phylum Verrucomicrobiota; class Lentisphaeria; order Oligosphaerales; family CAITYL01; genus CAITYL01. The sequence goes on from CAITYL010000260.1 coordinate 1,798, forward strand.
AACCGGCGGCGCGGGCCAAGGCGTATCCGCACCAGCTCAGCGGTGGCATGCAGCAGCGGGTGATGATCGCCATGGCGCTGGCCTGCCGGCCGGCGCTGCTGGTGGCGGACGAGCCCACCACCGCGCTCGACGTCACCGTGCAGGCGCAGATTCTGGAACTGCTACTGCGCCTGCGGGACAGCCACGGCACCGCCATGCTGCTGGTCACCCACAACCTGGGGCTGGTGGCGGGCGTGGCCGACCGCGTCACCGTCATGTATGCCGGCCAGATGTGCGAGGCCGCCACCGTGGACGACCTGTTCACCCAACCGCGCCATCCCTATACGCAGGCGCTGCTGGCGGCCGTGCCGCGGCTGGGCGGGGAACGCGCTACACTGGCGACCATTCCCGGCCGCGTCCCTACTCCGCGCGACTTTCCGCCCGGCTGCCGCTTTGCCCCGCGCTGCCCCCACGCCATGGCCGCCTGCCGCCAGGCGCCGCCCCCGGCCCGCAACGCCGCCCCCGGCCATCTCTTCCGGTGCCTGTGGGAGGCCAGCAGATGCGGGGCGAGTGAAAAATCACCTTGACTCTAATTTACGCATGCATATATTAACATTAACTCTAATTTATGCATGACCTGGCGGGCGCTTATGGAACGCTATCTGAAAAAAGCCGTTGAGGCGGACCTGGAAGAGAAAATGGTGTTCCTTGGCGGTCCCCGGCAGGTCGGCAAGACGACACTAGCGCTGAGCCTGCTCAAAAACGGAAACGAAGAGCATCCGGCCTATTTGAACTGGGACAACATTCCCGCCCGGCAACTTTTGCTTCGGGGAGCGTTGCCTGCGGACGAAAAACTGGTTGTGCTGGATGAAATACATAAGTACAAGGGCTGGCGTAATTTAGTGAAGGGACTCTACGACACCCACAAGTCAAGCCGACGCTTTCTGGTCACCGGATCCGCCAGGCTTGACCATTACCGCCGGGGCGGTGATTCGCTCCAGGGACGGTATCATTATCATCGCCTGCATCCGTTGTCGCTTTATGAAATTAACCCGACTCCGACCCGGGATGACCTTGAACACTTATTCCGGTTTGGAGGATTTCCAGAACCGTTTTTCAAAGGCAGTGACCGGCATTGGAAGCGTTGGCAACGGGAGCGCAGAAGTCGCGTGGTACAGGAAGACATTGTCAGCCTGGAGCACGTCAAGGAAATTTCGCAGCTTGACCTTTTGGCGTCCGTGTTGCCTGAACGGGTTGGCGCCGTTCTGTCCATCAACAACTTGCGGGGCGACTTGTCCGTTGCCTTCGAGACGGCGGAACGGTGGGTGTGCATCCTGGAAAACCTGTACTTCTGTTTCCGGATACAGCCTTACGGCCTCCCCAAGCTCCGGGCGGCGAAGAAGGAAAAGAAACTTTACCTGTGGGACTGGTCGCTTTGCGCCAACGAGGCGGCCAGGTTCGAGAATCTGGTCGCCTCCCATCTGCTCAAGTACTGCCATCGGGCCGAGGACTGGGACGGCGACGAGATGGAGCTAAAGTTTGTGCGGGATTCGGCGGGGCGTGAATTGGATTTTGTGGTTGTGCGCAACGGCAAGCCCGAGTTTGCCGTGGAATGCAAGGTTGGGGAAGGGGAACTTAGCCGGAACATCACGTATTTCGCGGCACGGACCCCCATTCCGCTTTTTTACCAGGTTCACCGGGGACAGAAAGACTGTGAGCATGGTGCTCTCAGGGCACGCATTCTTCCCTTTGCCGCCCTGTCCCGTATTTTGGCGGTTTGATACGAAAACGAGTTGGCAAACCGATTTCTTTCATGGCGTGGAGTTGTTTTATGCCGGTCAATGCATGCAGGGTTTGCGGGCAAGGGTTCTTGGGAAAACCGTTGCTGCCGCCAGGCGCCGCCCCCGGTCATGCGTTTAATTGTCGGCGGAACGCTTGCCCATACGTAGATAATGCCCCATGCAAGATGAGTTAAAGATCACCCCACGCACCCCCCATTTAAATGAAAAATGGGATGTTGCCTGTATGTTCGATAGAAGTGCGTCAATGCTAAAATAAGCGCCAAAAACACATCTTCGTTTTATCTTCGTGCCCTTCGTGACTTCGTGGTAAATCCGAAATTTTAAGTTTTACAAGGCACTGGTTTGTTTTGCCATTATTTTCGACAAGCCCAATAAGGAGATCCATTATGCGCCAGCCCAGAAAAGAACCATTTCCGCCCCGTTCCCTCGGTGCCGTGGCCCCCGCACCACCGGACGCGGACGTGCGGCATTACTTTCTTTTCCTGTTTGTGGCTGCCCTTATCCTACACGGGATGGCGGCATTGGTCGGTTTTGGAAACACCCTTAACGACTGCCATTTTTTCCGGCAAACCCAGACCGCGATTTCCACCTACTACACCGTCAAAAACGGTTTCTCGATTGACTATATAACCCCAGTCATGGGCGCACCGTGGTCGATTCCAATGGAGTTCCCCCTGTATCAGTGGATCGTAGCGGCCATTGTAAGATGGGGACACCTGCCCCTCGAAGCGACAGGACGCGCCATCAACCTTTTTTTCTTCTATGCCACCCTTTTTCCCCTGTTCGGATTGCTCCGTTATTGGCTTCCCGCAAAGGAAAAATGCTGGTTGCTGTTGACCTTTGTCGTGTTGAATCCAACCTATTTATTCTGGTCGCGCACCTTCATGATTGAATCAACGGCATTATTTTTTGCCGTATTGTTTGCCTGGGCATTTGTTGGTTTACTAAAATACGGCAAGTTGGTCTTTATGGCCATTGCCATGGTCGCACTTACCTTCGCCGGCACGGTAAAAATAACCACCATTCCGGTTTACCTGCTCATCGCCATCGGAGTCTATTTGTGGTTTTGGCGACATGAGCAGCAGCCGCTCAAACGGCAAACGGTTGTCCGTTATCTGGCCTACGGCATGGTGTGTGTTGGCATTCCGTTACTGTTGGCGATGGCGTGGACCGTTCATGCGGACCAGGTCAAGGCGCTGAATCCTCTCGCGGCGGATTTCATCACGTCTGGCGCACTCACCAGCTGGAACTTTGGAACTTTGGAACAGAGGCTTTCCGCCAATGTATGGGGGACCATTCTCAGCCACGCGCTGATCTTTTTTCACATTTTTGGTGTCACCAACGTGAGCAACTTCGTGGTCCCCAATTTGTTCATTGTCATGCTTGTCGGCCTGTGCTTCAACTCAAAACGGCGAATGGAAATCACTCTATCATTGGGACTGTTTTTTGTTCTTCCTCTGATCTTTACCAACGTGCATTACGCACACAATTATTACGGGTATCCCAATGCCTTATTTATTTCCATTGTGCTTGGTTTTATTTTCCTATCGTTTATCGAAAATGGAAATAAAAAGTTGAGACAATCGACACTTTTTGTCTTTATTCCCTTATGCCTGTTTCTGCACCTCAGGCTCTATTCACTTTCTTATTTTCCTTTGCAGGAGCAGAACCATCCTTATCCGCAAATTGCCAGTGTCGTCAAAATGTCCTTAAATGAAAATGACGTCATGCTTATTTATGGATGCGATTGGGATCCCACGCTGGCGTATGCGTCAGGATGCAGGGCGGTCATGGACAAAAACAATCGGCCACTCACGAGCGCAAAGATGATCCAGTCCATCAAAAACACAGGCAAAGACCGCATCCGGGCCATGATTGTGCCCGCAACATACACAGAAACGTTCATTGAGGAACGAATCCGTTTGTTTGGCTTTTCGCCTGTCCCTACATATCGCGAGGGAGAAATGCTGCTCTTCTTACGACCGACAGTGGAGGAAGATTAGCTTGTAAGAGTTCCTAACATTTTTCGTGACATTAGAAGCGCGTTTGCCAAGCGGCGACGATTTCCACCATCGTATCCTGTAAATTACGCCGGATATCCCATCCAGGATAATGAGCTTTCATCTTGCGCAAATCACTGTAATAGCAGATGTGGTCCCCCATTCGGGGTTGATCGATATAGTCGTAGTTCATCTTGCGCCCGGTCAATTTTTCCACCATTGTAAACGCTTCCAAAATGGAACAAGAATTATTCTTGCCACCTCCCAAATTATAGACTTCCCCACTCCGCGGTTGGTTGGCGAAAGCCGCCATGAACCGGGCCACATCTAGGGCATGAATATTGTCTCGCACCTGCTTGCCCTTGTAACCATAGATGTGATATAACGTTCCCTCTAGGTTGCACTTGACCAGATAACTCAAAAACCCATGCAATTCCACGCCGCTATGCGCAGGCCCCGTCAGACAACCGCCGCGCAGACAGCAAGTCGGCAAGCCAAAATAACGGCCATATTCCTGAACAAGCACGTCTCCGGCCACCTTGGAAGCGCCAAACAATGAATGTTTGGATTGGTCGATGGAGAATTCCTCGGAAATGCCGTGCGCATAAGTGGGATCATCATAATCCCAACGTGTCGGCAGCTCCTTCAATCGAATAAGGTTTGGCCGATCCCCATAGACCTTGTTGGTGGACATGTGAATAAACGGGGTGTCCGCGCAATACCGGCGGGTGGCCTCCAGCAGGTTCAAAGTTCCCACCGCATTGATTTCAAAGTCGTCGAACGGAATGGCGGCGGCTCGGTCATGGGATGGTTGCGCAGCCGTGTGAACGATCACGGACGGCCGAAGGTCCTTGAATAAATCCAGAATGGCTGAACGATCCCGAATGTCAAGTTCATAATGCCGGTACCCCTTCACTTCCCGCAACAGACGGTCCCGGTTCCACCGAGTGTCGCCGGCTTCGCCGAAGAAAATCGCGCGCTGATTGTTGTCGATCCCATGCACATCATAGCCGATGTCGGAAAAATGCCGGACAACCTCTGAACCAATAAGTCCGGCGGCTCCGGTGACGAGACACGTTTTTCCCATTTCAACACCTTCCTTTTCGATGGCTCAGCCAAACCTGGATGAAACGTCTCATTTGCGATAATCGCCTCGGCTGAAATACTTCTCAAGCCAAACGTACATAACGATAAAAAAATAACGGCTGCCCATTTCCGTGATCTTGAGTTTGGCCACTCCGCTCCTCCGATTTTGCCAGGTAATGGGCATCACCGTCCACGTGTAACCGCGAACAATGGCTTTCAACGGCAACTCGACGGTCAGGTTGAAATGAGGCGAAAGAAAAGGGCGACACCCGTCCAATACGCTTTTTCGATAGGCCTTGAATGCGTTGGTCGTATCATTCAGAGAAATCCGAAACAGCCAACGAATGAACTGGTTGGCCAATCGATTGATGCGTAATTTCAGCCACGGATAATCGATGACCCCCCCCCCCTTGACAAACCGGCTGCCAAACACACAGTCCCACCCTTCATTGAGCAGCCGCCAATAACGGACGACGTCGCGGCAATCATCCGACTCGTCGGCCATCATGATAACCACGGTGTCTCCAGACACCGCATCAATCCCCTTAATAATCGCCCGCCCAAAACCATGAGGTCCGTCGTTTCGGACCGGATGCAGGGTGGAAACGTTGAAACATAATTCCTGCAGTATCGGCCATGTGCGATCCCCGCTTCCATCGTCTACCACGACAATCTCATGCGGAATCCGATTTATGGTCAATTCAAGATGCAAATGCTGAACCGTCGCGGCGATGCATCCTTCTTCGTCGCGAGCCGGAATAACCACGGAAAGAAATTTCAACCCAACGGGTTCGGATGTTGCTGACGACGTTTCCTGCGTAGCCATCACCCCCCCTTTAGAACCGTTAATAGCTCTTGTTCATGAACACACACCCAAGCCTCAATGCCGGCAACCAACTGATGGATGCCCCGACATGGACGCCAAGTGGTACGTGTGTAAAGTGTTCGGCAATCGCCAAGAAACAGGCGCAGATCGTTGGCGCGTGTTTCCTTCACGGCATGCACCGGGTTTCGCCGTCCAGTCACTATCTGACACACTTCCGTCAATTCGCGAAGGGAGACACTGTATTCAAGCCCGCCCGCCACATTTCCGCACCAGCCATCCCATAAATCGAACTGTCGAATCTGTTCCACGACCAATGCGCACAGATCCTCCACGTGAAGGAAATCGCGAACCTGCTTCCCCGTCCCACCAAAACCAATATAGGAGAGAGGCCACCCAAAATGGTGCGCCATCGTCCAAAACGCCACAACCCCCTGGTCTCCCTTACCAAACTGCCATGGCCCGGCAATCACTCCGCAACGGTTTACGACAGCCTTCAATCCATGCGCGGCCCGGTATTCCTCAATAAGCAACTCGGCCGCATATTTGGTAAAGCCATAAAACGATCTTACGCCCCGCATGTCCAATTCTTCCCCAACGCCTTGCGAACAAATGCCGGGCACCCCGCCATCCAACCAAACGAAACGGGTTTCCTCCTCGCGCCAGGGATGCTCCAGCAATGGCTTCATGGGATAAACCCGGCTCGTGGATAAGAAGAGCAGCCGGCTCTCCCATTCCCGTGCTTTTTCGAGACAATGAAAAAGCCCGGTCAAATTCGTGTGATAGAGATAGTTCATTCCCCCGGTCAACCCGGCCAAGACGGATGGTTCGGCGGAACACTCCACAATCAGATCAAACGGACCGACAGGAAAGGCGCCTGGATCGCGTACGTCTCCCCAGTGAAAAACCACACCGCCATCGCGCAATCTCGGTAAATTAAGCTCAGAGCCACGCCGATAGAGGTTATCCATACAAACAATCTTGCTGTCCGGCAGGGCGTTGCGCACATGCAACGCCAAACTTGCTCCAACAAACCCCGCACCTCCTGTGATCAAAATTCGCATAAGTGATATAAATGTAGTGAACCGTTGGTGTTTTTCCAGTGTTCACGGCTTATGGCCACGAAATCGAGTGCAGTTGGCAAGCAGGCGTGCCAAGAGTCCGCCCACTGGTGGCAGAAGTGTTTTCCCTGCCGCGCCGCAGTAGACTCAAAAAACCCGGAACGGTGACGTTAATCGGCACGCACCATCCACAATGTTGGCACGGATAGTTAGCGCCATCCGGCAACATGACTTCACGCCATCCAATCTCACCCGCGACACCCGTGCGAAACACGGGGATGCCGCCACCGCTGCTTGGCTGTTATGTTTCATCCGTCGAACAGAAATTGGTGGGGGTGTTTTTCCTGAAGTAAATCAAATATGTCAAATTACGGACAACCCCCATTGCCATGGCCATGGTTTTTGCCAAGGTTCGGTCATAAGCGCTCATCTGAAATTTTTCATCAGCGGACACTTTATCAACAAATTTATCAAAAAACGCTCTTTGCGCAAACCCAATCTTTGCGCTCAAGGACTGAGGAGAAATTCTGAAAGCATACAACACCTTATCAATTACGTACAAATCTCCATTTTTCAATATTCTGCTCCAAAAGTCAAGGTCAATCATATACGGATTTTCGCCATTGTAATAACCCGATTTTTCAAGAACGTCTTTTCGGAAAAGACCAGCCACCGGTTCACCGATAACATTGGTTCCCCTATGTAAACTTTTTTTCAATGCTTCAATTCCGTCAATCCTTCCACGCCCCGGAAATCTGCGGGTGAATATCAACGTTCCGTTCTGATCAATTATGTTTTTATGACTTGTCACCAAAGCAACATCAAAGGCATCCAAGATAGCGGCTTGTTCCGAAATACAATAAGGATAAATAATATCATCGGCCCCCATCATTTTGCAATATTTTCCCGTGGCCAGTCGCAAAGCCTTGTTCCAATTTGCTTCAAGCCCCAACGTCTTTTCGTTCATTAATAGTTTTATCCTTTTATCGCTGAACGAATTAATAATTTCAACAGTATTATCATTTGATCCATCGTCAGTGATAATGACTTCCATGTTTTCGTAATATTGATTAAGCACACTTTCCAATGTTTTATGAATAAAATGGCCAGAGTTATAAGTAGGGATGCATACGCTTATCAATGGAAGGCTATCCATAGTAAATTAAAACCTAATAGTAAATACCTGCATATTAAGATAAAGAAAATAACCAATAAAACCAATATTTATTGGATGAAAAAAAAAGGTTGTAATTTTCACTTGGTGCCTCATGCACATCGCTTCAATTACGAGGGGGGTAACAAACGTTTTGTGGGTACAATCATGCCGAAACCCATTTTTGTCAGGAACAATAATAACCATAGTCCCATTTTTTGCCATTTTATTCTTTATGGCGGCAAAAAACGCATCGATTTGATTTAAAAAAAGGTGCTCTAGTACGTTGTCGCATAACGCATTTTCCACATTATCCTTTACATGTTCCAACCTTGTGATATCATCCAATTCCACATTCAATCCCATGCTTGCACATTTTTCAACCAGAAAAGGGTTATTGTCAATCCCAAAAGCGTTTCGTTTTTTAAATTTCACAAAGTGTAGGAATTCACCTGTGCCACAACCCAAATCAATAATTTCGCCGCGACTAAACTGTTGCAATATTTTTGGATAAAACAAATATTTTAGATATGCACCACGGCCAGGAAAGTATTTTCCTTCGAGATGCGCTTTGTATGCCTCACCGTTTGTTTCCATGGGTTCACATTTTGGTTCCGTATTTTTATCTGGCAAGGACTTGCGGGTGACGGGCCGACATGCCTGCCTCGTGATTACAGCCATAACCTTTCAACAAACACGCACCACCCCATATCACCACTTGGTAAATGTACCCTGCCGGAATCGGGGAGTCAACTCCGTCCCCACCACGTTCGGGATTTCTGACGAAGATGGTGTTTTTTATAATGGCCTTGGCAATATGCGCAAATGAGGGTGGGAACATGCCCGGTTTACGGGCACGGTATCGAGAGCCACCGCCGCGTGGTTGACGTCGGCGAGGTCACCCGTTTCCAATCCATCTTGGACAAATGGCTTTCACTAACCATATTGTGTAGAGTTACACTACTACTGTCAATGTAAGGTGTTCGCACATGCAAAAATTAATTAGCATTATAATCCCATTCCTCAACGAACGGGACAGTTTGCCACTTCTCTATCAACGCATGCAAAACATTTTGAATGGCCGGGATGAGGCGTTTTCATTTATTTTTGTGGATGACGGGAGTACGGACGAATCCGCAAATTGGGTTGCCATGCAGGCTAAAATCGACTCGCGCGTGCGCTTGCTACAACTTTCACGCAACTTTGGGCACCAGATTGCCATCACCGCCGGCCTTGATCACGCGGATGGCGATGCTGCCGTGATCATGGACGCTGATTTACAGGACCCACCGGAGGTCATCCCTGAGTTATTGGCAGAGTGGTACAAGGGGGTTGAGGTGGTCTACGCAGTGCGGCGGACGCGTAAAGGCGAACCTTTTTTTAAACGTCTATTCGCTGCGGCCTTTTATCGTTTTTTCTCGCATGTGACCCGCCTAAACGTACCAGTTGACGCTGGCGATTTCCGTCTTTTGGATCACACGGTGGTGCATGCGTTACGCCAAGTCCACGAACTCCACCGATATATGCGCGGCCTTACCTCTTGGGTGGGATTCCGACAGGGTGCCGTTTATTATGATCGAGGTTCCCGATTGAAAGGTGAAACCAAATATCCGCTTTGGCGATCAATCAAACTGGCATTTGACGGATTAACCTCCTTTACTGGCGACCCGTTGCGCTGGGTTTCGTATTTTGGTTGTGGCATCAGCCTGCTGGGCATTCTCTGGCTGGCAAGCATTCTGTGGGGGAAAATTATGCATCCAGACGCCAGTGTCGCAGGGTGGACCTCCATTATCGCCGCCCTTCTTATCACCAGTGGCGTCCAACTAATCACACTCGGCTTGCTGGGACAATATGTGAGCCGCACTTATGAAGAAAGCAAAAAACGCCCTCTCTATTTCGTGCGGCAATAGCTTAATTTCAGATGCATACACTAGCAACTTAATTTTCCACATGGCACTGCGCGGGTAAAAATTACAGTAACAACAATTAAATTTTAGTTAAAATAACTTTAAAACAACTGCAATGACCAACATCAACAGAACAACCTTACTGGCAACCATTACGGTCGTCATTAGTGGCCTATTTATTTTTGGGGGATACACATGGGGTACAAAACTTTATTTATTCAAAGATATCGGAAGCGATTCCATTAACGGTGCTTTTCCTAGCTATACAACGTTCATTAGCCTATTTAAGTCCTGTCGCTTGCCGTCATGGTCATTTGAATTTGGCATGGGGCAGAACATTTGGGGTTTTTTGCTCGGTGACGTTTTTACCCTAGCCACGTTTACCTGCGGCGAGGTAGACTGCATGGCAAACTTGCTGGCGTGGCGAGAAATGGGCAAGCTGATCTTGGCCGGGATTATTTTTGCATTCTATTGCTCTATTATATTCCCCCGCAAATTAATATGCATTGTTGTGGGTGCCTTGGCTTATGCCTTTTCTGGATACGCCGTCCTCGGCAGTTGTTGGACCATTCATTCCACGGAAGTCGTTTATTTGGCCCTGTGGATGCTCGCCATGGAGCTTTGGCTGACCAAGGGACGGTGGTGGCTGATTCCGCCGGTCATCATGCTGATCGGATTATTGCAGCCATTTTACTATTGGGGCTTTGGACTGTTCAGCCTGCCATATCTGTTACTGCGACGGGAAGAACTGCGACGACAAGACGGAACGACACCCGCCGCAGCCGGCCATGGTACCTCGTATAACCTGGCATGGTTGCTGAGGGAAGCGCGTTTTCTGCTCCCATTGGGATTGGCGGCCGTAGTCGGGGTCATGATGAGCGGGGTTTTGTTGTTAAGCAGCATGGATTCCATGTTGCACAGTCCGCGCGTCGGCGGGGATGCATCCTATGCGGGCGCCCTGCTGAGCCAGCCGGCTTTTCAATGGATCAACGGCCCTGAATTGGTGACTGCCGTGTTGCGCACATTCTCAACCGATGCGCTGGGTACGGGGTCCGGTTTTACGGGCTGGCAAAACTATTTGGAGGCACCGGTATTTTACTGTGGTCTGGTGTTTTTGCTGCTGATTCCCCAGTTGTTCATACTCTGCCCAAAACGCCTTCGCTGGGTTTATGGTTTGGCGCTCGCGTTGGCGGTTTTTCCCGTTGTCTTTCCTTGGTTTCGGCATGCGTTCTGGTTGTTTCAAGGCGATTACTACCGGTTGTTGTCGCTTTTCGTGGTTACGACTTTCATTTTACTGGGATTGCGAGCCCTGGCCTTGTTCGAATCCGGAAAACGACCCAATCTTCCCCTGTTGGCAATTTGTGGATGCATTAGTCTCCTCGTGCTGTTCATACTAAACGCCAAAGAGTTTGTTCCTTATACGATCCCGCATAGCACAATTACCATTTTTGCTCCGGCAGGAGGATACCGCCAAGGGGAAGTGTTGGTCAACCAGGCCATACGTCACTGGGCCAGTATTTTCATTATTTCCTATACATTGCTGTTGGCAATTTGGTCATGGTGGAACAGGCAACGACTATTACGCGAAAAAACATCCACCACGTCAAGCCACAAGAAAACCAGTGACCGCCCAGCACCTTCCGTTTCGTTCGTGTGGCGCCTAAACATTCCTGGCGGATTATTGGTGATTTTGACGGGATTGGAATTAATCTATTTTTCCTGTGTCACTCTTTATGATCGGCCTGTAATCACAAAAACCGAACTACGCCAAAAGGTCGGTTTTAACGATTACACCGTGGACGCCCTGGCCGCCCTTCGCGCCAATGATCAGACGCCGTTCTACCGGGTTAATAAGGACTATTCCTCCGGTCCCGCCATTCATGGCAGCCTCAATGACGCCATGGTGCAAAACTTCTACGGCTCCGCCTGCTATACCCAGTTCAACCAGCTCCACTACATCCGTTTCCTCAATGCCATGGGCGTCATGAACGCCAACAATGAGCATGAAACCCGCTGGTGTGTCGGCCTGACCCAGCGGCCGCTGCTGCAACTCTGGGCGAGCACCAAGTACTGCCTGACCAAAAACCCGGCGCCCTATCGTGAGTCGGCGGGCGGCTATGAGGAGATCGGAACATGGGGCGATGTCACGGCATTCCGCTACCGGCAATGGTTGCCACTGGGGTTCACTTATGACCACGTCATTGCCCCGGAACTGTTCACCGCGCTGGCCCCCGCCGCCCGGGACGCGCTGCTCTTCCAAGCCGCCGTGGTGGAGTCCGAAGACCAGCCGGCCCTGGCCGCGCTCGCCTCTTACAACCCCCTGGCCGATGCCGCGCCATTCGATTTGGGTGCGTGCGTGGCCCGCCGCCGGCAAAACGCCCTGACTCTGGAGACGTTCAAACCCGACCACCTAAGTGGTCACATTACGCTTGAGCGAAATGAGTTATTGTTTTTCTCCATTCCCTTTGACCGCGGGTGGCAGGCCACCGTTGACGGACAACCGGCCCGGCTACTGAAAGTCAATATCGGCTTTATGGGGCTGATGCTACCCCCGGGCCGGCACACCGTGGACATGCAGTTCCGCCCGCCACTGCTGGTGCCGGGGTTGGTGTTGTCCGGGTGCGGCCTGGCAGCCTATCTGATCCTGCTGGTCGGATTCCGCCGACGGGATCTCCGCCCGTGATCCGAGCCCGGAACGTCAGTGACGGGTCAAGTGGAATCGCCACCGCCCCCCGAGGGCATGCTCCCATAAGCGCTAACTTGGAGCTACTTTTTGACTGATTTCGGCTGCGGCCGAAATCTCTGGAGTGGCGGTGGCTCGACACCGCTTTGATACTGTATTTTTCATGTAACACGTTTCAATACAGTATGAAAGCGCCGTCAAGCTGGCGACACTCTAAAGCGCCAGCCCAGTTTCTGGCTGGCGCGGTTGCCGTTTAAGTTAGCGCTTATGGGGCAGGCCCCCAGATCCGCTCCAGCTTTACTTTTTGCGTATTATGGAATTGAATTCCATTTTTTACAAAGCACAGTAAGTCATAAGGCGTTTTATGGTTGAGACGGCCATCTTTGGGACCCGTCACTGGCGTTCCGGGCTCTGATAACCGCCGGACTCGGATGCTCGCCGTTCCCCGGCCTGAACACCGAACACTCGACGCCCCCACCGAAAGTGGACTGGCGCTCACGCAAGCCGCTCGGACGGATGGGCGGCCAGATATTCCTCGACGCTGTTCATGTCCTTGTCGCCGCGGCCGGAGAGGCAGACGACGAGAATGCCGTCCTTGGCCTGGCGCGGGGCGCGGGCCATGGCGGCGGCGATGGCGTGGGCCGATTCCAGAGCCGGAATGATCCCCTCCAAGCGGCACAGGGTCTGGAAAGCGGCAATGGCTTCCGCGTCGGTGACGGCGCAGTACTCGGCGCGCCCGGTATCTTTGAACAGGGCATGCTCGGGCCCGACCCCGGGATAATCCAGGCCGGCCGACACCGAATGGGTCTCAATAATCTGGCCGTCACGGTCCTGCAACAGATAGGTCTTGTTGCCGTGCAGCACGCCGATGCGGCCGCCGGACAGGCTGGCGGCATGCTTGCCCGAGGCAATGCCCGCACCGGCGGCCTCGGCGCCGATCAGCGCCACGGCGGCATCGTCCACAAAGCCGGCGAACAAGCCCATGGCATTGCTGCCGCCGCCGACACAGGCAATGGCGGCATCGGGCAGGCGCCCGGCCTGGCGGAGGATCTGCTCGCGCGCCTCGCGGCCCATCACAGACTGGAAATCGCGCACCATGACCGGGTACGGATGGGGGCCGGCGACCGTGCCAATGACGTAAAACGTGTCACGCACGGTGGACACCCAGTTGCGCAGCGCCTCGTTCATGGCGTCCTTGAGAGTGGCGGCACCGCTAGTCACCGGCACGACCTGGGCGCCCAACGTCTTCATGCGGGCGACATTGGGGGCCTGGCGGCGAATGTCCTCGGCGCCCATAAAGACGTCGCAGCTCATGCCAAAGAGGGCGGCCACGGTGGCGGTGGCGACGCCGTGCATGCCGGCGCCGGTCTCGGCGATCAACCGCCGCTTGCCCATGCGCCGCGCCAGCAGCGCCTGCCCCACCGTGTTGTTGACCTTGTGGGCGCCGGTATGGTTCAGGTCTTCGCGCTTGAGATAAATCCGGGCACCGCCGCACTGTTCCGACAAACGGCTAGCCAGGTACAGCGGACTGGGGCGCCCGACATAGTCCCGCAACAAGGCGTCAAGCTCGTCCTGAAAGGCGGGATCGGCACTGGCCGCCAGATAGGCCTGCTCCAGCTCCAACAGCGCCGGCATTAGGGTTTCCGCCACGTACCGCCCGCCGTAGGGGCCGAAATGTCCGTCGTGAGGATAATTCTTCATAAGGCATAACATAATCCCATTAGACGCCGTTCTCCCGGTAAAGTTAGAGAACAAAACGGTCGCACGGCCGTCCCGTTGCCCTCATCAAACCGGATTGGTTCGTTGTCCCGGCTTCAGCCGGCAGGAGCGGCGACGGGGGAAAAACAGCCCCGACTAAAGTCGGTACAACGAACGGGGAAAAACGCCCTCGCCAGCTCAGCCCGGCTGGGCGTCGAGGACGGCTTCGTCGTTGCGGGCGACGATGCGGCCGCCCGGGGGGACGACCACGAAATCGGCGTCCCACTGGCCCAGGAAGAGCTTGCGCAGCAGGCCCCAGTCGCCCTTGCGGATCTCGAACTCCCAGGAGCGTTCTTCGGCTTGTTGGCGGGCCTGGGCGATCAGCGGCTGCTCGTCGCAGGCGCCCATTTCCAGGTACAGACTGCGAGTATAATTTTTGAGCCAGCCACCGAGGCTTTCGACGATGTAATCCGCGTTGTCCTTGCCGTATTTGGCGACCATGTCTTCGTACGGTTCGGTGAGGCCGAGCTTGGCCATGACGCCGTCCTTGCCGTAGGCCGGCCGGGAATAGGCGCCGTCGCCGAAGACGTTGCGTTCCGCCCAGCCGGTGGTCATAAAATAGGTGCCGGGAAAGCGGTCGAAATAGTCGTTGTAGGCGGCGCGGGAGCCGAAAAAGAAGGTAATGCAGTCGTGGGCGCGGGGAATGATCAGGGGAATACCGCGGGCCTGGAGGCCGACCAGGCCGTCGTTGCAGCGGGCATAGCCGAGGAGAACGGCCTCGTAGCCGGCGTCGGCGGGCACCGCGTCGACGGCGGCCTGGACGCGCTGGAGCATGTCCTGCCGGGGCAGGTCGTGGAGCCCCTTGAGCAGGAATTCCACGTCCACGCGGGGCGGTACCGTGGCGGCCAGGAAACAAGCCTCGCGATAAAGAATCTCGCAGCCAATGAATTTGAACCGGCGGGGCGGCGTCAGCGGGGCGGCATGGTCGTTGTGCAAAAGATTCATGGGAGACCCTTTCTTCCGTGCAAGGAGATAAGATAATGCGAATCCGGACCGCCGCGGGACACGCGCCGGAGCCAAGACACACGCAGTTGGGAACCCCCTTTTGAGGAAAGGCGGTTCCCAAACCCTCCGTCAAACCTGTTTGTGCCTTAAAACGCGGAGGGCGCTTCCGCCACAAGCGATTCTGGCAAACATCTGCGCATTGGTGCGTGAGAGCTTGTGGCGAAAGCGCCCTCCGGTTTAGGATACAAAAGTTTTAGGAAGGGGCTTGGGGAGCACCCTTTTCCAAAAGGGTGGCCCCAACATACATGTCATAGTTCCCGCAGGGCCGGCTGCCGGGTCGGAACCGATTATGTTATGGGGCATTGGGGTCGATCATAACTTCCGGAGAATACGCGCATGCAACCGCTCGTGGCTTTGTTGATGGGCAGCAAATCGGACCTGCCCAAGATTCAGGGAGCCCTGGACGTGCTGAAGGATTTCGGCGTGCCGCACAGCGTGCGGGTGATGTCGGCGCACCGCACCCCGGCAACGGTGGCTGAATTCGCCACTGGCGCCGCCGCCAATGGCCTGAAGGTGATCGTGGCCGCCGCCGGCGGGGCCGCGCACCTGGCCGGGGTGGTGGCCGCGCACACCACGCTGCCGGTAATCGGCATTCCGGTCGAGGGCGGCGCCCTCAACTGCCTGGACGCGCTGCTGGCCACCGTGCAGATGCCGGGCGGCATTGCGGTGGCCACGGTGGGCGTCGGTTCCGGCGGCGCCACCAATGCGGGCCTGCTGGCGGTGCAGATGCTGGCGCTGGCCGATCCCGCCCTGGCCGCCAAGCTCGACGCCTTCCGCAAAAAACAGCGGGAGAAGGTCGCCCAGGCCGATGCCGAGTTGCAGGCGACGCTGGGTGGTTGAGAGACACGGACGGAAGCCGTATGCCGGCTGGCTGGCGAGGGGCGGCCGCGACGGCTGAAGACCCGGAACGAAAGGTGGCGACGGATGGGCGGTGTTTTGAGAACCGCGGTGTGTTTCCTGCTTCACGACCGTGACCGACTGCGGTCGATTGCCATCGGTTGCGGCCAGTGGTGGCATGCCGTTGTGCTTGGGCGTGCGGTGAACGCAGCCTTGGCCACCGGCTTGGCGCTGGCGCCAGCCCTGGCGGATGCCGCGACGGCCGCTGGGCCGCAGCAGACGGAAGAACGGCAAGACGGAAAGACGGAAAAAGCGGCCGGCACGGATCCGTTGCGGACCGCGCTGCTGCAGGCCGTGGACGTGCTGGAGCGGGAAGGACTGGTGAATCCCCGCGACGAAATGGTCAGGAACCAGCTTCTGCAAGGGCTCCTAAGCGGCATTGGTTGTGGCGCGCGCTACGAGACAGCCGCGGCCGCCGACGGTCGGGAGGACAGCCGGCCCGACCCCTGGGACACCGGCACCCTGGTGCGTCTGGACCGGCGGTATGCGTATGTTCCCGTCAACCATCCCGGCCCCGGCGTGGCCGAGGCGCTGACCAAGGCCTGGGCGGCGGCCGCCGGTGAACCGGACGGCGCCCCGATCGCCCTGATCCTGGATCTGCGGTTCGCCAGCGGCGGCGACCTGCCCGCGGCCAAGGCACTGGCGCAAGCCGTCACTCAAATCAATGCCCTGCGCGTGCTTCTGATCGGACCGGACACGGTGGGCGCCGCCGAAATCGCCGCCGTCCTGATCGCCGCCGCCCCCCAAGGCGCCGTGCTGGTCGGCCGGCCCAGCCGCGGCTGCTTCGCCTCGCTTGAACCGGTCCGCCTGCCCAACCGTGACCGGCTTTGGCTGCCGCGACCGGTCAAAAACGTGGACGGTCACGCCATGCCCGCCCACCCGCTCACCCCCGAGGTGAGTTGCGATGACGCCAGCACCTCCGAAACCACCGCCGGCCTCACGAACGACCGGTTCCGTGCCTTTCCCGACCGTGATCGTCCCCTGCGCCGCGCCGTGGATCTGCTGAAGACCATCCAAGCCCTCAAGGCCAAACATTTCTAAGAAACCGCAGAGTGACGAATTTTGAACCGCAGAATATCGACGTGAAACCGATCCTTCAGCACTCGACATTCCGTATTCGATATTCGACATTTTCCTTCCGAGCCCGGAACGTCAGTGACGGGTCAACGTAAAAGCTGAAATTAAGAAAGCAGAAAACAGAAATAAAATCCGAATATTTATTTCAGCTTTTTTCTTTGACCGGTCACTCCCGCTCCCTGCGGTCGCTTCGTTCGCGGCTCGGATTGGCTCGACATTGTGGGGCTTTCTTGGCGAACTTTGCGATCTTGGCGAGAGAATATTAGTGTAGCAAAGGGCTTGCAGCCCGCCAGATCGAAAACGTGCGGCTCGAAGAGCGCGATGCAATCGCTTTGCTACAAGACCGAACACCGAATGTACCGCCGGCACAATGGCGTTTTGCAAGCTGTCTACTACCTCCTACATTCTACCTCCTACATTCTACCTTCCACAATTCTACCTTTCATGACACGGAACAGGTTAATCTTAATGCTGGCACTGGCGATCCTGCCCTGGCGGGGGTCGGCGGCCGGCTGGCTGGAGGTGGAAACACCGGCGCCGGATCCGCAAGCGGCCCAACTGGTGAAGGAGATGGGGGACGCCTTGACGGGCGAACTGGCCGGGCTCTTGCGCGGCCGGGTGGCGCCCGCACACCCCCTGCGCATCCGCCTGACGGCCGGCACGGCGGTCATCCCCGCGAACGCCACCGGCTTAGTGGTCGTGGGCCTGGATGCGCCGCTCATGATCACGGCCCAGGCGCTGGCCCATGGCCTGATCCGACAAGCGCTGACCGACCCCAAACTGGCCCGGCAACCGGAAGGCGGGACCGGACCGGCCACCGTCCCCGACTGGCTGGCCGCCGCGCTGGTAGCACAGGTGCTGGAAGATGACGGCAGTCCCGGCGTATCACCCGCCGGCCTGCGCCTGCCGCGCCTGCCCCGCACCGGTGGTCCATTCCCCGATCCCGCCGCCCTGGTTACCACCCCCGTGTCACCCGAATTTCCCATGCCCTATCTGCTCTACGGGCGTTATTGCCTGGGGTTGGCGGTCGTGATCGACCGGGGCGCCAGGCCGGGCCAGCCGGCCCCGTTCGCGCGCCTGCTGGAGTTGCAGGCCGCCGGTCATGCCCCGGCTGAAGCCCTGCTGCTGACCGCCGCCCGCCAATTCCAGCCCAACGATTCCCTGTCGGCGTGGGCAGAGCGCGAAGTGGGCACCCTGGCCCGCCGCACCTCCGCGCGCCTGACCGTTGATGAAATCGCCGCCCGCATCAGCGCCATCGAAACCTTTCCCGTGGTGATTCCCGGACGCGGCGCCCCCGCCGGTTCAGCCGCGGCGGGGATCGCCCTAGACGAGCTTCCCCAAGCCATGAGAGACGGATTGCAAGTGGATGCCGCCGCCATGGAGACGCGTATCCACGAACTGGTTCTGCTGGCCGCCGAAGCCCCCCCGCTGATGCAGCCGGCCCTTGCCAAACACATGGCCGCCCTCAAGGCCCTGGCCAACGGCGACACCGCCCGCAGCCATCGCGAACTCCGCGTCGCCCGCCAGGAATTCGCCGCCGCCGCCGAACGCCAGCGGCGCGTTGCCACCAAGCTTGACGCCGTGGCCGGCCTCGACTCCACGACCCGCGCCTTCGCCGCCGAACATCGCACATGGGACTTATTCCTGACTCTCGCCGCCGACAGCCGGCGCCGCAGCCAGGCCTTGGACCCCGCCCTCGCCCGCACCCTCGACCAGGCCGCCGCCGAGTAGTGTACGGCGTTAGGCTGTAGGCTGAAGGTAATTATACCGCGTTAGTGTAAAATGAATTAAACAGCAGATTGCCGAATGTTGAACCGCAGAATCTTGAGGTTGTTGCTGTTCTTCATCGGATTTCCTTCGTTATTCGGACCTCAATATTCGTCAATCTGCGGTTGCAAAAAAGTTAATTTTTCATCCTAACGCAGTATAAGATCTCACCCTAACGCGGTATAACCACCGCGACCATTGCCGCCTCAGACCACTCAGACCACTCAGACCACTCAGACCACTCAGACCACTCAGACCACTCAGACAGGTCGGACAGGTCGGATAACGGTGGCGGGCGTTACCGGTCGGCCGGCAACGCACGCCACAACGCGGCAGCGGCGGCACGGGGGTCAGCGGAGCCGAGAATGGCGCTGATGACGCAAACACCGGCCGCGCCGCTGGCCAGCAGGCCGGCGGCATTGGCCGCGGTAATGCCGCCAATGGCCACGCAGGGAATGCGGGCGGCCCGGGTCAGGCGCGCTACGCCGTCCAGGCCCAGCACCGGCGGGGCGTCGTTTTTGGTGCTGGTCGCAAAAGCCGCGCCGAGTCCCGCATAATCGGCGCCAGCCGCCTCGGCGGCGGCCAGTTGTTCGGGGGTGTTCACCGAGCAGCCGAGGATTTTACCCGGAGCCAGACGGCGCGCCGCCGCCAGTGGCAGGTCGTCCTGGCCCAGGTGGGCGCCGTCGGCGTCCGCGGCCAGTGCCACGTCGAGCCGGTCGTTGATGAGCAGCGGCACCCCGAGGCGCCGGGTCAGGGACAGCAGGCGCACCGCCAGTTCGTAGAGTTCGCGGGCGGACGCCTCCTTGTCGCGCAGTTGCACGGCGGTGACGCCACCGGCCACGGCCGCGGCAATCACCTCGCCCCAGTCGCGGCCGCGCATCAGCGCCCGGTCGGTGGCCAGATAGAGACGGAGTTGGGCGGCAAGAGGGGAGGCGGTAGGCATGGTTGGGTGGTTGAGGGGTTGAGGGGTTGAGCGGTTGAGCGGTTGAGGGGTTTGGCGGTTGAGGGGTACCTTACGATGTTGCAACTGGCTGGCTCGATTTAAATCTTACAGGGTGCCAGTCCGTGACTGTCCGTGTTGGTCCGTGCGTGTCTGTGCTGATCCGCCTCAGGTCTCAAAGCGGGAGATTTCCTGTTGCAAGGAACCGGCAGCGGCCTGCAGGTCGGCGGTGGCGCTCTTGAACTGGCGCAGCGATTCGCTGGTCTGGCGGGCGCCGGTGTTGAGCTGGTCCATGGCCAAATGAATTTGTTCGGCGCCGGCGGCCTGGGCGCGCATGCCGTCATTGACGGTGTCGAACCGGGGCAGCAACTGGTCCACCTGTTCCAGGATGCGGGCGAGCTGGCCGCCGGTTTCCCGCACGGTGTGGACATCCTGGTCCACCTCGACGGCGAACGCCGCCATTTCCTTGCTCCCGGCCAAAACGGCGTCCTGCATTTCACGAACGGTCTTCTCGATGTCGAGGGTGGCAACGGCGGTTTGGTCGGCCAGACGGCGAATCTCACGGGCCACGATAACAAAACCGCGGCCGGCGGGCCCCGCCTTTTCCGCCTCGATGGCGGCATTGAGTGACAGGAGATTGGTCTGGTCGGCCACCTTGGTGATCGTGGTGATCAGGCCGGTGATGGCCTCGGCGCGGCCCAACAGACCGCCCAGGGTTTGGGAAATGGCGCCGGTGGCCACGGCCAGACGACGCATGGATTCCTCCATGGCCCGCAGATTGCCGCCACCAGTGGCGGCCAGTTTTTGGGTGGTACCGGCCACTTCCGTGACCCCTTCCATGGTCTTGGCCAGTTCACGGGCGGTGGCGGAAATCTGGCACACGGCGGCCGCCACCTCGGTGGTGGAAGCGCCAAACTCGCTGATGGTGGCCTCCTGCTGCCGCGAGGTGGCGGCGATCTCGGTGGCGGTGGCGACCAATTGCAGGCTGGCGCCCTTGACCTGACCGGTGAGAGAGGCCAGGCTGGCGGTCATCGCCTTAAACGAACGGCCCAGGTCGCCAATCTCGTCATGGGAGCGAATCTCCGGCACCACCACCCGCAGATTGCCGCGGGCCAGCTCGGGCGTGACCAGCGCCAAGGCCCGCAGGGGGCGGGTAATGCCACGGGCAACCCAGACGACCAGCAGCACCAGCAGTCCAAGGCCGGTGGCGGCGATGCCCGTCTGACGCAGGGTCAGCACCTTCAATTCGGCATCACGCTCCCGGTCCGGATAAATTAAGCCCAATGACCAGCCCTGCTGCGGCAAGGCCGCGAAATACAACCGCCCCGAGGGGCCCAGTCGCGGATTCTCGACCCGCACCACCCCCTGACCGCCGCGGATCATCTCCTTGCCAATCCGGCGCAGCCCCAGATCACCGCTGCTTTCCGCCAAACTAAAGATGCTCTCCCGCATGATCAGGCGGGTATTCGGATGGGTGACAAAAACGCCGGTGGACGAGAGAAGGAACGCGGTGCAGCCACGGCTCCGCCCCAAGCTGTCCACGATCTTCCTCAGCCGGTCCAGATTGACCACACAGGCCGCCACGCCGGCCACCGTCTGCCGGCCATCGGCGGCGCGATGAAAAAACGGCACGGCAAAGGTGCTCAAGATGACGCCGGTGGCCTCGTCATAAAACGGTTCGCTCCACACCGGCCGCCCCAATTCCCGCGGAATCTGATACCAGTCCATGACCGGATAATAGTGGCTCTTGACGGGCAGCCATTCCTCGTGGACGGCCTGGCCTTCCCGGTGACAGTAAACAACCCCCGCCTGATCACCGGAACACGCGTCTGGATCCTGGGTGACGGAGCAGCCAAACGCCTCCGGCGTGGACTCCAGAGCACGTCGGCCCATGACGACCAACTGCTCCCGTGACGGGCAGGTGTCCGACAGTTGGAGGGCTTGATAGCGGGGCACCGGTTCCACGCTGGCAAGACGGTTGCCGATGCGGGCAACCATGCCGGCGGACAGACTGGCCATGCTTTCGTCATGATCGGTGGCAATCATCTGCCGGGCCTGCCACCAGCTCAGCGCCACGGTGGCCGCCAGGGTCAGGCCGGCACCGGTCAGCAGCGCCAGTTCCATCTTGAGCGCCAGCCCGGGGCGCACCTTAATCCGATCCCAAATCGGCATGGAACCCGCTCCAGTCGGGAATGGTTTTGAGCGCGCCGGCCCGTTGCAATTCGCCGGCGACGCGGTCGTAATCCGCCCGACGCAGACGTCCAAAGACAGCGGCACCGGCCGCCGGGTCCATGAGATCGCGCATCCGTTCCAGCATCCAGCGCTGATGCGCCCGGTTGGTCGGGGCGTTGGCGGCCCGCCGCATCACCTCATCCAGCGCCTCTTCCGGATGGGCGAAGGCGTAACGCCACCCCTCCAGGGACGCCCGCACGAAGGCACGGCAGACCGCCGGCCGTTGCCGCCACAAGTCCTCCCGGCAATAAATGCCATCCTCCGGGAAATTGAGATCGAACTGGTCGTAACGAAAAATGGTCAATTCCTTCTCTTCCAGCCCGGCCGCCAGTAATAGATGGTATTCGTTGTACCACATGGCCGAGGCCGCATCCACCCCGCCGCGCAGAAAAAGGTTGATGGTGCTGCCTTGGGGCACGATCAGCGGCTGAATGCCGCGGTTGCGGAACAGGGCCCGCGGCTGCACTTCAAAACCGCCCGACCATAGGCTCACCTTGCGCCCATTCAGATCCTCGGGCCGCCGGATACCCGAACTTTTGCGCGCCACCAGCAGCAACGACGAGCGTTGCATCAGCTGCGCCAAGTTGACCAGCGGCAGCCCTTCCGCCCGACACACCACCGCGGTGCTCAAGAACAGGCTGGTAAAATCCGCCTTGCCCTCCGCCAATGCGCGGTCCGGCGGCTGCCGCACCCCCCCCTCCAGCACCTTGACCGCAAGCCCCTCCTGGCGGTAAAACCCTTTGCTCTCCGCCAGATAATAACCCGCAAACTGGGCCTGGGGAATCCAGTGCGGCAGAAAAACCACCGGAGTGGCGGAACCGGAAGTGGCAGCGGCATCACCAGCCATGGCCGGCCACACCAGCGCCAGTGCGGCCAATGCCGCCCTCAGCGCCCCCATCCCGTGTTGCCATCCCAGTCGTCGGTGCATGGCGTCACTGTAGCGCGGTTTTACCGCTTCAACCATTGCAAATAAGGGAAATTAGCATAAAGTGACCGCTCAGAAAAAAATCCACTGCTTTGGGGCGACCGCAACCTTTTTGACCCGTCACTGACGTTCCGGGCTCGGAAAGAAAATGGAACGGTACCGATGGATTTTAATGCGTATTCACCACGATAGAACGCGAAAGATCGCAAAAGAAATTGCCTGTCCGAATTTTTCTTTCGCGCTCTCTGCGTTCTTTCGCGGTTAATTCAAATGACAATGAATAATTCAGACTAGAGGGATCATCTTATGAATAAGACCGCCGTCATCAAAAAAACCGCGGCCGCCCATCTCGAAAATTTCGGCACCGCGCCGGAAAGCATGGCGTGGGCCCCCGGCCGGATCGAAGTGCTGGGCAATCACACCGACTACAACGCCGGCACCGTGCTGTCGGCCGCCATCGATTTGGGCCACGGCTTCTGCATCTCCCGTTCCGCCCGCCCCGGCATTCACCTGTTTGCCGCCGACGCCAATCAACGGGCCAGCTTCGACCTCACGGACGCCAGCAAAGTCACTGGCATCGGCAGCGGCAATTATGTCAAGGGCGTGTTCTATTTTATTCAAGAACATCTGGGGCGGAAAATTGACGGCCTCGACTGCACCTCGCTTGGCGTGGTGCCCCTGGGTTCCGGCCTCTCCAGTTCCGCCGCTCTCGAAGTCTCCGCGGCGTATGCCGTGCTGAAAATTCTCAACGTCACCCTCGACAAAAAAGAGATCGCCCGCCTCTGCCAAAAGGCGGAACATCAGTTCGCGGGCAGCAAATGCGGGTTGCTGGACCAGTTTTCCAGCATTTTTGGCATCGGCCACGGCCTCATCCACTCGGATTTCCGGACCTTGGAAGTGTCATCCGTGGTGTTGCCGGAGGACATTGAGTTTTTGGTCGTCAACCCGCACGTCAAGCACAGCTTGGCCGCCTCGCCGTACAATGAGCGGCGCGAACGCTGCGAACAGGCCGCCGCGCAACTGGCGAAACTCCTGCCCCATCCCGTCACCGCCCTGCGGGATGTCTCCCCGGCGGAGTTCGCGGCAAACCGGGGCCGGATCGATGCCGGCGCGGCCCGCCGCGCCGCCCATGTCGTCGGCGAAATCGACCGGGTGGAGCGCGGCATGGAAAGTATCCGCCAGGGGGACCTCAAGGCGTTCGGGCAGTTGCTGTTCGAGTCGCACCAGAGCTCCATCGAAAACTTTGAAAATTCCTGCCCCGAACTGGACGTCGTCGTCGCCGCCGCCCGCGCGGCCGGCGCGCCCGGCGCGCGCCTGTCCGGCGGCGGGTTCGGCGGGTGCGCCATCGTCATGGTGCGGAAGGAACAGGCCGCGGCCGTGAGGAAACAAATCGACGCCTTCTGCCGCGCCAAAGACATCACCCCGGAATTCATCGCCGTCACGCCATCCGCCGGCGCCGAAACCGCCTGACCCGGCGGCCGACGGTTGGGGTCGCAGGACCGTTTTGTCGGACGATGTTGGGGCCACCCTTTTGAAAAAGGGGGTTCCCAACCGACACACTCTGTCATGCACCCGGCGGTTGCGCAAATTTGCTTTCCAAAAGTTGGCGGGGTATTATAGAATCAATGCGTGGGTATTAGGGGAGCCGCGCCAAGTCACGGAGCCGGCAACGACCGGCATGACACCGTCTTTTGGAACGCCGCCCCCTTGATTTCGACACGACCAGGCCTGCCGTTTGAACGCGGGTCAGCCGCGCCAAGAAAGGAGGGCCGTAACAGACGATGAAACGCGGCACATGCCTCCGCAAAGGAGGGGAGCCCCGTGGGCTCCGTTGTCCGATGAGTGAAGGTTCTGGTTTTTCGCAACTCAAAGGTCCATAAAACCAAAGAGGCAAGAAGATGAAAACCTTCTTAACCGTATGCGCGGTCCTGGCACTCGCTGGCACCGCCATGGCGTACGACGTCACCACGTCGTTCAAAGGCACGGTCGATGTGAAATTCGACTGGGTCAACTTCTCCAACCTGGACGAAGACAACACCAACTGCAACGACTGGTACAACTTCCCGGTCAAGTACGATGCCTATCTGGTCTTGTGCTATGACGTGATCCTGTGCCCGATCTGCCCGTTCGAGATTGAGCAGGCCTATCTGTGGCTGATCAACAAGCGCTCCAAAGAAGTCTTCTACGCCATCTATGATCCATTGGACGATGAAGACGGCATCGATAATGTCGAGGGCTATTGCTTCGGTGGCGGCAATGTCGGGGTCTGCATCGAGACCCATCTGCCGTACCCGGATCTCGAGGGCAACTGGAGCAATGGCTACGCCACCTCGCAACGGATCAAGTTCGTGCTGGCCGGGACCCGCGAGAAGTACAGCACCAAAGGGCCGTCAAACATCCTGACCCTGGATGGCACCATCGCCAAGTGTGACATCGAGGTCGGGAAGGACGGCAAAAGCGAACTCCTCCTCGATGGCGGACTCGAGTGCGCGGACGCCAGCGATGGCTATCATGATCCCAGCGAGACCTTGGCCGCCACGGTGTCCTTCAAGAGGCTCAATCTGAATATCAAGCCCGATCCGTACTGCCCCGAGTGCTCAACGGATTGCGAGGAGGTCCGGCAGGCCACGGAAGACAAAGTCTACAAAGCGGCCAAGCCGTATTCGGCAAACGGCAAATACATCTGGTGGGAGATTCATGGCGAAAACCATGTTTATCCCTTCGGTGATGGGCCGATCTGACCTTCCAGCCCAAACCGTGACTTAACGACCAACAGCACCCGCCCCCCCCCGGGGAGGCGGGTGTTGCGTTCGGGTTGTCATTTTCTCCGTGTGGGTCCTTGCCCGCCGGCTTGAGCCTTGCTGTTCGCATGCCGGGTAATCGTGGCAAGACATAGCGAACCCTCGTTCACGCTTCACGTCTTCACGTTTCATGTAACTTCACTAGGCTTGGCCACCAACGCCCCTCTTGACCCGGCATAACCCCACGTTATAGTACTCGCTCTTTCTCCGGCGGCGGGGTAGCTCAGTTGGTAGAGCATCGGAATCATAATCCGCAGGTCACCGGTTCGAGCCCGGTCCCCGCTACCATTTTTTTGTGCCTGGATTCAGGAGGCGAACCGTGGGCCTGACAATTCTGGTCTTTGCCAAGCAGGTGCCGGACACCAAGAACGTGACCGGCAAAGCCATGAAGGATGACGGCACGGTCAACCGCGCCGCGCTTCCGGCCATTTTTAACCCCGAAGACTTGAACGCGCTGGAGATGGCGCTGGAGCTTCGCGGGCGTTTCGGCGGCAAGGTCATTGTCGCCACCATGGGGCCGCCCACGGCTGCCAACATCCTGCGTCACGCTCTCTACATGGGCGCCGATGAGACCATCCTCATCACCGACCGCAAGTTCGCCGGGGCCGACACCCTGGCCACCAGTTACACCCTGTCCTGCGCCGCCAAGAAGGTCGGCACGTTCGACGTCATTCTCTGCGGCCGCCAGGCCATTGACGGCGACACCGCCCAGGTCGGCCCGCAATTGGCCGAAAAGCTGGACATCCCGCAACTCACCTATGTCGAGGAAATCCGGGACGTCAAGGGCGGCAAACTGCGCGCCAAGTGCCAGATTGACGGCGGCTTCGAAGTCGTCGAAACCCCGCTCCCCGCCCTGCTCACCGTGATCGACGCCAACACCCCGCGACCGGCCGGCGCCAAGCGCCTGATGCAATACAAGAAGGCCGTCACCCGCTCGGAGCTGCTGGCCAAGTCCGGCGGCGCCGACTACGAGGACGCCAACCGCCTGGCCGAAGAGGAAAAGCGGCTCAAAAAGAGCAATCTGTGGATCCACGAATGGAGCGCCGCCGACATCGGCGCCGATCCCAACCGCATCGGTCTTCCCGGCTCTCCCACCAAGGTCAAGAACATCCAGAGCGTCGTCCTGGCCGGCGGTACCTACAAGGACATCCCGCCCACCGAAGACGGGATCAAGGGCCTGGTCCACGACCTGGTCGCGGAACACATTCTCTCCTGAAAGGCGGCACCGCGCATGAGCAAGAAAATCGGCAATGTCTGGGTGTTCATCGAGCAGGACGGCGGCAAGATTGCCGACGTCAGCCTGGAACTGGTCTGCAAGGGCCGCGAACTGGCCGACACCCTCGGCACCAAGGTCGAGGCACTGCTCCTCGGCCACAACGTCAAGGGCCTCTGCCCCACCCTCCATTCTCTCGGCGTCGACAATGTCTTCCTCGCCGAGGACCCGCGCCTGAACCAATACTCGCCGATCCCCTACACCAAGGTGATCATCGAGCAGATCAAAAAGCACAAGCCGAACATCATCCTGTTCGGAGCCACCGTGGCCGGCCGCTCCCTGGCCCCGCGGGTCGCCTCCAAACAGCTTGCCGGCCTCACCGCCGACTGCACCGAACTGCGGATTGATTCCTTTGAGGACAAGGCCAGCGGCCAAACCCTGCCCAACAAGCTGATGCAGATCCGCCCGGCCTTTGGCGGCAACATCATCGCCACCATCGTCAACTCCTGGGACGACCCGCAAATGGTGACGGTGCGCGAAGGCGTGATGAAGATGAGCGAGGC
Organism: uncultured Lentisphaerota bacterium; assembly: GCA_903896595.1. GTDB lineage: Bacteria > Verrucomicrobiota > Lentisphaeria > Oligosphaerales > CAITYL01 > CAITYL01. The sequence continues at coordinate 29,470 of CAITYL010000260.1, forward strand.
CAAGCCCGGCCGCAAAGGCGACGTCACCGCGATCAAGGTTGAACTGGATGAGGCCGACTGCCTGCTCCAAATCATCGAACGCTTCAAAGAAGAGAAGAGCGTCAACCTCAAGGGTGCCCAAATCATCGTCTCCGGCGGTTACGGCATGGGCAGCAAGGACGGCTTCGCCCTGGTCAAGAAATTCGCCGAGGCCATCGGCGCCCAAGTCGCGGCCTCCCGCGCCGCCGTGGATGCGGGCTGGATCGACCACGACCACCAGGTCGGCCAGACCGGCGTCACCGTCCGCCCGCGCCTCTACATCGCCTGCGGCATCAGCGGTTCGGTCCAGCACCGCGCCGGCATGGCCGAAAGCGCCAAGATCATCGCCATCAACCATGACCCGGCCGCGCCGATTTTCTCCATCGCCCATTACGGCATCGTCGGCCGCGTCGAGGATGTCCTCCCCAAATTCGTCAAGGCCTACAAAGGCCACGGCTGAATTAGCCAAGAACATTGAACATTCAACGTTGAACGCCCAACACAGGATGAAGTTTAATTAACCATAGCCCGGTTTGGCTGGGCCTTGGACGTTGGATGTTCGATGTTGAATGTTCGGTGTTCCGAAAACGTTACACCGATTTTCACTCGCAACCGTATTGAGGGTTCCACACATGCCGGAAAATTTCTACTGCGACAATCCCGACATCAAGTTCAACCTGACGACGGTCGGCTTGGACGAGGTCGTTCGTGATCGCGAAAACGACTACCGGCAGACCGAACGCTTCCCCGAGGCGCCCGTGGACCTGGCCGATGCCTTGGACAGCTACGACAAGGTGCTGACCATGGTCGGCGAAATCTGCGGCGAGAACATCGCCCCGCGCGCCGCCGACGTTGATGAGGAAGGCTGCCACTTGGAGCATGGCGTGGTCACCTATGCCAAGGGCACCCAGGAAAACCTCAAGGACCTGGCCAAGGCCCAGGTGCTCGGCGTCATGCTGCCGCGCCAGTACGGCGGCCTTAATTTCCCGGTCACCGTCTATACCATGATGACCGAAATGGTCTCCCGCGCCGACACCTCCCTGCAGAATCTGTTCGGCCTTCAGGACATCGCCGAAACCATCAGCAAGTTCGCCTCGGACGAACAGAAGGCGCTCCATCTTCCCCGCTTTTGCTCCGGCGAAGTGGACGGCGCCATGGCCCTCACCGAACCCGAAGCCGGTTCCGACCTCCAGGCAGTCCAGCTCAAGGCCCGTTTCGACAAGGATACCAACCAGTGGTTCCTCAACGGCATGAAGCGGTTCATCACCAACGGCTGCGCCAAAGTACACTTGGTGCTGGCCCGCTCCGAAGAAGGCACCAAGGACGGCCGCGGCCTGTCCATGTTCGTCTGCGAGCGCGGTCCGGGCCTGCTGGTCCGCCGCATTGAGAACAAGCTCGGCATCCACGGTTCCCCCACCTGCGAACTGCAATTCAACGACGTCCCCGCCGAGCTGGTCGGCGACCGCCGCCGCGGCCTCACCCGCTATGTCATGAGCCTGATGAACGGCGCCCGCGTCGCCATCAGCGCCCAGGCCCTCGGCACCGCCGAAGCCGCCTGGCGCTGCGGCCTCAAGTACGCCAAGGAGCGCGAACAGTTCGGCAAAGCCATCATCAAGTTCCCGGCCGTCTATGAAATGCTGGTGGCCGACCGCGCCCGCATCCTGGCCGGCCGCAGCCTCCTCTATTTCACCACCAAGTGGGTGGACCTGCGCGACAATGCCGACGAGGCGTGCAAACACGCCGAAGCCGTGACCCCCGAACTGAAGCAGAAGGAAAAGGCCTACAGCAAAATCGCGGCCGTTCTGACCCCGCTTTGCAAAGCCTACCTGACCGAGCTGGCCAACTCCGCCGCCTACAACACCATCCAGATCCACGGCGGCACGGGGTTCATGAAGGATTTCCCGGCCGAGCGCTACTACCGCGACGCCCGCATCACCAATATCTACGAAGGCACCACCCAGCTCCAGTACGTGGCCGCCATCGGCGGCGTCATGCTCCGCGTCCTCGACCCGATCATGGCCGAGTTCAGCCGCCTGCCCTACGAGGGCAAGCTGCGCCGCCTGGCCAGCGCCGTCGACATGGCGCACGAGAAGTTGCAGCGCGCCGTCAAGATCGTCGACGCCAAGAAAGATCCCGAATTCTTCGACCTGATGGCCCGCCGCCTGTGCGAAATGGAGACGACCGTCCTGTGCGGCTATCTCATGCTCAAGGGCGCCCTGGCCGACAAAACCCGCGAGGTGGTCGCCGAGCGTTTCATCCTCGACGCCCTCGCCGGCCTGGAAGCCAACTACGAGGTGATCAGCCGCGGCGATCTCAGCCTGATCGACAACCGCGAAGCCATCCTCGCCATGTGATTCCCCACCGGGGGGCCAGAGTTCGCCGGCACCACGGTTCACAAACCAGGGACGAGCAATCTTGCCCGTCCCTGGTTTTTTATTGCGGATGACGCGGGTCGACGCGGTTGACGGGAAAAACGTGTTTGTGGCCAGACGCCAGCCGCCGGACCGCCGCCCCGTAGCTCAATCCGAGCGCCATCGATTGCGATCGGCCGCAATCGACCGCGACCGATTGCAATCGATACCGGAAACAGAATGCCGCCATCCGTCATTCAACGCCACGGCCTTGCGGAACGCCGCGGCACAGGCAGGATTGCCGGTGTCACGTTCCCTCAGGCGGGCGGCGTGTCCGCCAGGTTGCCGTCCCGCAGGACCACCGGGACCAGCATGACCAGCGGCCGGCCGGGACTGGTGAGCTCCACCACCAGCCGGTTCACCGCCGCCGGCACCGCGGCCGCCTTCAGGGTGAAGGTCAGCTCGTTGATGCCACGCCCCAAATGGAACCCGAGGTTGAGCGTCCGCCCCGTGGCCTGGGGACCAATCTCCCAGCCGCCAGCGGCGTACCACTTGACGTGCAGTTCGGTCTGCACTTTGTAGCGGTTCCACACCTTGAGCTTCACCGTCTTGGCTTCGCCGTTGCGGACCGCCGCGCCGTCCGGGCCGTAATCCACGGCGACCCGGAAGAAGTCGAAGGTGTACACCGGCCCGTTCAGGCAGAAATAGAGCTCGTCCAGGTACCGCGGCTCGCTGGTGGCAAACAGCCGCGCCGGATCAAACCCGGTGAGATCGGTGGCCCCGTCCTCCACCAGCTCGATCTGGGGTGAATACCGCAGCGTCACCTGGCGGGCGATCCGCTCGGTGCGCCGGGTCATGTCGTCCACGTCCTGCGGCAACTGGTTGCCGAAATAGCCCAGTTCGCCCAGGTTCAGGCAGGCGGTCTTGATCTTGCGCCCGATCGGGGTGATCCATTTTTCCGGAATCGCGGTGATGCCGTGCAGGATGCCGAAGATGGAACCCACAGTGGCGCCAGTGCAGTCGGTGTCCTCGCCACAATTCACCGCGATACAGACGGACTGGGCAAAATCGCCCTCGCCGTACAACAGCCCGATCACCAGCATGCCGAGGTTGGACGGGACGTCCCAACCCAACTGCCCCTGATCAAACCCCTTCTTCCGATCCTCATCGCTGATGCAGGCGGGAATGTGAAAGAACGTGCTGCCGCGGTACAGCCGCAACACCTCGTCGCGCGCCTCCTGCCACGTCTTGCCTTCGCCCTGGCACTGCCGCGCACACCGCACCGCCTTGGCCACGCCACAGTCGGGCGGAATGAACGACAGGCCGATGTCGATCAATTTGCGCAAGTCATTCTCGACAAAGGCGGCGGCTTCCAAGGCGGCACAGAAGACCTCGGCATAAGTGCCTTCGCCGTTGCCATGGTCCAAAATCGCGTCCTCATAGGCATAGCGCGCCGCCTGCTGCGGATTGCCGGGGCAGACGCAGGCCCAGATCTCGGAACGGATGAAGGCGCCGCAACTGTCCTTGAACAGGTTTTCCGAGGTTCCGGACAAGGGCGGTGGCAGCCCGGAACGCAAATTGATCTTGGCCGTGCCGTACTCGGACCAGTGCGGGGTCACGTACAGACACCAGTATTCGGCCAGCAGCCGGGCGTCAAGGTCGATCCCCTTCTCCTCCAGCGCCACCAGCCACAGCAACTGGATGTCCAGATCGTCGTTCGGCAGGGGGTCGCCCTTCAGGTCCTGGGTGTAGAAACTGACCGCGTTGACCTGCCGCCGCCATTCCATCGGCGCCCCGAGCGTGCCGCCGATGTTCTTGCCCATCCAGCAGCCAAGCACCTTGTCGCGGTAGTCCTTGAGATTGAGCTTCATTGGTCAGCATCTCCTTTGTGTGAACGTAATAGCAAAACAGACAGGTTATTGACTGGTTCCGGCCACAGCCGGAACCTCTAGAGTGGCGGTGGCTCGACACCGCTTTCATACTGATTTCCCAAGTCACACGCTTCAATACAGTATGAAAGCGCCGTCAAGCCGGCGACACTCAAAAGCGCCAGCCCGGTTCCCGGCTGGCGCGGCTTCACCTGCCGCATGACATTGCACTAACTAAGACATCTTCAACATATACATTACCGCCATGCCATTCCACGCACGATTGCGACAATAAATAACACTATGCCGACAACTTTACCCCATCTTCAGCCCGTCGCCATCCCCCACTCCGACCAGCTCAGCCTGTGGCGCGACGAGTTTATTTTCCGGCTCCCCGGCCTGCCGGTCATGGTGCAGCGGAACGCGCAGAGCGACTGCGCCCCGCACCGGCATGAGTTCACCGAGATCGTCTTCATCCTGCGCGGCCGGGGCTGGCACCGGTTCGGCGAACTCCGCAAGCCCCTCCGCCCCGGCCAGCTGTTGGTGCTCTCCGGCCGGCAGACGCATGGGTTCCAGGATGTGGAGCAGTTGGAACTGGTCAATGTCCTTCTCTGCCGGCACTTTTTGCGCGACCATCAGCGTTCCCTGGCGGCCCATCCCGGCATCCGGCGGCTCTTCCCCCATTTCCCCGCACCAACGGCCACCCTCGCCGCCCCGCGCCTCTTCCAACTTGCCCCCGACCAACTGGAACACGCATTGGCCCTGGTGCATGAAATGGAGGTGGAACTGCGCCGCCTGGCACCGGGCTTCGCCACCGTGCTGAACGGCCTGGCCCTGGAGCTGCTCGGACGCCTGGGCCGGCTGGCCACAGAACACGACGGCAGCCCCGACACTGCCACGCTCCGCCGCCAGCAGTTGCACGCCGTGTTCGCGCTGCTGGAACAGCGCTACGGGGAAACCCTGTCCCTGACGCTGCTGGCGCAAACGGCCCATCTCTCCCCCCGCTCGCTGGAACGCCATTTCCGGGAGGCCGCGGGCCTGTCGCCCGTCCAGTACCTGCTCCAGCTGCGCCTCACTCACGCCGCCCGGTTGCTGCGCGAAACCGCCCTGCCGGTCCGCGAACTCGCCCGCCGTTGCGGATTCCGCAACCTCAGCTATTTCGCCCGCCGTTTCCACCACGCCGCCGGCCTGACTCCCCACCGCTACCGGACCACGGCGATGGCCCGCCAGAACCCGTAACCCGCGCCAAAAAGAGGGAACCGGTCGGATTCACCACGAAGTCACGAAGAGCACGAAGACAAATCGAAGGCGTTTCAGATCGCGCCTAATTGTATCGATTCAATTATGATTTATTGTGCAGCAAAATTAATATTTGTGTTTTTTGTCAGAATTGTTATAGTACATTGTCATTTGCGCCAACCGTAACCGTTCCGCCCACCCGCCGACACTTTTGGAGACCCGCCCCATGTGCACCTCGCCCCAGTCCGAACGCTTCCGCCTCAACAGCCAGCTCGCCCAAATGCTCAAGGGCGGCGTCATTATGGATGTCACCACGGTCGAACAGGCGCTGATCGCCCAGGAAGCCGGCGCGGTCGCCGTGATGGCGCTGGAACGCGTCCCCTCCGACATCCGCAAACAGGGCGGCGTCGCCCGCATGTCCGCCCCGGAACTGATCAAGGCGATCAAGGAAGCCGTGACCATTCCGGTGATGGCCAAGGCGCGCATCGGCCACTTCGTCGAGGCACAGTTGCTGGAGGCGCTCAAGATCGACTACATCGACGAGAGCGAAGTGCTCACCCCCGCCGATGAGGAATGCCATATCGACAAAACCAAGTTCGCCATCCCGTTCGTCTGCGGCGCCCGCAACCTGGGCGAAGCCGCCCGGCGCATTGCCGAGGGCGCGGCCATGATCCGCACCAAAGGCGAGGCGGGCACCGGCAACGTGGTCGAGGCGGTGCGGCACATGCGCGCCATGAACCGCGAGATCCGCCAGCTCACCAGCCTGCCCGAGGAGGAAGTCGGGCCGTTCTGCAAGACCAACGGCGTGCCGCTGGAAGTCGCCCGCCAGGTGCGCGAACTGGGCCGCCTGCCGGTGGTCAATTTCGCCGCCGGCGGTCTCGCCACCCCGGCCGACGCCGCCCTGATGATGCAACTCGGCTGCGATGGCGTGTTCGTCGGCTCCGGCATCTTCAAGAGCGCCGACCCGGCCAAGCGCGCCCGCGCCATCGTCAAAGCCACCGCCTATTTCAACGACCCCGCCAAGGTGCTGGAAGCCTCCATGGACCTGGGCGAGCCGATGCCCGGCATCGAAATGAAGACCATTCCGGAAGCCGAACGCCTAGCCAGCCGCGGCTGGTGAATGAATACAAGTAGATAGTAGACAGTAGGTTAGTAGATAGTAGAAATCAGCAATGGGCGGATTTTTGGAACGTACGAGCGCACACACGCCATCATTCACCCCCGCCCGTTTCATTCTAACCTACTACCTACTGTCTACTATATTCTGTCTACTACCTTCCCGAACTTCCCCGCGAACCGGGGGCGGGGCACGAGACCAATCATGATCGGCATTTTGGATCTGCAGGGCGGCGTGGTGGAACACTTGGGGCACTTTAAGCGCCTCGGGGTGCCGGCCCGCCGGGTCAAGACGCTGGAGGAGCTGGACACCCTGACCGGGCTGGTGCTGCCGGGGGGCGAAAGCACCTGCCTCGGCCGGTTGCTGCGCATTTTCGGCCTGGACGCGGCCATCCGCCGCCGGGCCGCCGCCGGCCTGCACATGTGGGGCACCTGCGCCGGCACCATCCTGCTGGCCAATGAGATCGAGGGCGAGACGCCGCACCTCCGCCTGCTCGACATCACCGTGCGCCGCAACGCCTTCGGCAGCCAGTTGGACAGCTTCAACACGGTCGCCACCGTGCCGGAGGTGGCGCCCAAGCCGGTGCCGCTGACCTTTATTCGCGCCCCGGTCATCACCCGCGTCGGCCCCGGCGTGCGCGTCCTGCTGGAAGTGCGCGGCGCCACTGCCGCCGTCACCGCCCCCGGCATCCTCGCCACTATTTTCCATCCCGAATTGACGCCGACCCTGGCCTTCCATGCCTACTTCGCGCGGCAGTGCGGCCTCACCCCGCTCCTGCCCGCCAGCGGCCCCACCGACCCCGCCTGGTCCCCCGAAGCCTGGACCCAATTGGCCCCCCTGCCCGGCCCCGCCGCCAGCGGGTAAAGCTATAGAACATTGGGGGCGCCGCCCCCAAGCCCCCATCGGCGTCGCGGTGCTGATTGCCGGCAGCCTTCTCCTGCTGATGACAAAAGACTGGCGCCGCCGCCGCCCCCCCTCCTCCGCCGCCCTCGCCGTCTTGGGTGCCTTACCCTGGAAACGCCATTCGTCCTCTAGGTCCCCTAGGTCCTCACCGTCATCGTTCCCTCGCGGCCATGGGACCCATGGGACCCATGGGACCCATGGGACCCATGGGACCCATGAGACCCATGAGACCCATGGGACCAATGAGACGGATGGGCACGCACGGACTTACACGGACGCCCACGGACCGGCAAGGACACCGTGGATTGCTCCGGCGTTGGCGGCCACTGCCGCGTCCGTGTAAGTC
>CAITYL010000261.1 GCA_903896595.1 uncultured Lentisphaerota bacterium
GACCGGGTGGACCGGGGTTGGGCGCGCGGCGTTTTGGGTCCGTGCTGGTCCGTGTAGGTCCGTGCCAGTCCGTGTGCGCGGTTAATTTCTTTGGTTGTTTCAGCAAAAGCCGCCCGGATGTCCGGGCGGCTTTTGTTTGGTCGGTGTGGTGTTCGGTGGAATGGTTGTACCGGCACCGCGTTCCGCGGGGTTTGCAAGTGTTTCTGCAAATAAGCACGGACCTACACGGACGGGCACGGACGCGCACGGACACACGGACGGGCACGGACGCCCACGGACCGGGTGGACCGGGGTTGGGCGCGCGGCGTTTTGGGTCCGTGTAGGTCCGTGTAGGTCCGTGTCGGTCCGTGTAGGTCCGTGCCAGTTCGTGTAGGTCCGTGCCAGTCCGTGTGCGCGCCTCTGATACTGATAAGGCAATTAAACTTTTACCCTAACGCGGTATACATTGCCTGCCACCTTGAAAACATTGACAACCCAATCCGACTTTTTGTCCTGGCGCGGCTGGCTGGCGCGCGGGTGGCTGGTGGCGCTGGCGGTGCTGGCACCGCTCAAGTTCGGCACGGTGATGGTCACCGGCGAGGTGGCGCTGTTTCCCATGTCGGGCTGGGAATGGCTGCTGGGCGGGTGGCCGCCGGTGCTGGCGGCCGGGATGGCGGCGGTGGGGTTGCTGCTGGCGGTGCTGGCCTGGCCGGTGCCGCCGGGACGGGATGGCAACGCGCTCATTCCCGGTGCCTGGTGGCTGCTGGCGGTGGTGGCCCTGGCCGGTCTGGCCCACACCACGGAGACCGATGCGGCGTTCCTGACCTTGCTGCAATGGGGCGGGGTGGGCTGTTTTGTGACCGCGGTGTGGTGGACGCGGGCCCGCGATCCCGGGTTTGACCGCTGGTTTTTGACGGCGGTGGTGACGGGCACGCTGCTGGCGGCGGCCTCCGGCTGGTGGCAGGTGCTGGGCGGCGGGCTGGATGAGACGCTGGCCTTTGCCGAGGCCGCGGCGCGCAAGGCCGGTCGGGCAATGCCGCCGGAGCTGATGAACCGGCTGGTGCAGCGGCGCGCCTTTGGCCCCTTTGTCTATCCCAATAGTTTTGCCGCGCACCTTATTCTCACCGGCCCGGTGACGCTGGTCCTGTTGTGGCGGTGGGGGGCGGGCGTGCATCCGCCGCGGGTCAGCCAGCCGTTGCTGGCCGGGGTCGGCGCGGTGCTGGTGGCGGGGGCGCTGTGGCTGAGCGGCAGCCGGGCCGCGCTGGTGGCGGTGGTCGGCGGCGCGGGGTTGGTGGCCCTGGCCGCCGGGTGGCTGCGTTGGCGGCTGGCCTGGCTTGGGCTCGGGGCGGTGGTCGTGCTGGTGGGGGCGGGGCTGGTGGCGGTGAATCAGGGGCGCGGCCTGGAAACGGTCGGCGCCCGGCTGGACTATTACCGGGCGGCGGTGCAGATGGCGGCGGCGCAGCCGGTGGCCGGGGTCGGCCTGGGGGAATTTTTTCCGTGGTATATGCGGCTGAAGCCGGCGGGGGCGGAGGAGACGCGGTTGCCGCATTGCATGGTATTGGGGTTTGCCGCCCAGGCGGGGGTGCTGGCCGGGGTGGCCGCCCTGGGCTGTCTGTTGCTGCCGTTGCTGCCGCTGCGGCACCTGGCCCGGAACGGGCGCATGAAGAGTGCGGCGGACGATGTTGGGGCCACCCTTTTGAAAAAGGGTGATCCCCCCGCGCTCCGCGCTTCGCAGTCCCGGCTTCGCCTGGTCGTTCACATGTTCACTCTGCACCCCCCTTCCCAAAACTTTTGTGCCTTTTGCGGATTCCGCAGGCAGCTTTCGGGCGATAAACCATGTCAGGAGCAAGGGGGCTGCCTGCGGAATCCGCAAAAACGTACAAACAGGTTTGACGGAGGGTTTGGGAACCGCCTTTCCTCAAAAGGGGGTTCCCAACATGTCTTGCCGTCGCGGGGCGCTGCGGATTGCTCCGACTGGGGTATGGCGACCGCTTTGGGGTTGGGGGCGCTGGCTTGGGGACTGCATGCGCTGGCCGATTTCAATAGCGAGATTCCCGGCACGGTGATGTTGGCTGCCGCCTTGCCGCTGCTGATTTTGGCACGGACGCCCACGGACGCGCACGGACCTACACGGACGCCCACGGACGCGCACGGACCTACACGGACGCCCACGGACAACGGCGGGTGGCCGGCCTCGGCCGGCGTGGTTGTGGCGGGGGTGGTGGTGGCCCTGGTGGTGGTGGCGGGCGCGGTGTGGCGGCTGCCGGGCGAGCGCGCGTATCAGGTGGCGTGCACGATGGCGGGCGATCCCAAGCTGCCGCTGTCCGAGGCGGCGCGTTTGGCGGGCTGGGCGGGGGCGGCCCAGCCCTGGTCGCCTTATCCGTGGGCGCTCTTGGGCCGGCTGGCGGAGGAGCAACAGGCGTGGGCGATGGCCGCCGATGCCTTCGGACGCGCCAGTCAGCGGACGCCGCATCGGGCCGCGTTCCATGACCGTCGGGCCCGGGCCTTGGCCGCGCTTGGCGACCCGCTGGCGGCGGAGCAGGAGCGCGCCCTCGCGCGGCTGTGGTACCCGTATCCGCCGTTGCGGCGGTAGTACGGCTTAAGCGCACGGACCTACACGGACCTACACGGACCTACACGGACTGGCACGGACGACGTTAACCGGGAATGCCACGGCTGTGGTCCGTGCTGGTCCGTGTGTGTCCGTGCTAGTCCGTGGTGGCAGGCTACAGCCGCAGTTCCTCAAAGTGCGGGCGGAGGGCGGGGCGGCAGCACCGCCACAGGGTGGGTGTTGGGGCGGCCGCCGGGGTGGCCGCGGCTCCGAGCTGGGGGTTGCCGCCGTGCGGAGTCCGCAGGGTGAGGGTGGGGCCGTTGGGGACGGTCAGGCCGGCCTGGGTGAGGCGGGGGCTTTGGGTCAGGCTGGCGGTGACGCCGGCGAGGGTGAAGCGCAGGCGGGTGACGCCATCGGCCGCCGGCGTGGCGGTGCCGAGGCGGAGGATGTTCCCGGTTTCCGCCGCGACCGTTTGCAGGCGAAGCGGGCCGGGACCGGGGCCGGCCGGCGCGGCGGCGGCGCGGACGGTAATGGCGCCGGCCAGGGTTTCCAAGGCCAGGGCGGCTTCGGGGGTGGCGTCGGGGATGAGGACGGCATCGGCTTCGTCATAGCCGTTGAGGCGCAGCCAGTTGGCCAGACGTCTGGCGCGCGCGGGTCCACCCGTCAGCAGGAGTGCCGGCGCCTGGCCGGCGCCTGGCAGCAGGGCGATGGCCGGCGGTTCGGCGCCTTCCCCCCAGCAGAGCGCCAGCCGTGGCGGGCGCGGGGACCAGGGCGCGGCCAGCCATAGGCTCAGGCAAAGAACGGCCACGCCCCCGCCCGCCGCGCGCCAGCGCCAATCCAGCCAGGGCCGGCAGGCGGTCAGCAGGGCGGCGTAATAGGCCACGACGGTCCAGGCCGGGGGCCGCGGCAGCGGCAGGCTGGCGGGGGATTGGCCGCCCCATTCGGCCAGGGCGCGCATGGCGATAATGCACGCCTCCAGAAGATGGGCCAGGCCGAGGTCCAGCCAGACGAAGCCCGGCAGCCAGCCCAGGGCGATCTTGAACAGGCCGCCGGCGAGGGCCAGCCAGGCCATGGCCGAGATGGCGACATTGACCGGCAAGCCGGCGGGAATGAGCAATTGGTTGTACCAGGCGATGAGGCCGGCTCCGGCCAGCCAGCCGGCCAGGCCGGCGCCGAGGGTGCGCCAGACCCAATCCCGGACCAGGGGGGTGGGACTGAGGGGGCGGCGGGATTCCGGGGGACGCCAGCGGTCCGCTTCCGCGGCGGCGGCGGTGAAGCGGCCGGCGGCGTGCCAGCCGAGAATGAGAAACAGCACCAGCAGGAAGGAAAATTGGAAGCCGGTCTGGCCGAGGTCGAGCGGGCTGGCCAGGAGCAGGAGGCCGGCGGCGACGGCGATGGTGTTGAGCGGGGAGGCGGGCCGCAGCCGGGCCCGGGCCAGCGCCCAGATGGCCAACATGACCCAGGCGCGGACGGCGGGCGGGGCGGCGCCGGTCATGATGACGTAAAGCCCGGTGGGGAGCGGCAGCAGGGCCTGCCGCCAGGCATAGGGCACGCCGGCCAGCCGCAGGAGCACCAGCAGGAGGCTGGCGAGGATGGCGACATTGAGCCCGCTGACGGAAAAGACGTGAATGGTGCCGCTGCGGAGGAAGATGCCGCGGGTGCGGGCGTCCAGCGGTTGGGCGGTGCCGAAGAGAATGGCGGCGAGGAGCCGGGCGTTGCCGGGACCGGCGAGGTGGCGGGTGAGGGCGGCGGCGGCGCGGTCGCGGCCGGCCAGGGCGGCGGCGGTGAGGCGGCGCCAGCCGTGGCAGGGGCCGGTCACGCGCGCGTCAGCGGCGGTGAAGATGGCGCGGATGCCGTTGAGGCGCAGGTAAAAGGCATAGTCGAAATCACCCTTGAACAGGGCGGGCGCCGGGGCGGAAAACGCGCCTTCGGCCTGCACGGCGACGCCGTAGGCGGTGCCCGGCAACCCGGCCTTGGGCAGGCGCAGGATGATGGGAGCGCGGCAGGGTTGCCACGGTTGACCGGGGGCGAAGCGGACGGCACGGACCACGGCGCGCAGGCCGGCGGCGGGCGGGGTCCAGGGGGTGGTGTCGCCGGCCAGCAGCGGCACCAGAGAGGACGCGGCGGCACTTGGGGTCGCGGCCGGGGCACCGGGACAGGCGGGATCGGTGATCACCGCCTGGATTTCGGCGCCGCAGGTGGGGCGTGGCAGTTGTGGCCACAAGGTTTGCCAAGGCGCGAACCAGTGGAGCAGGGCCAGGGTGACGCCCACCAGGGCGGCGGCGGCGGCGTGACGGCCCGGGGCACCGCCGTACCGGGTGGCGGCCAGCAGGAACAGGAGGAGGCCGGCCAAGGCGGGAATGGCGGTGCAGGCACCGGCGGCCGGCAGCAGGACGGCGGTAATGCCGGCCGCCAACCCCAGGGCCGGCGCCAGCAGCGGCGTGGCGGCAAAGCAGGCGCCGGTGGAAGGCGGGGAGCCAGGGGGCGGGGGAGGCTTGGGAGCTCTGGGAGTACTGGGAGTACTGGGAGTACTGGGAGTACTGGGAGTACTGGGAGTACTGGGAGTACTGGGAGGGGGGCGGCGGGTTTTCATAACTCCCATAACTCCCATAACTCCCATAACTCCCATAACTCCCAGGCCTCCCATGGC
>CAITYL010000262.1 GCA_903896595.1 uncultured Lentisphaerota bacterium
CGGCTTTTGGGAAAGGGGCTTTGAAAATGGGGAAAAACGTCTATGGTATTTGGTTTATGGATTCGCACCGCAAGATCGATCCGGTGTTGGCCGCCAAGCAAGGCCGTTTGCCGTTGGGTTTGGATGAACCATCGTCCGAGCCGGGCGTGACGGCGGCGCCTGCCGTGGTGACGTCCCCCGTGCCGGGCGTGCCCGTTTCCGAACCTGTTGTCGTACACGCGGTGGCGCCGGTGGCGGCCACCGTTGCGGTTGAGGCCGCACTTATTATGCCCATGACAGACTCTGCAAAACCGGATGCCGGAGCCGCCGCGCCGGCGGTGCCTGAGCCGGAAGCGGCCCCGGCCCCCGTGGCGGCGCCGACGGTCCCCAAAATGCTAACGCCGCGGGTGTCGCCGATCCGCAAGTCGGTGCCGTTTGTCAGCAAGGCGGCGGGTGGCGTGGCGCCAACGCCGGCGGTCGGCGGCAACCGGCCCATGGGCGGGGGTCATGCGGGGGTCGGCCTCCAGGCGGAAGCCAGCGGGGCGGTCCTAGGCGCTCCGCGGGTGGTCTTCACCTTCGGCCGGGTCGTGCGCGACCATCGGGAAAAAGCGGGGCTGGACATTCCCGGGCTCTGCCAAAAAACCAAAGTGCCCAAAGATTTCCTGGAAAACTTGGAGGCCAACCGGCTGGAGGCACTGCCGCCGCCGGTTTATGCCAAGTCCTATTTGCGGCTGCTCTGCCGCGAGTTTGCCATGGACCCCGCCCCCTGCCTTGAGGAATACGGCCGGGTCCAGGCCGCCCGCCAGGGTGAGGCGGCCGCGGCGCCGTTCACCTTGACCAGCGAGGACCGTGAGACGGGCGCCAAGGTGGGCTATGCCCCGCGCCAGACCCAACCCAAACCGGAGAAGAAGTCCGCCATGTTGAAGAAACTTAATCCTGCCCTGATCGCCGTCGGTGTGGTGGTGGTCGGCCTGATCCTGTTCGCCCTGATCGCCTTGGTTGTCAACCGCGGCGCCGCGCACAAAGCCACGGCCGGTGCCGGCGGCGCCACGGCGGCGGCCCCCGCCGCCGGAGACGTGGATCTGGACAAGTTTATCACCCCCCAGCAGCTGCCGATGAAAGAATTGCCGGTGCCGGGACGGTAAAAGGCAGGCTGAAGCGTATTAGGCTGTAGGGCCACTACGCAGACGGGGCAAGACGGTACTCGGGCGTCAACGTTCTGAGTTTCCGCCAGACCGGGTTCTGTTTTTATCTACAGTCTAGCAGCCTACAGCCTAATCAGAGGGCAATATTTATGGCGATGACCATTACGGAAAAAATCCTGGCCAAGGCAGCCGGGTTGAAGAGCGTCAGTGCGGGCGACAATGTCTGGGTGCAGGCCGACATCCTGATGACCCATGACGTTTGCGGCCCGGGCACCATTGGCATCTTCCATCGCGAGTTCGGCCGGGACGCCAAGGTTTGCGACCGCGAGCGCATCGTGCTGACGCCGGACCATTACATCTTTACCAAGGACGAGAAATGCCTGCGCAATATTGACGCCTGCCGCGAGTTCGCCCGCGAGCAGCAGTTGCCGTATTTCTATGATCCCGGCACGGAGAGTTACTCGGGGGTGTGTCATCTGACCCTGCCGCAGCGGGGGCACTGCCGCCCCGGCGAGGTGATGTTCGGCACCGATTCGCACACCTGCACCCACGGGGCGTTCGGCGAGTTCGCCACCGGCATCGGCAACACCGACGCCGCCTTCGTCATGGGCACCGGCCGGCTGCTGATCAAGGTGCCGGCCAGTCAGAAGTTCGTCATTGACGGCGTGCTGCCGCGGGGGGTCATGGCCAAGGACATCATCCTGCGCATCATCGGCGACATCGGGGTCGAGGGCGCCAATTACCAGGCCATGGAATTCAGCGGCAGCACCATCAACGCCCTTTCCATGGAAGAGCGGATGACCATCTGCAATATGGCGATCGAGGCTGGCGCCAAGAACGGCATCATCGCGGCGGATGCGCAAACCCTGGCCTATGTGCGCCAGCGCAGCACCAAGCCGTTCAGCTGTCTGGAGAGCGATCCGGACGCCACCTACGCGGCGGTCCATCATTACCAGGCGGAAACGTTGGAACCGGTGGTCGCCCTGCCCCATTCGCCCGACCATAAGGCCACGGCCGCCGCCTGTGGCGACCGCAAGATTGATCGCGCCTACATCGGCTCCTGCACGGGCGGCAAGACGGAAGATTTCGTCGCCGCCGCCCAGGTGCTGGACGGCCGCCAGGTGGCGGTGCCCACCTTCCTGGTGCCGGCCACCACTGAGGTGGAGGCGGATTTGGACCGGGTCATGGTCAACGGCCGGCCGCTCAACGCCATCTTCAAGGCCGCCGGCTGCCTGCCGCCCGCGCCGCCGAGCTGCGCCGCCTGCCTGGGCGGGCCGGTGGACACCTTCGGCCGCTGCAATCAGAGCGAGGTGTGCATCAGCACCACCAACCGCAACTTCATCGGCCGCATGGGCTCCAAGACGGCGGCGGTGATCCTGGCCTCGCCGATGACCGTGGCCGCCTCGGCGCTCACCGGCCACATCACCGATCCGCGCGAGTTTTTGAAGTAAAACCGTGTTATCAAGAAGACCGTGTGCCGCGCACATTTCGCCCGTAATTTGAACAGGAGAAATCAGGAGAGAACGGAGAAAAACTTTTGGAGTGCGGCAATTTCTTTCCCGTTTTTTAATATCGGCGTTATTTCAAGACCGGGAGCCGCCCGTCCTCGGGCGGAACTCGTTGGCGTCACACCCGTTCCGCCCTTACTGAGGCTTGGTTTTGATGAGCCCCAACGGGGCGGCGGGAAAATAGCCCAGGGCAAGCGCCCTGGGTTTGGAACGGCAAGAGTGTTTGCGCCCTGAAGGGGCAATGGAGCGGAGTGCCGGTCGCAGTCGCTGGTGTTTTTTTGTTGTCATACCTCGGTTCCCTTGCCCTTTCAGGGCGGCGGGAAAAGGGATGGAATGGCGTTCCCAGGGCGTTGCCCTGGGCTATCTTCCAGTGCCCCGTTGGGGCGGGAAACAATTCAAAAAAGGGAAGCTCAGATGTTCAAGAAAACCATGCTGGTCACGGGTCTGGTGCTGGCGGGTTGGCTGGGGAATCTCCAGGCCGCGGAGCCGGAGTTTTTCCTGCGGGACCATGACCGGGTCGTCTTCCTGGGCGACAGCATTACCGAACAGCGGTTGTACACCACCTACGTCGAGGCCTACGCCCTGACCCGTTACCCGGCGTGGAATTTCGTTTTCCGTAATGTGGGCTGGGGCGGCGACACCGCCTGGCTGCGCCAGCGGGCGCATCCGGACGAAGGCACGCTCTTTGCGGCGCCCG
This sequence comes from uncultured Lentisphaerota bacterium, assembly GCA_903896595.1. Classification (GTDB taxonomy): domain Bacteria; phylum Verrucomicrobiota; class Lentisphaeria; order Oligosphaerales; family CAITYL01; genus CAITYL01. The sequence continues at coordinate 3,330 of CAITYL010000262.1, forward strand.
AGGCCGCCCAGCAGGAGATGGTGAAGAAAGCGGTCGGGGCGGGGCTGGAACGCGATGTGCTGCCGCTCAAACCCACCGTGGTGACCATTGACTTCGGGATGAACGACCACAGCTATCAGGCGTTCCGCGAAGACATTTTCAGGGCCCACGTCAGCAGCCAGGCCGAGCTGGCCCGGGTGCTCAAGGCCCACGGGGCACGGGTGGCGCTGCTGACCTCCCAGCCGATTGAGGAGCGCCGGCCGGACCCCGACCAGGACGTCCGCAACCAGTCGCTGCGCAAGTTTTCGGACGGCCTCAAGGACGTTGCCGCCAAGCAGGACGTGCGGTTTGTCGACCAGTTCGACCCGTACCTGGCGATCATGATGCGCGAACGCGCTGCGAAGGCGGATGCCTTTGTCGGCGGCGGCGATGCGGTGCATCCCGGCCCGGCCGGGCACACGCTGATGGCGTGGGCGATTCTGAAGGGGCTGGGCGCCCCGGCGCTGGTGGCCTCGGCCGAGTTCGATGTGACGCGGGGATGGTGGCGCGGCAAGCTGGTCGAGGCGCGGCAGTGCCAAGTGCAAAACATCAAGTATGCCGACGGCGCGCTGAGTTTCGACCGTCTGGCCGCCGCCCTGCCGATGCCGGTGGACGCCCGCGCCGAGGCGGCGCTCAAGTTGGCGCCCATTCTCGACGACCTGAACCGCGACGAACTGACGATTGCGGGATTGAAGGCCGGCCGCTACGACGTGCTGATTGACGGCGCGGCGGTGGCGACGGTGACCGCGGCGGAGCTCGCCAAGGGCTGGAACCTGGCCACGGTGGCCACGCCGGAGAGCCGGCAGGCCCGCGAGGTCCTGGACCTGGTGTTCAAGAAAAACGATCTCTATTTCGACCGCTGGCGCAACGTCCAGCTCAACGCGGGCACCCCGGAGCGGCTGGCCGAACTCGACCAGAAGATTGCCGGGCTCGAAGCGCAGATCAATGCCGCGCGCCAGCCCAAGACCCACCACTTCGAAGTGCGGCCGGCGAAGTAACCGGGCCGCATCCGCGCCCGGAACGTGAGACAGGCAATCATGCCTGTCCAGACGTTACGGGTAGCCGAGACGCCAACGGACCCACTCTTCCGCTGGCGGCCCGTTACCGGCCCCCGCCACTGTTATTGCAAATAATAGGTGACCCCGTGCCCTCGCCGCCTGAAGGCGGAACTCCAAACGTGGGACGGGGCGTTGGCGCCATTATGATTCCGCTTTTTATCATATATTTTCCTTTTTTAGTCATGGTATTGGCGCGCATTCCGGTTATGCTTTGGGGATGGCGGGTGAACGGCGCCGGTCCGCGCCGCGGGGTGTGAACGTGAAGTTCCGTTCAGCCCCGTCCCCCGCTCAAAATCCGTTACCGGAGGTCATGCATGTTCGATACCGCCACGCCGTCAACCCAGATTCTCAATTTGGACGCCTACCGGGACAAGGTGCTCGGCTGCTGGACCGGCAAGAACATTGGCGGCACCCTTGGCGCCCCTTTCGAGGGCCGGCGCGAGATGAACGATGCCGCCTTCTACGTCCAGAACCTGGGCGGCAATCCCGCCCCCAACGACGACCTCGACCTCCAGTTCGTCTGGCTGCAGGCCGCCGAAGACAACGGCCTTTACCACCTGACCCCCCGTCTGCTCGGGGAATATTGGATGAATTTCATCGTCGGGCCGTGGAACGAATACGGCGTTTGCAAGGCGAACATTGCCAACGGCCTGTATCCGCCGCTGTCCGGCTCCTGCAACAACGACATCTGGAAATTCAGCAATGGCGCCTGGATCCGCTCCGAGATCTGGGCCTGTCTCTTTCCCGGCTCACCCGATGAAGCCGCCGAGTTCGCCTACCTGGACGCCTGCTGCGACCATTGCGGCGAAGGCATTTACGCGGAAGTGTTCACGGCCGCCGTGCAGTCGGCGGCGTTTGTGGTCTCCGACGTCCGGCGGCTGATTGAGATCGGGTTGGCCAAGGTTCCCAAAGACTGCCGGGTCGCCCAAAGCGTCCGATTGGCCTGCGGACAGTTCGACCAGGGTGCGGAGTTCGCGGCCGCCCGCGCGGCCATCGTCAAGGACAGCGAGGACCTGGGCTGGTTCCAGGCGCCGGGCAACCTGGGCTTTGTCATTCTCGGCCTGCTCTATGGCCGGGGCGACTTTGGCAAGAGCGTCTGCCTGGCCACCAACTGCGGCGACGACACCGACTGCACCGCCGCGACCGTCGGCGCACTGCTCGGCATCATCAGCGGCCGCTCTGGCATTCCCCTGCGATGGATCGAGCCGATTGGCGAAAACATCGTGACCGTCGCGGTCGCCCCGTTCCTGTTGGAAGTGCCCAAGACCCTGGGCGACTTGACTCACCGGGTCGTGCAACTGGCGCAACTGGCGCAGCGCGAAAACCCCGCACTGGTGCGCCTCGCCCCCGAACCGACCCAGATCACCGTGGACCACCTGGCGGCGATCGCCGGCGACCAGGCCGTGGCCAAGCGGGTCTGGAACAAATCGCCCTACGCGCTAGTGTTCGACCTGCCGTATGCCAAGCTGGCCATCGATTATGACGGCGGTCCCGGCGTCACCCCCGGCGAGGAGAAGAAGCTGGCCATCGAACTCATGGATGTGCGGTTCGGCGAGTCTGTCGTGCATGTCGCGTTCAAGCTGCCGGCCGGCTGGCGCGCGCTCCCCGGTCCGGAAGCCTCCGTCAACTGCATCAGCGGCAGCGTGTCCCGGATGGAGTTTGTGCTCATTCCTGGCGCCCAGGACACCTCCTTCACCTACATCCCCGTCGAGGTCCGGCTGGCCGGGCGCTTCAACCCGGTCACCGTGCAGGTGCCGTTCCAGGCCAGGGGGACGGTCAACCACAATCCCTATGCCCAGCGGGGCTGCTTCCAAGAACATTGGGACCGGCGGAACCGGCGGCTGGCGCGTGTCGCGGTCACGTAGGGTTGGCGCCCGGCGAGAGTGCATGATAGGTTTCGGGGACGATGTTGGGAACCCCCTTTTGAGGAAAGGCGGTTCCCAAACCCTCCGTCAAACCTGTTTGTGCCTTTTGCGGATTCCGCAGGCAGCTCTCGGGCGACTGACCATGATTGGGATTGCGGGGCTGCCTGCGGAATCCGCAAAAACGTACAAAAGTTTTGGGAAGGGGTTTGGGGAGCACCCTTTTCCAAAAGGGTGGCCCCAACTGACGTCATTTGTCATACCCTCGTTATATGTTCTGCGAACGACGGTTGCAAAGGGATAGCGTAGCGTGAAAACGTTTCATCTGCGGGATTTTGCCCGGGACAAGATGCCGCTGTCCATCATCCTGCCGCGGTGGCCGCGCGGCGAATACACACCTGAGCATCTCCATGACAGCATCGAGATCGTCTACGTCATCCGGGGCAACGGAATTAACACCATTGACGGAGTGCCCTATCCGATCATCGCCGGCGACCTCTACATCGTCAACCGTGGTTCCATTCATGCCTTGCGCGCGACCTCCGAACTGCTCTTCTACAACCTGATGTTCTTGCCGTCCGCCTTTTCGCGGAAGGAGATCCAATTACTGGGCGCCATGGCGGGGTTTGGCGCCTTCTTCAGACTGAACCGGGGCCATGGCGCGGGCGGAAAACTGCTCGGCAAACTGTCCCTGCCGCCGCCCTTTTCCGACACGTTCAAGGAGCTGTTCGACCGGCTTTACCGCGAAACCACGTCGGCCGCGCCGGGGCACCGCATGAACTGCAAGGCGTATCTCATCCTGATCCTCACGGAAATCTGCCGGACCCAAGCCACCCTGGGCAACGGCGAGTCCGGGGGCGTGGACGACACGGGCACCACGCCCTTGAGCCGGGTGCTGGCCTTCATCAACAGCCACTTTCTGCGCGATATCCCCCTCGACGAAATCGCGGCCGCGGGAAGGCTGAGCCGCACCTACATCAGCGAATTTTTCCATGAGCGCACCGGCATGCACCTGGTGAAGTACATCCACATCCTGCGGATGGAGAAAGCCAGGCAGCTGCTGCTGGCGGAGCCGGAGATTCGCGTCTCGGAACTAGCGGCGCGCTGCGGCTTCGGTGATGCGTGCTATTTCGCGAAAGTTTTCCGCGAAACGCTCGGCTGTTCGCCCTCCAAGTACCGCCGTGTGCTGTAATTGCGATGCGTTTCTCCCGCAGAGGCGCGGAGAAAACGTGAGACAGGCCATCGTGCCTGTCCAGACGTTACGGGCCGCCGAGACGGGTAAATGCTTGCCGGGCGCCGCGTCCTCAGGGTCCTCAACGTCCCCGGTTTTGGGTTCGAAACCACCGTCCTCCCGGTCCTCGGCGGCGGTGCGGGTTTGCGGTGTTACGGAAACGGGGCGAGGACATTGAGGACAGGCATCGCCCCGGAAGACATTGAGGACAGAGAGGACGGCCCCGCAGA
>CAITYL010000263.1 GCA_903896595.1 uncultured Lentisphaerota bacterium
GGCAGGGGCTTCAGCCCCTGTTTTTTGTCATCCCCCATTTCGCGTGCCATAGGTACGCGACGAATGGGACCAGGCATGGTTGCCGCGATAAGTTATCACGTCCCCTGGCTTTCGCGGTCAGAGGGGCCGTGCGGGTCGCGGCGTACCTACGGCACGCCTTTTTTTGCTGTTCTGAAACAGGGGCTGAAGCCCCTGCCTATTGTCTTTCAGTCCCTACGGGACGACATCTGCCAAAGGTTCCCGTAGTTGTGCCAAACTCCAGGCGCAGGCACTCTCGCCTGCGATGAACGTCGGCCAGGCAATCCTGCCTGGTCTCAAACTGAGCCTTTTCGTTTGGCTCACGACATGGGGATTCGGCGCCGTTACCCATGTCCAGGCCGCTCTCCCCCATGGTACAAGCCCGGCAAAAATATTTTTCGCGGGCTGTTTGACAACCAGAGGTATACTGGTATATTTACTGGTATGAATGGCAATGGAAACAATCATATCGCCGAGATGATTTGCCGCCTGGTGAAGGATGCGCACCAGGAGGTCGGACAGCCGCTGCCCAGCGAACGGGTGCTGGCGACGCAGTTGGGGTGCAGCCGGACGAGCCTGCGCGCGGCCCTGGCACAGCTTGAGCGCCAGGGTATCCTTGGCCGGTTTCATGGCAAGGGCACGTTCTTGGTCGGCCAGCCCGGCGAGCCATCCTCTCCGGTCTCCAACCCGGCGGCCGCTCCCGAGCGCATCGTGAACATCGGGTTCTGTGTGATGAATTCCCCGGAACTGGTGGATGCTTACGCCAAGTTGGCCATGGGGATGCGTTCGGTGTTGGGGAATCGCACTCATCTGATCAATTTCATGCTGTTCAATCTGCGGCAGGGCATTAGCGAGCAGGAGTTTCCCGCCCCGGCGAACATGCCGGACTTGTTTGTGGTCACCGGTGACTATACGTCCGCCGACATCGTGTGGTTCGCCAAGCAGCGCAAGCCGGTGATCTTTCTGGGGCATTGGGGCGATGCCGCCAAGTGCGCCATCAAGATTCCGTATCTGCAACTCTACCACGATCATCGGGCGGACTATGCGCGGGTTACGGAATACCTGTGGTCGCTCGGATACCGCAAGCCCGCGATGCTCATTGCCACGAAACACCACGCCTATATGGAGCGCTACAAGGGCTTTTGTGACGCGTTGCGAAATCTTGGTCAGGAGCCAAGCCAGTTCAAGTGCTTTACCATTGATACGCACGAGACGCATGGGCAGGTGTCACAAGCGAAACGCCGGGCGGTGGTGGAGCAGGTTCTTCAGGCCCGCGGCCAGTTCGACGCCCTGATCACGGGTGCCTATGTCGATGTGCTTGGCGCGGCTAGGCGCCACCACCTTGACATTCCGGGGGATTTCGCCTTGGTCGCGGAGACGTTCGGCCACAACGCGTTTATCGAGGAGCTCGGCATCACGGAGTTGCGGGCCGACCATTATACGTTTGGTTTGCTGGCCGGCCAGCAGGTCGGCAAACTGAGTAATTATGATGCGGCGAATCAGACCCATATCAGTGTGCCGGTGGAACTGATTGTCCGCGACAGTACGCCGCCGAAAGGAGGTGCCGTGAAAAAATGAACGGTGCCGTCACCCGCCGGGCGTGCGGTGGGGCAAAAGGCGTGAATCGTGGTTGTGTGTAAGGCTGGAGCGATCATTCATCGTTTCGGCGAGGTATTAAACGTATCCCCGTATCCTTCTATCCCCCATGTTGTTAGGAGACCTTGAAATGAAATCAAGAATTCTGTGGATGTTGGCCTTGGTGGTGCTGGGGCAGTTGTGGATGGCCGGTCCGGCGTCCGCGGCGTTGCTGTTGTCCGATGATTTTAATGGCACGACGCTCGACACGGCGAAGTGGGCGACGCCGACGATGCCGTCAGGCAATGTTATTACAGTAGCTGATTCCAAGGTTACACTGACAACCGCCTATATCGTCAGCAAAGACACCTTTGCCCCGTCCGCGACCGTGGCGGATGCGACGACGGTTACGGCCTCGTTCAAGATTGGCCCCTATTTCACTAGCGATTGGGTTACGTTTGGTTTTTTGAACGCTACTGAATTAAACATCGGTCCCACGGGAAGCGGTCCCGGTATCTATTTGACCAACGAGCTTTGGGGAAGCACTTGGTATTTTGTTGGCTTGCAGGTCAGAAACGACGCCGGCGCCTACACCTACAGCTACACCGGACCCCCCCCAACCGATAGGTGGGTGATGGGTACGGACAGTACGGCGACGATCGCCTGGTCGAAGACGAGCATTAAAGTTTTCATTGATGGCACACCGGTATTCACATTTGCGCCGACGAATCCGGCGGATATCCCGTCGACGCCGTTGAGCGCGACGTTCGGGGATTGGTGGGCAACTGCGTCCTTGGACTCGGTCTCGGTCAACACCGTTCCCGAACCGTCGGCCGTGGCGTTGCTCACCACGGGGCTGTGCGGGTGGCTGTGCGCCGCCCGGCGCAAGCGGGCCTAAGCACGTCGGGGGGCGGAACTGGTGTGACGCCATCGAGTTCCGCCCGAGGACGGGCGGCTCCCGGTCTTGAGGTAACGCCGAGGTTAAAAAGCGGTAAAGAAATTGCCGCACTCCGAGAACGGTGCCATCTGGATCGGGACTTTTGAAAACGGCTCTTTAGTCCCTGATAACGCAATCCGATAGGAAAAAACATGAAAAAGTATCTTCTGCTGATCGCGATCAGTGTCTGTCTGTCAAACGTGAACTCGTCGGCCGCTATCGTCGTGGATGGCAACCTCAATGATTGGGGGGGGCGCCCTGTATTCCGACCCCGCGGGCGATGGCGGTGACGTGGATCTGGTGCGCTGGGGCGCGAAGGTTGAGAGCGGCGTCCTTTATGCCGCGTTTGAACTCAACAACGCCGGGCCCACGGTCGCCACCCTGGATAATCCCTGGACTACGAGCGTGTTCGCCGGCTTATGGCTCGACGTCGATCCTGGTAAGAACACCGGGGTCAGCGGCGGCTATAGCCAATTCTCTCCCCGGGTTCAGGACATCGACGTTGAGTTGGGGGTGGACAACGGGCCGCTGCTGACCTCGCAAAGCGTCAATTTTTGGGGCCGTGGCGACACCTTCGGGAGTTCGGCGCCAGCCCCCTTGAACCGTGCCTACCAGGGTTGGGTCATGGAATTTGCGGTTCCGCTCAGCGCTATCATGGCCGAGGTGGCCTTTACGGATGGCGCCACTCCGGATCCGTACCTGTGGACGGTTGGCGCCCGGGTGGATGGCGACGCTGGCGGCGGTATCGCGCCCTATACCGGGGATTTCAGTACGATCCAGAACCTCACGGTTCCCGAGCCTGGCACATTGGCGCTGCTGATCACCGGTCTGGCTGGCATGCTGGCCCGCGGGGGGCGTAAATGTTCCTGATGCCGGGCACCTAGCCTGAATTCAGCATGAACTACTTCTGTGGCAAAGGGCTTGCAGCCCGCCAGATCGAAAACGTGCCGCGCGAAGAGCACGATGCAATCGCTTTGCCACATTGGTATTTTATTCACTGAACACTGAATCCCCGCCGGAGGCGGTTCATGAAAGCAAAATTCACACTAATCGAACTGCTGGTGGTCATTGCCATTATCGCGATTCTGGCGGCCCTGTTGCTGCCAACGCTCACCCAGGTGCGCAAGAAGGGCAAGAGCATTGTCTGTATCAATAACTTGCACCAAATCGCCCTTGGCCATCTGCTTTATGGCAACGATTTTAACGGTCAGATCTATGTGAACAACACTTGGGACAGCGGTTTCGGCACCGGTTGGGCGCCGATTTATGCCACCACCCCTTACTCGTGCGGGTGGTACGGGCCGGCGGCGGCGAGCGCCTGGAATCTTAACCTGGGGTACCTGCCGATCGGCGGCAGCCGTTATACCATCGAAGCCTGTCCCGCGCTGGAGGTTGACCCCGCCGCCGCGCCCGACGGCATGATTGCCTACGGCGGCATTCCCCCGTATCCGCGAACCAACTTCAACATAAACTATTCCGGAGCCAACGGTTTTTTTACCATTGATTCAGCGAAGATCAACCAGCCAACGCGATTTTTTATGCTGGGCGACACCTCCTGGCCCACCGCCACCTATGGCATTCGCTTTAATGGCTGGGTCTTCGCGGACAGTATTTATACGTTGCGGCCGCGGCATAGCAACCGCTGTAATACGGCCTTTCTTGACGGGCATGTGGAGGGCCTGAATCTGAGCGCGCTGAAAGATTGGGCGACGACCTCGACGCAGGGCGCGGACTACGGCGAAATTTGGGTCTGGCCAGATGAAACCGCGGGTAAATCAGTAAGAATCAAATAAGTTCAGGAAAACCGTTTTATGGACATCTACGTTTCCAAACTCGGTGACAACAGCACCGGTCACAGTTGGCAAACCGCCTTTCACACCCTGCAACAGGGGCTGCTGGCCGTGCCGGATGACCGGGGCGGCCATCGGGTGCTCGTCCGTCCGGACACCTACGTTGAAGCCAACCTTTACACCGCGCGGCAAGGCGTCAAGGGCGCTTACAATGAGTTCGTCGGCGACGTTGACGGCCGGCTGGGCTCCGGCGCCACCGGCTGGGTGGTCATTGACTCCGGCGACCCCGCGCTGGGCTTTAAGAGTTACGACTGGTGGGGCCCCATCCGCTCCTACAGCAACGGCTGGTCCAAGGCTCACACTGGTGAGACGTTTTCCGCCACCTGCTGGGACCGCTGGGCGCTCCGGCACCTGTATGCCACTGGCAGCGACGCCGGGTTGTTCTTCGACGGCACCGACCAGGTGCGGCCGTTCTCGGTGCTGGTCGAGGATTGTGTCTGCATCGGCCGCGCCTTTGGCGGCGGCGTGGCCAGCGTCCTGTCCCGCGCCGACGAGCCTATTACATTCCGTCGCTGCCACTTGTGGGCGCTTGACTACATTGGTGACACCGCCGCCGCCTACCTCCGGGTCGAAAACCAGAGCATGCCCGCACAGCCCGACGTGGTGTTGGAGGACTGCGTGATGGCGGCGCCCCAAGCCTGCGTCAAGAGCACCAATTTTAGCTTCTTTACCTACACCTGGACCCGGCTCATCCGCTGCCAGTTGATCCAGTTGAATTTCTCGCAGCCGGAAATGGCCGGTCCGGCGGGCAGTCCGCCGGCGGGCATCGTCACCAGCGTCCAGCGCGGCGACCGCATGAAGGTCAGCTTCGACGACTGCCTGCTGATGGGCTACCGGATGTTCGGCGTCATGGTCGAGACCGAAACCGCCAAGGACATTCAATACGAGACCACGGGCGACTGCCGGGCGTATGTCCAGTTCAAGCAGGACGTGCCGGCCGGCTTCCGCCGCCTGGGCCGCTGGCCGGTGGAGGCGTTCCAGCGGCTGCTACCGCCGCTGAGTCAGGCTGAAGGTAATCTCAGGTGAGAAAAGAAAATAACCTCAATCATGCAGGCTAAACCCAGACTTCAGAGCCCCAACCGCAACGTTCACGTTTTTGAAAGAACCATTGTCATGCGCAATCTGCTTTTTTGCTCCCTTCTTCTAGTGGCAGCCGCGTGGCCGGCGGTGGCCGCCAACAATCTCTTGCGCAACGCGGATTTCAAGAGCGGATTGCAGGAGTGGGAACTCCCCGGTGAATCGGCGCGCGCCGCGGTGCCGGAGGCCGATGCGCTGGCCGTCCGGGCCGGCAATGGTTTTTTACTGATTCAGCGCAATCTCCCGCTGACGGGCAACGAGATTTACCGCGTTTCTTTTACCATGACCGGAGCGCCCGGCAGCGAATACCGCTCTTATGTTGAATGGGCCGGCGGCGGCGCCGGCCAATTCAACATGTGCGCCATTTCCGCCGGGACGCGGGGGGTTTCCTACTACATCAAATATCCCTCCAATGTCGGCCCTCCCTATCTGGTGATCCAGCTTTCCGGCGCCACGCCGGTGTCGTTGCGTCAGCTTCGGGTGGAACACTGCGCGGCGACCGCCGGCGCGCCGGAACTCGGCGGGCGCTGGCTGTTGCCGCCGACCGCGCGCCAAACCGCGGGCGCCACGAGTTCGACGGTCTTGGAACTCGCGGCCGGCCCGAGTGTGGCGACACTGGGCGCGCTGCCGCTGACGGCTGGCCAGCGTTACCGACTGAGTTTCCGGGCGCAGGGCATCGGCACCGCGGGCACCACCACCGGCTACTTTCCGTTGCGCGTCGAAGTGGTCGGAACGGCTGAAAATTTGATTGACGATACCTGGAACGCCTCGGCGCAAAGCAAGCAGCTCATCTTTACCGCGCCATCCAAGAGCGTCACGATTCAGTTTTCCACCGGAGCTGGCACGATCCGGTTCTCGGATTTTGCACTTGCCGCGTATACCGAAGCCGCGGCGGCGTCCGGGCGCATGGTGTTGACGACGCCCTCCTATCGCGGCAATCTGTATGCCTCGCTACCCACGGCACAGCTTGCCGGCATTCTTAGCGCCGCTCCGGCGGCGCACTCCGCCGCCGTGGAATTGTTGGACGGCCGGAATACGGTCATTGGCGCCACGGTGAGCCAGCGCGCCGCCGGTTTTCGCTTTGCGCTTCCCGTCGCGAAACTGGCGGTCGGCGACTACCGGTTGCGGGCGACCTTCCGTGATGTTGCGGGCACGGTGGTCACCACAACGGAGCTGCCGGTGCGCCGGCTGGCGCCGGCCCCCGTGGAGGTGGTGATCGGCACTGACTTGAACTGTTACATCAACGGCAAACAGTTCCTGCCGATCTTGTTCTGGACGCCACCCAATCTTGAGCCCAAGGTATTGCGTGCGCTCGCCGCCGCCGGCGTCAATACCTACTTCATCAATGTCAAGAATGCCGAGGACGCCTTGAAAGGGTTAAATACGGCCCACGCCGCCGGTTTCAAGGTCATTCTCTCCAGTTTCACCCACAATCCGCCGTCGGTAGCCACCGGCCCCGAATTTGAAAAATGGCAGAAACTCATCGCGGCCATCCTGACGCCCGAGGTTCTCGCCCATCCGGCCCTGCTGACGCACTTTCTCGCCGACGAGCCCGGCTGGACCGGCAACTCGCCGCCGGCCCTCCTGGCAGCCTATCGTTACTACTGCCAAATCGACCCCTACCACCCGGTGTGGATCAATGCCGGGCCGCGCGGATCGGTCGCCGACCATCGCCGCTATAGCGAAGCCGCCGACATCTACGGGCTGGACATCTATCCGGTTCCGCCGCCCAATTCGCATTCCGATCTCGAAGACAAGGGGCTCACCAGCATTGGCGCCTATACCCAACAGATGCGCGAAGCGGTGGCTGGCCGAAAACCCATTTGGATGGTGTTGCAGGGCTTCAACTGGCTCGACCTGATGTCGAACAAGCTCGTCAAAACGGGCTATCCGACGCGTGACCAGTCGCGCTTTGCCGCCTTTCAGGCCTTTTCGGCCGGGGCGCAGGCCGCCACCTGGTGGGGCGTCAACTTCGCGCTGTTACCGGAATTCATTGACGAATTGCTCGAAGTGACGCGAGAGATGCACGATCTTAGCGGCCTGCTGACCCACGGCAACTGGCGCGTCATGGCGTCTCCAGCCGACACCCCGTATGTGCAATTCCGTGAAATCACCCTGGCTAAAGACCGGTGGCTGCTGGTGATGAATGGCGCTGGCCACCCCGTCAAAACCACGGTTCCAGGCACGACCACAACCTTGGACTTGCCGGCCTATGGCGTGCGGCTGCTTGGCGATGCTCCATTGCCGCCCCCGGTGAATCCGCCGCTCGTCAAAATGACGGAAACATCGCCCTTCGCCGCGATGCTGGAACCTCTCAAGCACCGCCGTTATTTTGCCACAAAAGCGATGTGGATCTGGGAGGCATCGCAAATGGCGGTGGCGGGCTCGAAGGTCTGGCTCGGATGCGATTTCGTTGTTGAACGGCCGGTGGCGAAAGCGGAGATTCTGATTACCGCCGATGATAGCGGCGAGCTGTGGTTGAACGGGAAAACGCTGGGCGCCACCGGTGGCATCACCGCGTTGAGGCGGGTGGACATCGCCGGCGTTCTAAAGCCGGGCTCCAACCAGTTGCGAGTCACCGCCGAGGATTGCGGTGGCTTGCCCTGCGGCCTGCTGGCGGAGCTGACTATTACCTATCAAGATGGCAGCAAGCAGGTTCTGCTCTCCAATGACACCTGGTCGGCGGCGCGGACGCGCCCGCCGGACTTTCCTGCCGGCTCCGTGAAAACGCCGGGCTGGAGTCAAGCCGGGATCGTGTGCGCTTATGGCGGCAATGCGTGGGGCAACAACGTTTTCCTGCCCGAAGAGTAAAGACTGGAGCGTGAAACGTATGTGGTATAACACCTTTCTGACGGCATTGGTGTCAACGGCCATCCTGGGGGGGGCGGTGCCGGCCGGCACCCCTGATGCGGGTGCCGAAGCGGTGCCGCCAATGCGTCCCGTTGATGCCCAGGCGCCGGCGCGCGGCAGTTACCTGAATGTGTTCCCGGAAACGGACCGGTATCAGCGGACTTTCGGCGAGGAATATCTGTACGCGCTACACCAGAGCTGGCGACGGCAAGATGCCGCCAAGCCGCCGGTCATCTTCCTGGATGGCGACTCGACCATTGCCGGCGCCTACATCACCGACGGGGCCTATTTGCCGCAGAACATGCTCCTGACCCAGTTGCGGTTGCGCGGATTTGACGCCGCGATCACCAACCTGGCGGTCAGCGGCACCACCATCGCCCAATTCCACCTGTCGGATGCGAACATTACCGCGGCGCAGTGCATCATCATCAGCTTTTGGATCAATGACACCGAACCGGTTGACGAGTTCATCAAGAATTACCGGGCCAAGCTGGCGCATATCCGCTCGCTACGCTCTTATCTGCAGACCGCCGTGGTCCTCAAGATCTCCAATGCGCTGGGGGACACCACCCACAAACGCGACGAAACCCAGGCCTGGCCGCAACGCCAGGCCCTGCGGCAGGCCGCCCGGGATTACCAATGCTTTTATTTCGACACCGCCGGCTATCTTGCCGATGCGCGGAACGGAGCCAGCGGAACCTGGAATGACAGCGTCAAGCCATCCACCCCGGTCACGCCCGGCTGGATGGACGATCCCTTTCGCACCGACCCCAACTTTTACGATCCGCTGAGCTTTGGCAATACCGTCCATCCCCTGGAGCTGGCCAACGCCTGGATCTGGGGCCGGCTGGCCGATGCTCTGGCGGTGCCGGGGGTGCGGAATTTTGCCTTCAATAATTTTCAAAACTTGGGCGCGTTGCAGCAACGCTCCTGCGCCGAATTGCCGCCGACGTATCCGTATGGCATCTCCGTCAACCGGGCGGCGGCCGGAACGGCGGCATGGCCGCTGGACGGCATGGTTATGACGGTCCGCTCACCGGACGGAATGGCCGTGCAATATTTGACCGCCGCGGACGCGAACGGGTCGCCATTGTCCATCCGCACCGGCGGGGCGGGCGGCATGGGCTGGGGGGCGTGGAGTTCCGTCGGAGGCCATCGCGGCAAGGCGCCCGTCGTCTTCCTGTCACCCCAGTTCCAAAATTCTTGGGCGGACGGGGCCAGCGACGGGGGCGCCCGCATCGTGATGCGGGATGATGTGGTCTATTTCCAGGGGAATTTGTCCGGTGGCGCGCTGATCCCCGGCACCCGGCTGTTCACGCTGCCGGAAGGCTGGCGCCCCTTCAACGAAGTGACCACGGTCGCCTGCGTCGGGGGCACCGCGCGTGACGAATGGGTGGTTCTGCTCGTCCATAAAAACGGCGACGTGATCCTGCAAAAACCGCCCAAAACCGCGCACCTCTACCTGGACGGGGTGTCATTTGTCACCCGCGCCGGGTTGTTTTGAGCGGAACTGACTATTACCTATCAATATGGTAGCAAGCTGGTTATGATCTAAAATGACACCTAGTCGGCGGCGCGAACGCGCCCGCCGGACGTTCCTGCCGGTTCCTTGAAAACGCCGGGCTGGAGTCAAGCCGGGATCGTGTGCGCTTATGGCGGCAATGCGTGGGGCAACAACGTTTTCCTGCCCGATGAGTGAAGGTTCGGCCGGTGTCGCGCAACAACGAAGGCTGGTGGGCGTGGCGGCACGCTGCCCCCGGAAATCAAGAACACGTTCAAGTAAACCCCGAACCCCGCGCCGGTAAAACGTCTTATGAACCAGAAACTCTTGATTTACGTCGCGCCGCAGGGCAACGGTTGTGGCAGCCTGGCATCCCCCTTTGGTTCAATCGCCGATGCCTGTGCCCATTTGTCCCGCATTAACCCGGGCGGCACCGGTGAGATCACGATTTGTCTTCGGGCCGGGACGTACTATCTCAACGCCCCCATTGTCCTGCTTCCGGAAGGCGCGGGCGGTGGGGGGCGTTCGGTCACGCTGACCGGTGGCGAGGGGGAAACGGTGGTGATCAGTGGTGGCCGGCGCATCAACGGGGCGTGGGAACCTTGGCAAAACGGCATTTTTCGTTGCGTGGTGGATGACCGGGCCTTGCGAACGCAGGGGTTTTCGCAGCTCTATATCAACGGCCGGCGGCAGATCCGCGCGCGCTTTCCGAATGTCGATCCCGGTGACCCGGTCAACGGCGGGTATGCCCTGCCTGCGCAGGTGCCCATGCCGTGGCCGGCGACCACGCTTCAGTATGCCCCTGAAACCTTTTCAAAAAAGCACT
Source organism: uncultured Lentisphaerota bacterium (assembly GCA_903896595.1). Lineage (GTDB taxonomy): Bacteria > Verrucomicrobiota > Lentisphaeria > Oligosphaerales > CAITYL01 > CAITYL01. The sequence goes on from CAITYL010000263.1 coordinate 10,635, forward strand.
GGCTCCACCCGGAAGAAGCCGTGCTGCACATTTTTCCGAACAGTTACTGGGGAAACCTGCAATGGCAGGTCACAAGCGCCGATTTTGACCGTCACACCCTGCAGTTGGGGCGGGGCGGATTTCAGATCAATGAGGTGATGCAGGGCGCCGCCGGCACCGCCTTGTCAGGGCAGTCGAAATTCTATGTGGAAAACGTCTTCGAGGAACTAGACAGTCCGGGCGAGTGGTATTTTGACCGCCGGGACGGCTATCTTTATTTCATGCCGCCGGCGGGTCTTGACCTTCATGCCGCGGTGGTCGAAGCATCCTTGTTAAAACAGCTTTTTGAATTGCGCGGCAGTGAAGAGCGGCCCGTGGAAAATATCACGTTTCGGGACGTGATTTTTGCCCACACCGAACCCACCTATCTTGACGTGTACGAGGCGTCGTCGTTGGGCGACTGGTCGATTCATCGCGGGGGCGCGGTTTTCCTGGAGGGGACGAAGGGGTGTGCGGTCAAGGGCTGCCGTTTTGATGCGCTGGGCGGCAATGGCGTGTTTTTAAGCGGCCACAACACTAAATGCGTGATTTCGGGCAATACATTTGAATACCTCGGGGACAGTGCGGTCTGCCTGGTCGGCCACAAACAGCTGACACTGGGCAGCAACCATGCTTATCCGTTTGCCAACACGGTGTCCGACAATTGGATCCACGATATTGGCGTCTACGGCAAACAGACGGAGGGGATTTTCATCTCAGTGTCCCGCGATAACCTGATCAGCCACAATACGATCTACAACGTGCCGCGGGCGGGCATCTGCATCAATGATGGCACCTGGGGCGGGCAGATCATTGAATTCAACGACATCCATGACACCGTCCGGGAAACGGGCGATCATGGTCCCTTTAATTCATGGGGCCGCGACCGTCACTGGTGCCTGGAGCAGTCGCACGGCCCCGCCTCGCACCGTGCCGGACATATTTTTGACGATGCACAGCAGCCAACCCTCATCCGTAACAACCGCTTCGCGGATGATCACGGTTGGGGCATTGATCTTGACGACGGCTCATCCAATTACATTGTGCGGGACAACCTGTGTATCGGCATCAGCATCAAGCTTCGCGAAGGCGACTTCCGGACCGTTGAAAACAATATTTTCATGTACTGCGCCAATCCTCCGGGCTTCCATATCGGCTATGAAGAAAACTCCGACCGGTTCGTAAGAAACATTGTGTATATCGACACCCGCCACGGCGCGCCGGAAGACGATGTGGATTTTAAAAACCGCAGCGGCAATGGCGAGGTTTACACGATCATCGGGCCGCCGCGAGTCGGCAGCATCCTCAAGGAAATGGATCACAACCTGTTTTTTAGTGATGTCGGGGAATTTCGCGCCACCGTCATCTCCCGCACGCCTGACGGCACCGAGAACACATACACGCTCGGCCAGTGGCAGGGGCTCGGCTATGACGAACATTCGCTTTTCGCCGATCCCGGTTTCATCAATCCGCAACAAGGGGACTTTCGGTTGCGGCCCGACTCGCCTGCGTTCGCGCTCGGCTTCAGGGAGTTTGACTTGACCAGTTTCGGGGCAAGAGAACACACCCGACTGACAATAGTGTGACCTCACATTTTTTTACCGCCGATGCCCAGGAGCATGCGCATGCCTGTCCCACTGGTCCAGTGCCGCCGAATTTTCGCACCCGCCGTTCCCTATCATGAACAAGAGACCGCCAGCCGGTGGAATCTGCGCGGGCGGTGGCCGTGCTCGTGGATTAGCCTTCCCCAGGCCGCCAGCCGGCCGCTGGTGGCGGCCTATCGCTGCCGGTTTGCGCTGGCCCAAGCCACAACGTGGCGCCTGCATGTCACCGCCGATGAGCGTTATGAGTTGTATGCGGACGGCGTTCGGATCGGACGCGGGCCGGAACGGGGCGACGACGAGCATTGGTTCTTTGAGACCTACGAGATCACGTGGCCGGTCGGGGCGCACCAGCTGGTGGCTCGCGTGTGGTCCCTGGGGCAGCAGGCGCCACACGCGCAGACCACGGTTCGCCATGGCTTGCTGGTTGCCGGTGACGGGCCGCACGACGCGCTGATTGGCACGGGCATGGCGGCTTGGGAGGGCAAACGGCTGGGCGGCTATGAGTTTACCGGGCCGGGGATTACCTGGGGCACCGGCGCCAACGAAACCGTGACGGCGGCGGCATTCGCCTGGGGGTTTGAACGCGGCGAGGGCGATGGCTGGGAGGCCGTGGAAACCGTCGAACCCGGCTTTGGCCGGCTGCCGTTCATGGATTGGGCGCCGCATCTGGTGCATCTGCTACGGCCGGGGATGTTGCCGGCCATGCGTTCCGACCCGGCGCCGGTGCCCATGGTTCGTCAGGTGAATGCGGCGGCGGCGGACGCGGAGAGTATTCCGGTGCTGGCGGTTCAGGATCTTGCCGCCGAGCGCCGCGCCTGGCAGGCCTGGCTGGCCGGGGGCCGCCTGGTCATGCCGCCGCGCACCGCGCGACGGGCCATCCTTGACTTGGACGACTACCGTTGCGCCTATCCCGCCTTGACGGTCTCAGGCGGACGCGGCGCCCGTATTCACATCTTCTGGGCCGAAGGCCTGTACGACCCCGTCCAAGGCATTGACAAAGGCAACCGCGACACGATTGAGGGCAAACAATTCAAGGGCGCCGGCGACACGTTTCTCCCGGACGGCGCAGCCGGACGGGTCTTTTCAACCCTGTGGTGGCGGGCGGGACGCTATGTGGAACTTCGGATTGAAACCGCCGACGAGGCGTTGACCCTTGAACGCCTGGAATTGGAAGAAACCGGCTATCCGCTGATGCCGGCGGCGGAGTTCGCCGCCGCCGACCCGCGCCTGGCCGCCGCCGTGCCACCGATGCTCCGCGGGCTGCAAATGTGCATGCATGAGACCTACATGGATTGCCCCTATTATGAACAGTTGATGTATATCGGCGACACCCGGCTGGAGGCGTTGACCACTTATGTGCTGACCATCGATGATCGCCTGCCGCGGAAAGCACTGCAACTGTTTGACGCCTCCCGGCGCACCAGCACCAACGGCCTCACGGCGTCGCGCTGGCCGGCCCGCATGAATCAGGTCATTCCGCCTTTTTCACTCTGGTGGCTGGGCATGATTCATGATTATGCCTGGTGGCGCGGTGACCTGGCGTTCGTGCGTTCCCTGATGCCCGGTGTGCATGGCGTTCTCGACGCCTTTGCCGGCTGGATGGGCCAGGATGGACTATTGGGACCGGTGCCGGGCTGGCTGTTCACCGACTGGACCCTGGGCTGGCGCTCGTGGCAACCGCCCCAAGCCCCGACCGCCGGCGTGCCGCCGGGAGCTGACCGCGCGCCCAGCGGCATCCTGAACTGGCAGCTCGTCTATACCCTGGATCGGGTGGCGGAACTGGAAGCGTGGCTCGGCGAGCCGGAGCGCGCCGCCTATTGCCGCCGCCGCGCCCAGGAACTGGCCGGCGCCACCGATGCGGCATTTTGGGATGACACGCGCGGCCTTTACGCCGACACTCTGGAGAAAGATGCCTTCTCCGAACATGCCCAATGCCTGGCGCTCCTGAGCAACCATCTGCCGGCGTCACGGCGCGATGCTTTGCGGCGCGGCCTGTTGAACGATCCGGCGCTGGAGCGGGCCACCGTCTATTTCGCACATTACCTGTTCGAGGCCTACCGCGTCTTGGATGCTACTGACAACATGCTTTCACGCATGGCGTTATGGTTCGAGTTCGGCGCCCAAGGATTCCGCACGACCCCCGAAGAACCGGAACCCGCCCGCTCCGACTGCCATGCCTGGGGGGCGCATCCGCTTTACCATTACCATGCCTCCATTCTGGGCGTGCGTCCAGCGGATTTCGGCTTCGCCACGGTGCGCGTCGAACCCCGCCTGGGATCGTTGGCTTGGGCCCGCGGCCGGACGCCGCATCCACGCGGCATGATCGAGACGGAATTTCAGCGCACGGCGGCGGGAACCATGGCCTGGCGGGTAACCTTGCCGGCCGGTGTGGCTGGCCAACTGCATCTCAACGGCAATGACATTCCCTTGCACGGCGGTAACCAAACCGGTACGGCTTGAAAACCGTGCCGGCTAGATCGCTGCCTAGTTTGGCGTAACGGGCATGAAGCGCACCTCGACTGGGCACGGGGCGTCGACGGTGAGCTCGGGCATGTCGCTGGCATGCTGGCGGATGCCCGCCCGGAGGGACACGTGGTACGGGCCGAAACGGAGGTTGTCCACGCCGTGCGGTTCCAAGATGCCGGAATGCCAGGTGATGACGCGGTTGGGATAGTCGATGTCCAGCCCGAGGATGTCCTCCAGCAGCATGGCGATGGGACCGAGTCCGGTCCACCCGACAAAGTCCGGCCGGCAGCGTTGGCCGTTCTCGTTGATGGCGGGGGCGTCCATTTCGGGGGCGTAGCATTCCCATAGAGTGTGCGGTTCGTAGTTCTTCCACACCCGGTACAGAAGGTCAAGATAGCGGGTGGCGATGCGGCGGGCCAGATCGCGCTGGCCGTTCCTTCGTAATCCCCTTACAATCATATAATTGGTTGGCGCCCAAACCCCGCCCAGCCAGTAGCCGCCGTGATCCTGGTAATTGCATTCGTCATAGGCGAGCGACGGCACCGGATTGGGGCGGTTGAACTCCCGCGGGTCTTCGAGGTGGGCGGCCAGTGCCGCGACCTGTTCCGGGGTGGCGGCCTCCGCCAGCAGGGGCCAAAACGCGGCGACTGTCTTGCAGTTGACGAAATTGCCGTCGGTGTGCCGGTCATAAAAAAACTGGTGGCGCTGGTTCCACAGGGTGGCGTTAAGGTAGGCCGCTCGCTCCCGGTGTTGCTGTCGGCAAATCTCGGCCAGGGCATCCTGGCCGACGGCGGCGGCGATGCGGGCCAGACTGAGGGCGGAGAGCGCTTGCTGGGCGGCCAGGTCGATGAAACTGGTTTCGGCACCGTGATGGTCGTGGCGGGCGGTTCGGGGGCTGTTGTCCATGCCGGAGGAGCCGCAGTCGGCGAACCAGTAGGAGCCGTCCTCGCGCCGGCGGTTCTTCTCGATCCATTCGTCATAGCGGAGCAGGGCCGGCAGGACGCGGGTGAGGCGGGCGGTGTCGCCGGTGGCCTGGACGTATTCCCACTCGACCCAGCTGATGAGTGGCGGGTTGATCCGCCCCCAAGGGAGCGGGTAGGAGTCCTCGCCGGTGGCCAGCACATGACTCATGGCGATATAGCCGTCGGCCTTTTGGGCGGCATAGAAATTATCCAGGGACTCGATACCAGGGTAGAGATCGTGGGCATAGCGGCAGAACAGGGCCATGAAACAGGTGTCCCACTGCCAGATCTTCTCCGGGTCGAACCCCTCGTCCATAAAGCATGGCGCGGCCAGGCCGGGCTGTTCGGTGACATGGCGGCGGGCCAACTCCCAGGCGAAGTCGTAGAGATCAAGCCAGTCTTCCCGCCCGGGTAGGAAGGGGCGCGGCAACTCCCCCAGCGTGGTATGTCCGTGTTTAATCATCATGGAGCGTCCTTCATGTGTGTTCTATACCACCCAGAAGTAGCTTTTCTAGTCACGATTCCGGTCAACGGCGCGATTCAAAGGATGAAACGGGTGCGTGACCAGACGGATCGGGGCATATTCCTCCAGATCGACGTTCTCGCCACCGCCGCACCACTGGCAGACCACCGCCAGAATCTGCGCGCCCGTCAGCACCGGGTGTTCGCCCAAGCGGTCATCGTGGTTTAGATAGCTCTGATGCGGCTTGATGTTCCTTGCATTCATGACCCGGCTCCTTTCGCTCCGTTCGCACCCCCTCAACCTCTCAACCCCTCAACCCCTCAACCCCTCAACCCCTCAACCCCTCAACCCCTCAACCCCTCAACCCCTCAACCCCTCAACCCCTCAACCCCTCAACCCCTCAACCCCTCAACCCCTCAACCCCTCAACC
>CAITYL010000264.1 GCA_903896595.1 uncultured Lentisphaerota bacterium
CACACCTGTTCTGCCTTTTTATTGGACCACCACCCGCCAAACCAATGATGCGCGTCTCCGACGATGACGGGTTCGTCCGCCCGAGGACGGGCGGCTCCCGGTGATGGGAAAAACGTCGTACATTTGAAAACACCTCATTGTATTTTTTCGCGTTCTCTGCGGTAATTAAGGAGCCGCTTGTAAAACCCACGATTGCCAGCCTTCATTCGTGCTTTTCGGAATACGAATATCCAATATCCAACAAGGAATGTCCAAGGAAGAAGGAAAAAGCTATTCATTTTTGTAAAAGACACTTGACTTGGACATTGGATATTCCTTGTTGATTATTGGACATTCTCTAAGGAAAAAATAAACATGAACGACCGCGACAACTCGTCCCGGGTCCGGCCGGATGAAATGGACGTGGTCCGGGCCTGGACCGCCCTGCTCACCGGCACCGCGCTCCAGCCGGCCGGCGCGGCGCCTCAGGGAGAAACGGAACGTCATTCCACCGACGTGCCGTTCAGCTTCACCTGCGGCACCCGTTCCAGCCGGGAGTGGCTGACGCTGACCAACGCCCGCCGCGAATGCGGCGACTGGCGGGACGGCCAACGCCTTCACCTCCTGCGCTGGCAGGACCCGGAGAGCGCCCTTTGCTGCACCCTGGAACTGACGGAGTTCAGCGACTTCCCGGCCATGGAATGGGTCATCCGGCTGCGCCATGAGGGCCGCAGTGAAACGGCGCCAGTCGCCCAGTTCAAGGCGCTGGACATCGTTTGGAACAGCGCCCAGGCGGGCGACATGCCCGAGCTGCGGCGGGCCCTCGGCAGCGATGCGCGCCATGACGATTTTCAGGAGGTGCGCGACGAGTTGCGGCAGTCGATGTGGGATGCGCCGCGAACCGTGCGCATGGACTCCGCCACCAACACCGCCTTCCGCAAAAGCCGGAACGGTTCACCCTCGTTCCTGATGGATGACGGCCGCACCTCCGCCACCTGGCTGCCGTTCTTCAACCTGCGCACCGGCGGCGACGGCATCATCTGCGCCCTGGGCTGGAGCGGCCAGTGGTTTGCGGAGTTCGCCCATGATGGCAAGGGCAAGACGGTGATTGCCGCCGGCATGGAACATCTGGAATTGAAGCTCCGGCCGGGCGAGGAGATCCGTTCTCCGCGCATTTTGCTCATGTACTGGCGGGGCACGCCCCTTCACGCACAGAACATGGTGCGGCAGTTCGTGTTGAAATTTCACAGCCCGCAGGCTGGCGGCCAGCCCGCCGCGATGCCCGTCTGCAACGGCTCCTGGGGCGGCACGCCGACGCCGGGGCATTTGGACGCCATCGCCGCCATCGCCAAGCACGGCCTGCCCTATGACTATTACTGGGTCGACGCCGGCTGGTATGGGACGTCAACCACGCCGTGCCCCGATGTCTTTCACGGCGACTGGGGGATCACCGGCGACTGGCGCGTCAACCCCCATTATCATCCCGACGGCCTGAAACCGGTCAGCGATGCAGCGCACCGGGCCGGCATGAAGTTCCTGCTGTGGCTTGAGCCCGAACGCGCCAAATATGGCACGCCCGTCACCATCGAGCATCCGGAGTGGTTTCTCCGGCGCACCCAGGAAGCACCCAAGCCCAATGACGACATGCTGTTGAACCTCGGCCACCCCGAAGCCCGGAATTGGGTGGTGGACACCGTCTCGTCACTGATCACGGAAAACGGCATCGACTGTTACCGGGAAGATTTCAACATCGATCCCTGCCCGTTCTGGGCCAACGCCGACGAGGCCGGGCGCCAGGGGCTGACGGAGATGCGCTTTGTCGAAGGGCTTTACGCTTTCTGGGACGAGCTGCGCCGCCGCCATCCCGGACTGCTTATCGACAATTGCGCCAGCGGCGGCCGGCGGCTTGATCTGGAGACCATTGGCCGCAGTGTCGCGCTGTGGCGGACCGACTACAGTTCCGCCCTGAATGCGGATGCCCTGCAGCTCCACAGTGCCGGCCTGAACCTCTGGCTCCCATTGAACGCCACCAGTCCGAACGCCAATCCGGGCGACACCTATCAGGTCCGGTCCGCGTTTTCAGCCGGCCTGGTCCTGAACCTCGAAGAGTTTGGCCTCCGCGACTTCAGGGCGCCCGACTTCCCCTGGGAATGGTTCCGGAAAATGATCAGTGAAGCGAAACGGCTGCGCCCTTATTTCCTCGGTGATTTTTATCCACTGACCCCTTGTGTCATTGACCCGGAGGCGTGGCTGGTCTACCAATTGCTCGTCCCCGGCCGGCAGGAAGGCGCCGTGGTGGCGTTCCGCCGGGCCGAAAGCCCCATGGCCGCCGCCAGCTTCCAGTTGTACGGCTTGCACGAGACGGACACGTACACGTTTGAAGATGCCGACAGTGGCCAACGCTGGCAGACGCCCGGCCGCGAGCTAATGACGACGGGGCTGGCGATCCAGGCCGGCGCCCCGCGCAGCAGCCGGTTGCTGTTCTACAGCCAAGTTCTCCGCAAAAAACAAAGATGATACGCCAGCGTTACTTCACGACCGGAAGCCGCCCGTCCCCGGGCGGACAGCGACGGCGTCATCCCAGTTCCGCCCTTTTTATGGGGCCCTATCACGCCACACACAGGACGCGCGTCTCCGACAATTAAGAGTGCATCCCATCATTTCGAGACCAGGCAGGATTGCCTGGCCGACGTTCATCGCAGGCAAGAGTGCCTGCGCCACGTTAAACGCCAAGAACGGAGTTCCCAAGGCAGACCAGCAATCACGGACGGTTCGGGGGGTGCCCGGGTTCAGGATCGCCGGGCGCCGGCGTGGCCGCGTCCGCCGGAGCGGCCGCCCCGGCACCGTCAGCCGCCGGAGCGTCACTGGCAGCGGCCGCGTCATCAAGACACACGAGTTTGTCCAAATTCTCGAACGGCGAGAAGATCGACGGCGCCAGCTCGTAGTCTTCGCGCCGGACCCCGCGCTGATGCTCCGCCATCTTGTACTTTTCGTGCTCATGGTCGTGGCAGTACAGGCACAGCAGAATCCAGTTGCTGCCATCGGGCGGATTGTTTTTGTAGTTGTGGTCCTGGTGATGGACCGTCAACTCCTTGAGCCGCTTCCCCGAAAATTCGCGGCCGCAGCTCGCGCAGACATGGGGGAACAGCTTGAGCGCCCGGTCGCGATAACCGTCCCGGCGCAGCGCCGCGTCACGGCCCAAATCCGCCAGCGCCTGGGCATGCCGTTTTTCATCAAAAGGGGAGTTTGCCGCCGCCATATACCCATCTCCTGTCTAGTCCTCAGTGTCCTCAATGTCTTCGTTCCCCTTTGCCCTGGGAGGACCTTGAAGACAGGGAGGACATGGATGACGTTGAGGACGGATTTTTTTCTGAACACTGAAACTTGTGCAAAACGTGCTTATTCCAATCACGCTTCAATTTGATTTCAAAATTAACGCGATTTTCCTATAACTGGGAGCCGCCCGTCCTCGGGCGGACGAACCCGTCATCGTCGGAGACGCGCATCATTGGTTTGGCGGACGGTGGCCCAATAAAAAGGGCGGAACTGGTGTGACGCCATCGCTGTCCGCCCGGGACGGGCGGCTCCCGGTCTTGATATAACGCCGATATTAAAACGCCGCATTCCCCGGCGTGCGCGGGAACGGAATGACGTCGCG
>CAITYL010000265.1 GCA_903896595.1 uncultured Lentisphaerota bacterium
CGCCCACGGGCGGTAGGCCATGATTGGGACATAGGAGGCGGCCTGCGGAATCCGCAAAAAGGCACAAACAGGTTTGACGGAGGGTTTGGGAACCGCCTTTCCTCAAAAGGGGGTTCCCAACACCTACTACCCCCAAGCCGTTATTCCGTCAGGCGGCGACAGGCGTCGAGGGCGTTGCGCATCAGCATGGCAATGGTCATGGGGCCGACGCCGCCGGGCACGGGGGTGATGGCGCCGGCGACCGCGGCAACTTCGGCAAACGCGACATCGCCGACCAAACGGTACCCGTTCTTGGCCGCCGGATCCGTGACGCGATTGATGCCCACATCGACCACCGTTGCCCCCGGCTTGACCATCTCCGCCTTGACAAATTCGGGCCGGCCCATGGCGGCGATCAGGACGTCGGCGCGGCGACAGTGTTCCGCCAGGTCCGGGGTGCGCGAATGGCAGACCGTGACGGTGGCGTCCGCACCAGCCGCCTTCTGCACCAGCAATGCCAGCAGCGGTTTGCCGACGATATTGGAGCGGCCGATCACCACCACATGCTTGCCGGCCACCTCGATGCCGGACCGTTGCAACAGCACCACCACGCCCCACGGCGTGCAGGGAAAGAAGCCATCCCGGTCACCGATGAGCATTTTGCCAACGTTGAAGGGGTGGAAACAGTCCACATCCTTGCGCGGATCGATGGCGAGCACCACCGCGCGCTCATCGATCTGCGGCGGCGGCGGCGACTGCACCAGGATGCCATGCACCAGCGGGTCAGCGTTCAGTTTGGCGATCTCCGCCAACAGCCGGTCCTGGGTGCATTCTTTGGGCAGCTCGACCTTGACCGAGTGGAAGCCCAGTTCGGCCGCCTTCTTCTCCTTGGTGTTCACATAGACCCGCGAGGCGGGGTTTTCCCCCACCAGCACCACCGCCAGGCCGGGACGCACGCCGCGTTCCCGCATGAGCGTGGCCGCGCCGACGGCGGTTTCGCGGTTGATGGTCTCAGCGACGGCTTTGCCATCCAGAATACGTGCGGTCATGGGGGAAGGGATCTCAGTTTGGTTGGGCGGTTGGGCGGTTGGGTGGTTGAGGGGTTGGGCGGTTGAGGGGTTGAGCAGGCGTGGTGGTGTATGCCGCGTTAGGGTGATAATTTAATTACCTTCAGCCTACAGCCTAAACAGCTTCAGCCTAACGTTGACTACCCCGGCGGGCTCGCCTCGTCTTCGCCGAGGGCGTGACGGATGGCGGCGAGGAGCTGGTCGTTGTCGGCCGGCTTCTGAAAAAAACCATCCGCGCCCATCTCGAGGACGGCGTCCTGGGCTTCGCCGGGGTCGCGGGCGGACAGCACGATCACGGGGATGAGGGCGGTGTTCATCAGGGTCTTGAGCCGTTCAAGAACGGAAAAACCGTCCCCCACCGGCAAGCCAAGGTCAAGGATGATCAGATCCGGTTTTTCGCGTTGCGCCTTGGTCACCGCTCCCAGACCGTCGGCGGCCATGATCACGTCATAACCGCCAACCTTGCGCAAACGGACGGCCAGACCGACGACCAGATCCTGGTCATCATCCACAATTAAGATTTTTTTGCGGGGTGGCATGGCGTTCTCGCTCCTCGGCCAGACGTCGGGCGAGCCAGGCGTCCAGCATTTCGGCCAACAGCATCGGATCAGCAGCAGCGTTGGCCGAGACGATAATCTCGTTAACATGGGAAGTCAAGCCGCCGCCGGCCCCCATGGCCGGCATAACTTTCAAGGTGCTGCGAATCGCCCCGGCCAAAGCGGCGCGGGCGGCGGGTGGGCGGCGGGTGAGCAGGAACAAGTGTTCGTTGGTGGCACTGGGGGGAAACACCGGGCGAGGCAACATCAAATCCAGCAACGGATCCAGCGTGCGCTGAATGGGCTCGACGGCCTGGTCGAAAAAATGCTCGGCGGCATGCCGGCCCCGGTCGGAGGCGGGCTGAAGCTCAATTTCCAGCCAGGCCAGCTCACTGCCCGGCGCCGGCGGCGACGCCGCCAGGAACTGGGGCAACCGATGACGGAACGACCACCCCGGCAGAATGAAATGAAAGGTGCTGCCCTGCTCCGGCGCGCTCTCCACCCAAATGCGGCCGCCCATCTGACTGACCAGTTCCCGGCAGATGAAAAGGCCCAGACCAAGCCCCTGCCGGCTGGTGGCGGTGTTGCGCTCGACCTGGTACAACTCGTCAAACACCCGGGCGCAATCCTCCTGCGCCATGCCGCAACCGGTGTCGGCGACACTGACGCAGACCCCGCCGGGAAGGTCGCCAACGACGGCGCGGGCGGTGACGGTGATGCGGCCGTTTTCGGGAGTGAACTTGAGGGCATTGGTGAGCAGGTTCGCCACCACCTGATTGAACCGGGCGGGATCGGCCACCAGCGGCGGCAGCCCGTCCGGCAGCGTCTCCAGCCCCAGCGTGATGTGGTGTTCGTTGGCGGCCGGGCGAAACGACTCCACGGCCGGCGGCAGCAGGCTGTACGGGTCCAGCAACCGCTGGTGCAGCCGCAACTTGCCGGTGCGCACCCGGGTGACCTCCAGCAGGTCGCCAATCAGCTGCTTGAGCTGGTTGACGTTGCGGAAGGCCATCTCCAAATACTCGCGCTGCTCCGGGGCCAGCTCACCGGCCAGCCCGTCCAGGAGCAGCGACAGAAACTGGTAAACCGCGGCCACCGGAGTCCGCAATTCGTGGGACACATGCGACAGAAAGCGGTCCTTGAGCTGCCGCTGGGCAATCTCCGCGGACAGGGTCTTGGCCCGCTCCTCCACCTTTTTCTCCAGCGTGACGGTCAGCTCTTCCAGCGCCTGTTTGGTCCGGCGCAGTTCGGCGTTCTGCCGGATCGCCGACTCGAACGAGGAGAGCAGCAGGTTCAAAATCTGCACCCGGTCCGAGGACAGGCGCATGCGCTGGCCGTCGTACACCACCTCCACCTCGGCGGCCGGCCGCCCCCGCTTGCCATGCAACCGCCGGCTGGCCAGCATGTCCTGAACGCGCGCCAGCAACTGCTCGCGCTGGTACGGCTTGGTGATGAAGTTGTCGGCCCCGGCCTGCAGGCCGCGCAGAATGTTTTGGGCGTCAGTGAGCGCGGTGACCAGAATCACGGGCAACTGGCGCCAGGCCGGTTTCGCCTTGATCCGCCGGCACAATTCATAGCCGTCCATGACCGGCATGACAATGTCGCTGATCACCAGGGCCGGCGGCTGTTCTTTGATGCAGACCAGCGCCTGACCGCCGTTGGCGGCCAGGCGGACGACGTGCCCGTGCTGCTCCAGCAACCGCTTCAGCAGTTGCGCCTGTAACCGATCATCCTCGACCACCAGAATTTCATTGGAAATGGCAACCGTGCGCATACACGTACCATAAAGCCGACACGGCCCCCTGCCCACGTGACGCGAAGACCAAACTTCAGACCGCCGCACCGGTCGGAAATTGAACGGGTAAACCATTCGAGTGCGAGAAGCGGGCGCGGGTTCGTCCGCCCGAGGACGGGCGGCTCCCGGTGATGAACTATGCGTGTTTTCCCTGGCACGCCTTCCCGCAGAGGCGCGCCCCGACGAACGGCGCTACATTGCCGAAGTAAGCCGCGAACCGCCCGGATTGTACCGCCGTCCGCAACCTGCACCGTTTTTTTCACCGCAGCGAGCACAGAGAATCATTCTTTTTTAGATTGTTTTATCTTTGCGATCTCTGCGATCTTTGCGGTTAATTCTGGAATCACGTTGACGTATAATTCAAGGGAGCCATCCCATGGCGCGTATTCTCATTGTCGATGACGACCCGTTCATCCTCAAACTGCTGCAAAGCCTGCTGGTCAAGACGAAACCGCATGAGATGACCACAGCCCTGGGCGGTGAAAAAGCCCTCGACCTGCTGCGCCAAAACGAGTTCGACTTGATGATCTCGGACATCCAAATGGCGCCCATGAGCGGCATGCAACTGCTCAAGGAAGCCCGCCGCCTCCGGCCCGAGATGGCCGTGATCCTGATGACCGCCTATGGCTCGGTGACCACCGCGGTCGAGGCGCTCAAAGACGGCGTGTTCGACTACGTCACCAAGCCGCTCAAGGTCGAGGAATTGCTGATCACCATTGACCGTGCCCTGCGCTTTCACGAGGCGCTGGCGGAAAATGTCAACCTGCGCACCAGGCTGGCCCGCTACAGTTTCCAAAACATCGTTGCCGAAAGCGACCTCATGCGCCGGGCCTGCGACCTGGTCGAACGCGTCGCCGCCACCGACAGCCCCGTGCTGATCCGGGGCGAGCATGGTACCGGCAAAGGCCTGATCGCCCAGACCATTCATGCCTACAGCAAGCGCAAAGCCAAGCGTTTCCTGCCAGTCTCGCTGGCGCAAATCCCTGAAGTTCAAATGACAACGGACCTCTTTGGCACCGCCAAGGGCGTCCTCGGCGACGGCCTCCCCGCCCGCGACGGCACCCTGCGCCAGGCCCACGGCGGCGTCCTGCTCCTGGATGAGATCGAGCATCTCAGCATGGCCGCCCAGGCCCGCCTCATTCATTTCCTGAACACCCGGGAGGTGCTGCCCGAGGGGACGGAGACCGGCCAGCCCGCCGATGTCCGCGTCATCGCCACCGCCGTGGCCGACCTGGAACAACTCACGGCCCAGGGCCGGTTCCGGCAGGATCTGCTGCAACGCCTCACCCCCATCACCATTGACATTCCGCCGCTCCGGGAACGGCGCGCCGATATCCTGCCCCTGGTCGCCGATTTCCTGCGGCTGGAGGCCGGGCCGGGCCATGAAGCACCCGATGTGCTCCCCCAAGCCCAGCGCGCCCTGGAAAACTATGACTGGCCGCGCAACGTCACCGAACTCGAAGAGGTGGTCGGTCTGGCCTGCCGGACCCTGGACGCGGGACACATCACCCTTCACTCCCTGCCCGACGCGGTCGCCGCCGCCGCCAGCCTGGCCGCCGCCCCCGTTCGCGAAGCGCCCCCCCGTGGCACCGCGCTCAAGGAGTTTCTCCTCGACTCCCTGAAACACTCACGGAAAGCCGCGGGCCCAGGGTCGAAAGAGGCGTGACGCGTAAAGCGTGAAACGTAAAACGTGAGCCGTGACACACGCTGCACGGCAAACGTCCGAGCCCGGAACGTCAGTGATGGGCCAACGATGCAACCCGTCACGTTCGGAATCGCGCTTTCGGCACGTGAGACAGGCAATCCTGCCTGTCCAGACGTTACGGGGAGCCGAGCCGCCAACGGACCCACTCGTCCGCCGGCGACCCGTTTCCGCCCACGGTGGCCCAATGAAAAGGGCGGAACGGGGGTAACGCCACCGATTTCCGCCCGAGGCCGGGCGGCTCCCGGCCTTGAAGCAACATCTGTTCTAGATTTTGAACAGGAGGACGCAGAGGTCACAGAGACGTTTTGCTCTGTTCTCTCCTGATTTCTCCTGTTCAAATTCATCGGGCACGAAGAGTCCAGACCAGGCGTCCCGTCACTCACGCCTCACGCCTCACGTTTCACGTGTCACGTGTCACGTGTCACGTGTCACGTGTCACGCCTCACCCCTCCCAGTCAATCGCCGGCACCTCCAGCGGCACCCCGCCGGCCCGCAGCGACGCCGTGGCCTGGCACCCGGCCGCCACCGACATCCGCGCCGCTTCCGGCGTCGCGGTGGTGGGCCCGCCGTGCCGCGCGAACTCCACAAACTCCCGCATGATCACCGCGTCCGCGCCGCCATGGCCGCTGCTGGCGTCCACCGGGTCGCCCCGGAACACCGCGTCGCCCACCGTCCGGTACCCGTCCTGGCGCTTGTTCCAGACAAAAATCGGGTCGTCGGGACCGTCCCCGATATTCTCCAGCCGTCCCGCGTCGCCGATCACCGTGTAGTTGCGGCAGCAGTCCGGGGCAAAATGACATTGCAAATAGGCGCCGAGCACGCCGTTCTCCATCTGCATCAGCATCAGGTTCTGGTCTTCCACATCCATGACCGGATTGAAACCGGTCAGCGCCTTGGGCGGCCAGTGCGCCTGGTTCCACCAGGTTGAGGTGTCCTTCTTGTCAATGGCCGGGTCCGTCCGCCGCGGCAGGTCGCCATAGACCGCCAGACTGCCGAACGCCGTCACCCGCCGGCTGTAACTGTCCGCCAGCCAGTGCATGACGTCAAGGTCATGGGCGCCCTTTTGCAACAACAGCCCCGTGCTGCACTCCCGGTCCGCGTGCCAGTCCCGGAAATAGGCGTCGCCGCCGTAGGAAATGAAATGGCGGCACCAGATCGTCTTCACCTTGCCGATGGCGCCGGCGTCAATCAACTGCTTCATCTTGCGGATAATCGTCATGTAGCGCATGTTATGCCCCACGAACAGCCGGGCCTGGTGCTGTTTGGCCGTGCGCAGAATGCGGTCGCACCCCGCAATGGTGATCGCCATCGGCTTTTCCAGGTACACCGCCAGCCCCTGTTCCAGCGCGGCCACCGCATGCTCCTCATGCAGCCAGTCGGGGGTGGCGATGACCACCGCGTCCACCCCGGCGGCCAGCACCTCGCGCCAGTCCCGGGTGGTCAGCACCTCCTGGCCATACCAGTCGCGGCATTGGTCCAGGATCACCGGATCCAGGTCACAACACGCCGTCACGCGGATCCCGTCGTCCGGACGGTGGGCATGCTTCGCCAGCGTGCCGCGGCCGCCGGCGCCAATCACTCCGATCTTGAACGTCATGTAGTAGTACCTTACCAGTGAAATCCGTTGCAAGATGCGCATGATTTCACCACAGAGTGCACAGAGAACACAGAGGGAAAAAATGCCGGGGGATCGTTCGGTTTTTCGGCCCCATTCAGTCTCACCTCTCTGTGCCCTCTGTGTCCTCTGTGGTGAAATGACGTTATTTTGGTTCCGGCTATGCCGGGTTGTAAGTCCGTGGGTTAAGCGTTTTTGCTGGATTTTTCATGAGTGTAGCAAAGGGCTTGCAGCCCGCTCAATCGGGACCTGGTCGCTCGAAGAGCGCGATGCAATCGCTTTGCCACAGTGGACATCTTCCGTTGGTCATGAATAATCTAGAC
>CAITYL010000266.1 GCA_903896595.1 uncultured Lentisphaerota bacterium
CTCCGTCAAACCTTTTTGTGTCTTTTTGCGGATTTCGCCGGCCGCTTCAGTGTAACCATCCAGGATTGGGGCACAGAGGCGGCCGGCGAAATCCGCAAAGGGAGCACCCTTGTTTCAAAAGGGTGGCCCCAACATTGTCCGACAAAACGGTCATGCTTTCTCTTCATTCCAGGAAAAAGGGCGGCGGGGCTGCGGCCGGCCGGATCATGGCTTCGCTGGTGTCTGCGGTGGCCGGGGGTGGGGCGGTTTTGGCGCGCGCCGCCGCCGGCCGGCGGCGCCATTCGGCCAGGACCTCCTGCAACCGTTCGCGAATGCGGTCGCGGGCCCGGTTGCGGTTATACCCCATGGCGAGCAGCCGGTCGTAGCTGGTCTCCAGGTGGCGGATGTGCGCGACCACGGCCAGGGTGACCGCCTTTTCCGAGAAATCCTTGGCGGCGGCGCAGCGGCCGACGCGGCCGCTGGATTTCTCACAGGCGTGGGCGGCAACCTCTTCCGCAACGCCCTCGGGGGCGCCGGGAAATAGTTTTTGGATCAGGTTGGCGAACTCCGCACGGTAGCGGAGTTCTTCCCGTTCCCGCCGGCGCCCGTCGGCCTCGCGTTTGACTTCCCGGACGCCGGCATCCGCGGCACAGGCGGCGGCCGCCTGTTGTTGTGCGGCGGGTTCGACCAGGATGCCCTGGCGTTCAAAGCGTTTGCGGCGCGGGCTCCATTTTAACACCGGTGCCCAGCGCGGTGAGTATTTCTGTGCCCGTCGGGTAATCGCCACATCCCCGGCGGGCAGCAAGACCAGGCCGCCGAGACCGGCGCAGTCCAGGCAGAGCACGCCATGGTTGGCGGCTGGCCGGATCAGGACGCCGGGGGCCAGAACGGTGCGGCATTTGGCGCAAGTCGGGGCGGGCGCATGGGCCGGAAAGACCGGTTCATGACCGGGGATGGCCTTGGGTTGGGCGTGTTCCATAACGGCGACAACGTACAAGCAAAAACGGCGCCGGCAACCCACGGGAGACCGAGTACATGACCGTTTTGACGGAGGGTTTGGGAACCGCCTTTCCTTAAAAAGGGGGTTCCCAACCGGCATCATGGTCATGCGCCGGATGCGTCACGTGTCTTGCCGGGCGTTTTTGAACGGCTAAACTACGCGGGGGCCGGGGTGGCCTTTTGGACGCGCCGCATGCATCATTTAGGCAAATTACTGTCGCACACGGCGGCCAAGTGGCCGGATCATCCGTTCGTCATCGCCCTTGACGGGGAAACGGTGGTTACTGTCTCCTTCCGTGAGTTTTATGGCCAGGTTTTGGCCTGGGGGGCCTGCCTGCGGGCGCACGGCATCGGCAAGGGCGACCGGGTCGGTTTTGTCACTCCCAAGAGTCCGCATCAGATGCGGATGTTTTACGCCTGCTGGCACCTGGGCGCCATTGCGGTGCCGGTGTGTGAGGGGTTGGGCGATCAGGAGATGAGTTTTGTTTTCAGGGACGCCGAACCTAAGCTGATTCTTGCCGATGAGACGTGTGCCGCCTTGGCAAAGCGGAATAGCGGCGGGGTTCCGGTCCTGACCTTTGCCGAGCTTCCGCTGAGCCTGGTCGGCGATGCGCCGGAGATCACGGAGGTGGCGCATGACGCCGTCGCCGCTTTGATCTACACCAGCGGCTCCACCGGCTGTCCCAAAGGGGTCATGCTCACCCATCGGAATTTCTACCGCAATGCGGAAACCACGCTGGCCGCCGTGCCGTTGCGGCCGGGCAACGAAACGATCTTGTCACTGCTGCCCTATTGGCACAGCTATGCCCTGGTCGTCGAGGTCATTGCCGCGGTCATGGCCGGCTTGTCGGTGGCCATTCCCAAGGACAAGCGCGATTTCCGCCAGAACATCAACCGCTACCAGCCCTCGGTGGTCCTGCTGGTGCCGCGCATTGCCGACCTGCTGCGCTCCGGCATTCTGAAAAAAATCGCGGATGCCGAGCCGGCCGTGAAGGCGCTGTTCAAGCAGGCGCTCCACAACGCGTCCCGCATTTTCACCCATGGCCCGCGGTTCAATGGCGGGTTGCTGCGCATTTTGACCCATCGGACCTTTTATGACCCGCTGATTTTCAGCCGGCTCCGTTCGGCATTTGGCGGACGCCTCCGTTTTTTCATTTCGGGCGGGGCGCCGCTGGATTTGGAGCACCAGGTTTTTTTCAAGTACGTCGGCCTGCCGATCTATCAGGGTTACGGTTTATCCGAGACCTCGCCCATTATCAGCATCAACCTCGACCACGCCCACCAGCTTGGCAGTTGTGGCCGGCTGCTCTCCTGGCTGCAACCGGAACACGGCGGTGATTTCACCTTTCTCGCGGACGACGGCGTCACCACCGGCAAGCAGGTCCGTGGTGAACTGCTGGTGCGCGGCGACTGCGTGATGAAGGGGTATTGGCGGCACGCTGATGACAGCGCCAAGACGATCACCAACGGCTGGCTCCATACCGGCGATGTCGGGTACCTGGATGCCGGTGGTTATCTGTACATCAATGGTCGCCGGTCCAACATGCTGGTGCTTGCCGGGGGCGAAAAATTGCATCCAGAACATGTCGAGGAGGCGATTCGTGCCGACCACCTGTTTCGCGACGTTATGGTGATCGGTGACCACTGCCAGAACGTGTATGCCTGTGTGTCCCTGGAAGATGGTGAGGCGGCCGCGATCCCGGACGATCAGCGCGCCGCCGTCGCCAAGCAGAGGATTCGGGACCTGACTGCCCATCTCGCTCCGTTCCAGCGGCCCAAGGATGTGCTGATCATTCCGCCGCTGAGTTTGGAGGACGGCACCGTCACCGCGACCATGAAAATCCGCCGGTTTTGTGTGTGGGAGCGGTACGGCGACGCCATCCGCGCCTTCCTGGCCCGGAACGGGGAAGCCGGTTTAGGTTAATAGGCTGTAGGCGATTAGGCTGTAGGTAAAAATACAGCAGGTTCCGTTCATGCCAGGCTGGGGGGACGGTACAAAACCTTCCTGGATTATTCATGAGGGAGTTGAAATGTTTTTTGTAGCAAAGCGATTGTATCGCGCCGGCGGCCTCCTGGCGGGCTACAAGCCCTTTGCCACACCGGCTCCGCCGGAATGCGGATGAAGCTGTGCTTCCAAAGGCTTGCCGAACGCTTCATGTCAGGCTAACAGCCTTAGGCCTACAGCCTAAGCAACATCCATCGCCACCGACTACTTTTACCGTTGCCTCACGATATATTCCCCATTATGGAACGCCTGCCCATCTCTGTCTGCGTCATCGCCAATTCCGATCCGCGTCTGGCCCTGGCGCTCGATAGCGTGAAGGAGTGGGTCGCGGAAATCATCGTGGTGCTCAACGACGACACCGATGCCGCCACCGAACAGGCCGCCCGCGACCGTGGTGCCAGGGTGTTCCGGGAAAAATGGAAGGGGCATGTCGCCCAAAAGAATTCCGCCGCGGACAAGGCCGGCCAGCCGTGGATTCTCGGCCTGGACGCCGACGAAGCCGTCTCGGAGCTGCTGCGGGACGATATTCAGCGCTTGTTTGCCGATCCGGCGCGGGCGGCATCCCGCGCGGCCTGGCGCTTTCCCCGCTGCGCCGAGTATTATGGGCGGTGGATCCGCCATGGCGACTGGTATCCGGACTGGCAGATGCGCCTGTGGCAGCGCGGCCGCGCCCGCTGGGGCGGCATTGATCCCCATGACAAATTGATGGTTGACGGCGCGGTTGGCCGGCTGAGGGGCGACCTGCTTCATTACAGCCAGGAAAGTTTCGACCAGGTGTGGATGAAGGCCCACCGCTATGCCGAGGATTTTGTGCGCACCCGCCGGCAGGCCGGCAAGACCGTCAGCCGGCTTGACCTGTTTTTTCGGCCACCCTGGCGCTTTTTCCGCTGTTATGTTCTCCTGGGCGGATTTCTGGATGGCTGGCAGGGGTATTCGATTGCCTGCATGACCGCCGCCTACACCTACTTGCGCTATGCCAAGGCCTACGAGAGCCAGCTGACCAAGCCGCCGCCTTGTGCCGACTGATTGGCGGCGTGAAGCCACCCCCAATTTTGGAGACGTTTCATGGAAATTGGCGTCATCACGGGTTTGGACAAAGAAGGCGGTTGTTTTGACCATGTGCGCCAGTTCGGCCTGGGCGTTTGCCAGTTGGTGAGCTGGGACGTTTCGCTGGCCACGCCCGAGGTTGCCCGGAAGGTGGTCGCGGCCGCCAAACGCGCCGGCGTCCGCGTCTGCGCCATGTGGGGTGGCGTGCCCGGCCCGGCCGAATGGAATTTCAGCCGCGGCCCCGTGACCTTGGGGTTGGTGCCGCCGGAGTACCGCGCCGAACGAATTGCCGCGCTGAAGCGATGGATGGATTTCGCCTCCTGGATCGGCGCCCCGGCGGTCATCACGCACTGCGGTTTCATCCCTGAAAACAGCACCGATCCGCTGTACCCCGGCGTGGTTGAGGCGATCCGTGAGGTGGCCGGGTACGGCAAGGGCAAAGGGGTGGAATTCTGGTTCGAGACCGGCCAGGAGACGCCGGTGGTGCTGCTGCGTACCCTGGAGCGCGTCGGCACCGGCAATCTCGGCATCAATCTGGATCCGGCCAATCTGATCCTGTATGGCAAGGGAAATCCCATTGATGCGCTCGATGTGATCGGGCCCTGGGTGCGCAACATCCACGTCAAGGACGGCTTTTACCCGACCGGCGGCGACCAGCTCGGGCGCGAAGTCCCGGTCGGGGACGGGCGGGTGCGCTTTCCTGAATTTTTGCGGCGCCTGCAGGAGACCGGGTTCACCGGCGAACTAATCATTGAACGCGAAATCAGCGGCGACGAACAAGCCCGTGACATCCGCCAGACCATCGACCGTCTTCACGGCTGGCTTCGTGCCTGAGGCGGTGATCCTCACTGCATTAACCGCAAAGACAAAACGACTTGAACTTTGAGCTGGTTTCAAAAGTCCCGATCAAGATGGCACCGTTTTTGGAGTGCGGCAATTCCTTTGCCGCTTTTTAATATCGGCGTTATTTCAAGACCGGGAGCCGCCCGTCCTCGGGCGGACAGCGACGGCATCACACCAGTTCCGCCCTTATTTTATTGGGACACCGTCCGCCAAACCAAGTATGCGCGTCTCCGACGATGACGGGTTCGTTCGCCCGAGGACGGGCGGCTCCCGGTGATGGGAACAACGTCGTTACTTTTGAAAGCGGCTCCTTTAATTGGAATAAGGCATGAAACGGACGCAAACCGGTTGGCCGATGGTCACCGGAGTGCCCACCGGTTCCAGAGCGCCGGTTTCCTGGTTGACCCGGAACGTGCAAACCCGGTCGGAATCCTGATTGGCCACCACGCAGAAACGCCCGGATGGATCCAGGTTGAAGTGGCGCGGATTTTTCAGGCCGGCCCGCTGGAATCCCACTCGCGTCAAGATCCCCGTTGCCGGATCAAGCCGGTAAATGGCGAGCGAATCATGCCCGCGATTTGACGCGTAAAGAAAGTTGCCGTTGGGGTGAATGCGAACTTCGGCCGCCCAACTGACACCTTTGAAATCCTCCGGCAGGGTGGAGATAAGTTGAATTTCAGTCAACGCGCCGGACTGGGCGTTGTAGGCGTAGGCGGTCAGAGTGTTGTCCAGCTCATTGATGACATAGGCGAACCGGCCATTCGGATGAAAGATGAAATGCCGTGGCCCCGCGCCGGCCTTGACGCTGGCAAAGGCCGGCACGTGGGGGGCCAGGGTGCCGGTGGCGGCGTCCACGGTGTAGATCATAATCTTGTCCAACCCCAGGTCAGCGGCAAAGGCAAAGCGGCCGTCGGGGCTGAAGGTGATGCCATGGGCATGCGGCCCGGTCTGGCGCGCGGGATTGACGCTGGATCCGTGGTGCCGGATGACGCTGGATGGCCCGGACAGCGTTCCGTCCGCCCGAATGCGAATGGCCGCCACGCTGCCGCTGCCGTAATTCGCCACCAGCAACAGGGTGCCTTCGCGGTTGATGGCGAGGCGGCAGGGGGCGCTGCCGCCGGACGGACAGGCGTTTAGCAGCCTGAGTTTTCGGGTCGCCGGATCAATGGCGAACGCGCTCACTGTGCCCGCTTCACCTTCCGTCACTGCATAGAGAAACTTGCCGTTGGGGTGAAGGTCGATAAAGCTCGGATTCGCCACGGCGGCCGCCAGTTCGGGCGTGGACAGCGTGCCGGTTTTTAAGTCCAACGTGGCATGGTAGATGCCTTCAGTCTTGGCGTTATGGGTGTACGTCCCGAAATACACGTCACGCGTCATGTCACCCCCCAGGGCCCGCACCGCCAGCAACGCTGCCGTCATTAGCAGGATTCTCATTTTCAAGCATCCGTATATCTCAGTTGTTCGCACCAGTGACCCAATATAAGGTTGTCTTTATGGGGTGCATGACAGTTTTGTCGGATGATGTTGGGAACCCCCTTTTCAGGAAAGGCGGTTCCCAAGCCCTCCGTCAAACCTTTTTGCACCTTTTTGCGGATTTCGCCGGCCGCCCCAGTGCCCCAATC
>CAITYL010000267.1 GCA_903896595.1 uncultured Lentisphaerota bacterium
GACCGGGGGCTACGGCACGAAGTCACGGGCCGCCTCGCGGACCAGTTCGACCCAGCGGACGAAACGAAGCGGCTGGTTGTGGGTGGTGTAGACGTCGCGCTGGATGATTTCCAAACGGCAGCCGCGGGCGGCGGCCACGGTCGCCGCCAAATGCTCGCGCACCGCCGCCTCGTCGAACACCGGGGCCATGAAGAAGTTGGGGCTGGGCTTGCGGGAATAGGCCACCCCGTGCGTGCGGCAAAACTCCCCCATCTTGGCCTCATTGGCCCACGGCGAGACCGACACCCGCGCCAGGTTCGGCAGTTCCGCCAGGCAGTCCAGCAGCGGGTCCGCCGGTTCGCAACAGCCGTAATAGACCCGGCCGTAGCGCGCCGCCACTGCCCGCAGGTACGGAAAAACGAATTCCCGGTACTGCGCCGGGCTGATGCTCACCGATTCTTGTGATTCGCAGCCGTACCAGCGGTCGCGGGCCCGGACCCGGCCGGTGAATCCCGCCTGCGGCAGCGCCGCCGTGTAACCGATGGAGCCGGCGCCCACGTAATGGCCGCCGTTGTTGAGCGGCCACACCCCCTCGACCTCCAGCCAGTCGGCGTACGCCAGCTGCTGGTCGCGCAGGAACGCCATCAGCCGGTGCAGCCCCTCGGGATGGTCGTGCATCAGCATCATGAATTGCTCAAGCCCGACCAGGTCGAGCAGCGTGCTGGTCAGCGGCAGGTTAAACTGCCAGGGTGCATCGCAACGCTGCACGGGCAGGATGCCGCCGAACACCGCCTCCAAGCGTTCCCGCTCCTGCTCTTCCGCCGTCCGGTCCCAGGTGAACCGCCGCGGCTGCAGCCGTGCGAACTCCGCCTCCGTCAGCTCCTGCAGCGGCGGCTGGTAATTGAAGGCCAGGGCGTCAGCGCCGCTTTCCCGGTGACGGCCGCCGGGCAGGCCGAAGTTGCCGTTCTCGACGCGGATGGCGGGATGCAACTCCACGTATGGGGTCACCACGTGGTCGTCGCGCAGCACCTCGGTTTCGCACTGGCGCAGGCGCAGCCGCCGCTCAAGGCCGCGGGCCCACGGATCCCGGCAGTGCAGTTCCGCGGGGCCGAAGAACGGCTGTTGATCCTGCAGATAGTCAATCTCTGCCAGCACCATCACCCGGCGGTCGGGGGCGCCGGCATCGTGCCGCAACCAGGCGGCGATCTTTTCCTGGTTGGCCGGGCTGGTGGCGGCCGCCGCTGTCCACTCGCCCAGGCGGCGGAGGATGCTGGCATCGTGCGGGGGCAGGTGGGTTGGATCGGACATGGGTGGACCTAAAGGTTGAATTTTGAATATCGAATCATCGTCGTCCCATGGGAGGCCATAATTCATTCCGTGCCCGTGCCCCTGCCCGTGCCTGAACTGCCAGCCATTCTTTCGTGGTCGAAGCCGTCCATGGGCCTACCTTTTTCTGTGTTTGGGCACGGGCACGGGCACGGAAAATGCAAAATGGGAATAGTCGATCGGGCATACACCACCACCATACCCCCCCGGCAGCCGAACACCCCTGTAGGGTTCTGTCAATTAGCTGGACAATTCTGCACCATGATCGTACATTCCGGCATGATCACCCAGCCGTCCAAGCCGGTGCCGCCGGTCACGGAATCGCCCGTCTACGATCTGCTCTGCACCGGTCTGTTCCACGAGTGGTCCTCACGGACACCGGGTTACCGTCCGGCCGGCGGCACGGACTGGCTGCTCATTCTGACCTTGGCCGGCGGCGGCATCGTTCAAACCGCACCCGGACAATTCAGCCGAGCCCGGGCCGGCGACCTGGCGCTCTACCGGCCGCACGCGCCGCAATGGTACGGGCCTGACCCCGAATCGAAAAGCTGGACGCTGGTCTGGGTGCATTTTCAGCCGCGCCCGCACTGGCTGGAGTGGCTGAAGGCACTGGGTGAAGCGGCGCCGGGCTTGCACTGGATCCATCTGGATGCGCCGGCGTTTTTTCGGGTCCGCCGCAGTCTGTTGGCCATGCACCGTCTGGCCCGGCAAGCGGCCGCCGGCCGCCAGGATTATGCCATGAACCGCCTCGAAGCGGCCCTGCTCGCCTGCCGTGACGCCGCCGGGGCGGCGGCCGCGCCGCGGCGCAACCCATCCGTCGGCAAGGCGTTGGCGTGGCTTGATCGCCGCCTGGCCGTCCCGGTGACCGTGGCGGAACTGGCCGCCGCCGCCGGTCTTTCCGTTTCCGGATTTGCCCATCGCTTCCGCACGGAGACCGGTCTGGCCCCGCTGCAATACGTGGACTGGCGCCGGATGGAGCGCGCCAAAGAATTGTTACTCATGACCCCGCTGACGGTCAAGGAAGTGGCGGCGGAACTGGGGTTCGGCGATCCGTTCTACTTTTCCCGCCGTTTTCGCCGCGGCACCGGGTTGAACCCGGTTGCCTGGCGGCGGCAGATGCGCCCGCCGCCAGACGCGGCGGAAGATCTGCCGGAGCCGCTTGCGAAATCCGCCCGCCGGCTGGCGGTTTGCACCGGGCGTTAGTGAAAAATGGCAACCGGGCGGCCGTGGCCGGTGGCGCGATCGTAGACGTACCACGTGTCGCCGCCGGGCTGGGACAGCTGCCAGACGCGGGCATGGGGCGCGGCCAGGGCGGCGGCATCCCCGGCAATCAGCGCGGTGGCGGGCGGCAGCGGGCCGCCGCGCCAAGGGTGCGCTGGCCGCGGGCCGTTGCCGGGGCCGAGACCGGCTTCAAGCCAGGCCCGTTCCAGCCGCGCGGCGACCGCCGTCAGGCCGGTCGCCCCGGCATAGGTGTGGAAGCGCCGGAGCCGGGTGTCGAGGCCGGCCGGGGCGAAGTCGTGCCCCTGTCGGACCAGCCACTCCTGGAACTGCCGGCAGAAATCCGGCTGCGCGGCGGCCGCCAGGCGGCAGGCGTCGCGCAACGGAAGCGCATTGCAATAGAGATCGACCAGCCGGGAGAGGTCGCGGACGACAAGCAGGTCGCGGGGTGCCCAGTGCGGAGTCCGCAGGATCTCATAGGGCGGCTCGGGGGCGGCCACCAAGCCCAGTCCGGCGGCCTGCTCGGCCAATGGCGTGCCGGGCAGCAACTTGAGCGTTTCGAGCTGGATCTCGTCCGGGCCGAGGCGGAGCAGACGCTCCAGGTCCGCCGCCACGGTGTCTGGCGTGGTTTCCGGCAGTCCCGCCAGCAGGTCCACATGCACCGCCAGATTGCGGAGTCCGCAGAGGAAATCCAGGTTCTCCCAGGCGCGGGCGGGCGTTTCGCGGCGCTGGCAGGCGCGCAGGGCGGTGGGGACGGTGGTCTGCAAGCCGACTTCCAAGTGCAGCTGGCCGGCCGGCGCGGCCCGGAGGGCGTCGCGGACGAACGCGGTCAGCCCGGCCGGATGCCATTCCAGGTGGAAGTGGCAGTCGGCGTACGGCTCGCGGAAGAGGCGTAGCAGGGCGGTGGTGCGGCGCGGGTCGGCGTTGAAGGTGCGGTCGATGAGGCGGAAATCGCGAAGGCCGCGTCGGTAAAGGGCGGCCAGGGCGGTGGCGACCCGCTCCAGCGGCAGATAGCGCGGCGGCCCGGTCCGGGCGCTGGTGCAGAAGGCGCAGGCGTGGGGGCAGCCGCGGACGGTTTCAAGCTGGACAAACGGTCGGTCGTGGGCGAAAAACGGGCTGGTATGCGGGGGCGGCAGGGCGGCCCAGGCGTCAGCGGTCAGGAGGGCCAAGCCGTTGTCATGGCATCCGCCGTCGGCATCGCGCCAGCACAGGCCGGGAATGGCGGGCCAGGCCGCCGGCCGGTCCAGATGGGCCAGCCAGGGGCCGATGGCCGGCTCGCCCTCGCCGCGGACCACGGCGTCAATCCACGGTTCGGCTTGGAGCAGGGCGCGATTGTCGCCCAAAAATTCCGGGCCGCCCAGCAGGATGCGGCAGGCGGGCAGCAGCGCCTTGACCCGGCGCAGCACGGCGAACACGGCGGCGCGGTTGAACAGGTAAACGGTGGCGGCCACCACGTCCGGTGCGGACTCCGCCACCTGCGCGGCCAGCACGCCGGGCGGGTCGGCGGTGACGCCGGCCACCGCCCGCCACTCCCACTCCGGCGCCGCCGCCTGTGCCGCAACATGCAGGCACGGCAGCGCCAGCGAGGTGTGCGAGTGCGAACAATTGACGGCCAAAAAGGTCAGACGCATGGGAGGCACGTCGTTGGGGCTATGTCGAGATATTGATGGAACGCGACTTGCGCCAGCACTATAGTTTTTCATCTTATGGGAAAACTAAGCATTCGGCGAATGACGTCTTCAAGGCGCGTTTTAAAACAGTCGAAACTGTGCATGGAAATTCGGCTGGGATTGATCAGGCCATCTGTTATCATGTCCGTCAGATCGCTGACTGTTTTACCTTTCCTTGATAAAAGATCTTCCAAAATCTTTTTTGCAGAA
>CAITYL010000268.1 GCA_903896595.1 uncultured Lentisphaerota bacterium
ATATGGTTGTTCATTGGGGTCATGGGGGGTCACGGGATGAGGATTGCGTACTGACTGTTACTGGTGAGATTCGACGGGGATCAACGGGGCTGCCTGCGGAATCCGCAAAAACGTACAAAAGTTTTAGGAAGGGGCTTGGGGAGCACCCTTTTTCAAAAGGGTGGCCCCAACATCCTCCGACGAATTTTATTGAATGGGTTGCAGAATCAGGTAGGTCGGCAGGCCGGGCACTCCGTAGTGGTCGAGAACGGCCTTGGCCGGGAGCCGGTCCATTTGCTCGGCTTGGTATTTGACCACAATGAACTCGCGTTCCAGCCGCTGCCGCACGGCGGGGTCGCGGAAGGTGGTTTCCTCCATGACCAGGCAGTTCTTGCACCAACTGGCCCAAAAATCAATCATCACCGGGCGGTGCTCGGCCAGGGCCCGGCGCAAGCCGGCGGCCAGCACCGCGTCCGGCGCGCCGGCGCCGGCCGCTGCCGCACCAGCGGCCGCCGGCCCGCGTGCCAGGGTCCAGGCCAGATGCCCATAATACACCGCCAGGACCAGAATCAGGACGCCAAAGGCCTGCTTGACCCAGACCATCCAGCGCCCCGGCTTGGGCAGCAACGCCAGGCCGGCGCCGGCCAGCGGCCACGGCAACGCCATGCCAACCCCGAGCAGGAACGGCAACAACAGTCCGGCCGGGTTGCCGGCCGCATGCAGCCGGCCGGCCAGCAACAGCACCGACACCACCACCGGCGCCACACACGCCCCGGCCAACAACGCCGCCACCAGCCCCAAAACGAACGCCGTCCACACCCGGCCCGCCAACGAACCGGGGGCCTTGGCCGCGCCAGCCGCCGGCCCGGTCCGCCGGAAACGGGTGAAATCCAACTCAAAAACGCCAAACATGGCCAGGGTCAACAGCACAAACAGCAACGCCATCGCGCCATTGAACCAGGGCGAGGCATTGAGCCCGCCAAAACGCGCGCCGGTCAGCACCGCCGCCAACCCCAGGCCGCCATAGGCCAGGGCCATGCCCAGGCCGTAGGCGCCACCGAGCAGAAAGCCACGGCGGCGGGAACCGCCCGCCCGCGTCCCGGCACCGATGATCGCCAGATTGACCGGGATCAGCGGCAACACGCACGGGGTTAAGTTGAGCGCCAACCCGCCGGCCAGCACCGCCAGCACCAACGCCCACACGCCCAGGCGTTCCAGGCCGCTCGGCTCGGCCAGGGCGCCGCCACCCGCCACGCCCTGGTCCAGAAACGCCAGAAACGGCTTGGCCTCCAGATACCCCGAGGCCCGCGCCGCCACCCGGAACGCCGGTGCCAGCGCCCGCCAGTCGTCCGCCGCGGCCGGGTTCGGTGCCGGAGGCGAGGCCGTGGCCGCCGCCGCCTTGACTGGCGGTACCGCGTTATCCACCGCCCCCGTAACGGCAGGCATTTCCAAAACCACCGGCGCGCCGGCCGCATCACGCCAGGCCGCCAGCAGACCGCCGGCCGCTGCCGGCGGCGCGGAGTCCGCAACCCGGGGCAGGCTGGCGGACAAACCGCCGGACACCGGCCAGCGCCAGCGGATCGGCCGGGCCGTGTCCAGCCAGCCGGGGGCATCGGGGAAAAACAGGATCGTTTCCAGCGCCAGGGGAACCCAGCCGGCCGGAACCGCGCCTGGCACCACCTGCAACTCCACGCTGTCAACGCCGTTCCGGACCTCAGTCCGCCAGCCGGCGGGCCACGACCGGGGCAGGGCCGCCCGGGCGGCAACGAACCGCGCGTCGAGCGGGGGCGCCGGATCGGGTTTGACCACCAGCGTCTGTTCCACCGTCGTGGCGCCGGGCATGCATTCCGTGCGGCAGACCAGCCAGCTCAACTCCGCCGCCACCGTCACCGGGCCGGCGGGCGCCGCCGCCGGTGGCGTCACCTCGGCCAGAAACCACACCTCGTCCGCATAGCCGTAGTCCACCACGGGCGGCGGCGAGAGTTGTTTCGGGACCGGCCACCGCAGCGGGCCGGCGGTCCAGCCCGCCGGCAGCCGCCAATTCACGCGCAGCGGCCGGCCGGCCTCACCGGGATTGCGCCAGTAGGTGTGCCACTCCGGCTCCAGCCGCTGCCGCACCGCCACGGTAAACGGCACCCCCGGGCGCACCCACGCCGGCTCCGCCACCAGCTCCGACCGCGTGTGGGCCACCAGCGGCGGCTCCCCGCCCCAGGCCACGCCAACCGCCAACAAAAAACCAAGGATTACAATCCGCATTTATTACCTCGGAACCTTATCTTGAAATTATTCCTGCATTTGAACAGAAGATCGCGAAGACCGCAAAGAACATACTTAGTATCCGTTACATAATAACATGATCAATAACACGGTTGGTATCGGTTCTAACTTCGGCCAAGGAATACAAGACGCCGGAGAAGACCTTCACCACGGAGGCACGGAGACGCGGAGAGTAGAGGTTCGCCGGAACCAGAGATTGGCAAGTCGTCTATTGGCAGATAATGGCGAGATGGTCTGCCAATCTCCGATTCCGGCGAACGTAGTCTGAAAGGCCAGAGATTCATTGCACATGGTGTTCTTGTCTTAGACTCCGGTTTTTCTCGCTGACAACCATTGCGCGAATTCGCATCCGCTGACCGGACCGAATCAGAGTTTTATCACCACAACAGCAGGCGGATGCGAATTCGCGCAATCTCGGTTTTCTCCGTGCCTCCGTGTCTCCGTGGTGAGGTCTTGGGCTTTTCTTCGTCCGTAGGGATTGATTGCGTCCGGTCAAAAGTGCTCAAGTTATTGTGAGGCGTTTTCAAAACTCATACTCAGGCGCGGCGGGCACCGGCGGCGGCGTGGCAGATCATGGTTTCGGGACGATTGCCGGTGCGGCTGTGGAAGGCGGTGGCCAGCCGCTCGGCATACGCGGCCGCCTCGGCTTCCCGAACCAGATGCACCGTGATGCCGCCAAACCCGCCGCCGCTGAGGCGCGCGCCCAAATGCCCGGGCAATGCCTGACCGCAGGCCACCAGGATATCCAATTCCGGACAACTGTTCTCGAAATAGACACGGGAGCTGTCATGGGATTCATCCAACAGCCGGCCAAAGGCGCGCACATCGCCACGCCTCAATTCTTCAATTCCGGCGAACACGCGCCCGTTTTCGCCCACCACATGACGGGCCCGGCGCCAGGCCATGACCTCCATCCCGGGTTTGGCGGTTTCCAGCTGGGCCACGCTGACATCGCGCAGGGCGCTAATTTCCGGGTGTTTCACCTGGAGAAAGGCGACCGCCTCCTCGCACCGGGTCCGCCGTTCGTTGTATTCGCCGGTGTGAGGGTGTTTGACCAGACAATTGGCCACCACCAGCGCCACCGCCGCAGGCAACAGCACGGCCTGCACTTCATGCGACCGGAAATCGGAGAACACCAGGTGGCCGGGTTCGCCGCGCAACGAACTGAATTGGTCCAGCAACCCGGTGCGGGCGCCAATGTACGCATTCTCACAGGCCTGGCCGGCTTTGGCCAGTTCCAGCCACGGCAGTTCCACGCCGGCCAGTTGGGTCAGCGCCAGCCCCGCCGCCATCTCGAGCGCCGCCGAACCGCCCATGCCGGCGGACAGGGGGATCGTGCTTTGGATCACGGCGTCAAACGCCGGCACGGTCACTCCCCGCCGGTTCAACTCCACGATCATGCCCTTGAGGTAGTTGGCCCAATCCTTGGGCGTGGGATTGGCCAGGGCCTTGAGGTCGAACTCCCGGCACTCCCCCGAACGCAGGTCGCGGACCGCGCACACCGTGCCGGGACGCGGGGCGGCGACAAACCAAGTCTCACGGTCCACCGCCAGACTCAACGCCACACCGTCGTTGTAATCGGTGTGGTTGCCCAAAATCTCCAGGCGGCCGGGAGCGCGGGCCGCCACCGTGGCCGGGCGGTTGAAGGTGTCGTGGAACGCGGCGCGGAGATCAGGGGATGACGTCATGCGGCCAGCTCCTCAACGGTTGGGCGGTTGCGGGGTTAAGCGGTTGGGCGGTTGAAGCCCAACCAGCGGAACGCCAGGGGGAACACCCATTAAGGTAAACCGCAACCGCTCCGCCGTCAATGCAACAGGCGATATTGCAGGAGATAGACGGCAGCGCCGGCCAGGTAACCGAGGAGGGCGAGAAGGGAAACGTTGCGGACGTACCAGAAGAAACGGATCTTTTCGAGCCCCATGGCGGCCACGCCGGCGGCGGACCCGATGACGAGCAGGGAGCCGCCAGTGCCGGCACAGTAGGCCAAAAATTCCCAAATGAAGCTGTCGGCCGGATACTGGGCAAGGGGATACATGCCCATGGCGGCGGCGACCAGGGGAATGTTGTCGACCACGGCACTAACCAGGCCAATGATCATGACGATCACGCCCTGGCTGTCAATGTGGCGGCCGAGCCAGACCGCCAGGGCGGGCAGCTGGCCGTTGGCGCTCATGACGGCGACCGCGAGCAGAATGCCGATGAAGAAAATCACCGACGCCATGTCGATGCGCCGCAACGCCTTGGTCAGGGTGAGATGTTCTTTCTTGGCTTCGCTCTTGCCGCGGTGCAGGATTTCACCCGCCGCCCACAACACCCCCAACGCAAACAGAATGCCCAGCCAGGGCGGCAGGTGGGTGACCGTCTTGAAAACGGGGACAAACAGCAGGGCCCCCATGCCCAGGCAGAACATCAAGGTCTTTTCCGACGCTGACGTGGCGGGACCGGTGTCGGCGGCGCGGGCACTCGGCGGCCGCACCGGGCCCTTAAGGAAAAAACCGGCGATGGCCAGCGGCACCACCACGGAGGCTAGGGAGGGCAGGAACAACCCCTTGACGATCGCCAGCGTGGTGATTTGGCCGCCGATCCACAGCATCGTGGTGGTCACGTCGCCAATGGGGCTCCACGCGCCGCCCGCGTTGGCGGCCACGACAATCAGGCCGGCAAAG
This sequence comes from uncultured Lentisphaerota bacterium, assembly GCA_903896595.1. Lineage (GTDB taxonomy): Bacteria > Verrucomicrobiota > Lentisphaeria > Oligosphaerales > CAITYL01 > CAITYL01. The sequence goes on from CAITYL010000268.1 coordinate 4,923, forward strand.
AGCAGGCGCTGGCGATCCTCTTTGAGCAGTTTCCGCATCAAGGTGACCATGACGATGGTCGTCGTCATGTTGTCAAGGATGGCGGACAGGAAAAAGGTGATGAAGGCGATCTCCCACGCCAGGACCCGAAGCGACGTGGCGCGGATGCGGCGGGTGACCACCTCGAAACCGCCGTGGGCGTCGGTGACCTCGACAATCGTCATCGCCCCCATCAGAAAGAAGACGATGGCCGCGGTCTCGGCCAGTTTTTCGGTGAGCTGCTCACTGACCAGGTGGATGCCGTCAGGACTGAAAACTCCGTAAAGGGTCCACATGAGACCGGCGGCGATCAGCGCGGTGGCCGATTTATTGATCTTGATGGGGTGCTCAAGGGCAATCAACGCGTAGGCGACCACAAACACGAGGGCAATCAGCAGCATGAGAAAAACCTTTGGGCTGAACTCCGCCCTTCGTTGACAGTGACAAGACCGGGCGGTAAGCTACTCAAGTGTTGCAGTTAAATTCTCGCACAAACTTTGCGGCTAAATGATAAAAAATAAGCCTTTATCTGTTATATTGCATGGTGTTACGTCCAAATGCAAAAACAGGATAAAGGCTTATGGGGAAAAACATAGCGGACA
>CAITYL010000269.1 GCA_903896595.1 uncultured Lentisphaerota bacterium
GGATTCCGCAGGCCGCCCCTGTTGCCCCAATCGTGGGTTGTTGCACTGGAGCGGCCTGCGGAATCCGCAAAGGGAGCACCCGTTTCCAAAAGGGTGGCCCCACCATCGTCCAACAAAACGGTTCCGCACCCATCACGTCCCCCGTGCTTGACGAGCGGCGCGGCGCGCGCTATGATACAACGTTAAATCAATACGACCGAACCACGAGGTGGCGGCATGGCCAGGAGCACAACGGCAGCGGACGGCAACGGACGGGCGGACGGGCGCGTGCGCCTGATCGATCTGGCGCGCCTGGCCGGGGTGACGCCCAGCGTGGTGTCCGCCGTGCTCGGCGGCCGCGCCGGGGACGGCCCCGGCACCGGTTCCGGCACGGTCCGGGTGGGCGCGGCCACCGCCGCCCGCATCCACGCCCTGGCCGCGCGCCGGGGGTACCGGCCGGACGCCGCGGCCCAGGCGCTGAAAGGCTGCCCCTCCACGGTCATCGGCGTGCTGATCGGCGCCGAATCCACGCTGGCCAATTACGAGCGGCTGGCGGCGGTGGAACGGCTGGCGGACGAGCGCGGCCACCGGCTGATGATCGGCCAGCTCCACGACGATCCGGCGCGCACCGCCGACTACCTGCGTGATTTCCGGGCCCGCGGCATTGCGGCACTGCTCTGTTTCCACAATCCGGCACCCCGTTGTGACGCTGTGCTGCGCAACTTGTTCCGTGAGTTTTTACCCGCCGACGCGCCGCTGGGTCATGCCCATGGGCTGGTGTTCCAAACCCATTCCCCGATCCGCGGCGCCCACGTGGTGGATGTGGACCGGGCCGAGGGCGTGCGCCAGGCCGTGGCGCATCTGCTGGCCCAAGGGCGCCGGCGGCTGGCGCTGGTCCTCAACGCCCCGCCCGCCGCCGACCCCCTGATGGCCGACCGCTGGCAGGGGTTCATCGCAGGGTTGGCCGAGGCCGGCCGAAAACCGAACCCGCGGCGGGTCTGGCACGGTGACGGCACCTTTCCCCCCGTGCCGGAACAGGCCGCCGCGGCGGTGCGGGCCGTGGTGGACGCGGGCGGCGCCGACGCCATTATCGCCTCCAACGACATTTGGGCCATGGCCCTGCTCCGCATCCTCCGCCGTCGCGGCCGCGCCGTGCCGGACAACGTGGCGGTCATCGGCATGGACAACCTGTACGCGGCGGCCCTGTTCGACCCGGCCCTGACCACCATCGGGCAAAACAACGCCGCTTTTGCCCGCGCCGTCCTCGACCTGCTGGTGCCGCCGGCGGGCGGCGCGCCGATTCCTCCGGGCCAGCATATCACCGTCCCCCCCGAACTCGTCCTCCGCGAAACCGGATGATTAAAGCGTTGAAAAAGCTCACCATGAAGGACATGAAGAGCATGAAGCGTCGGTATAAAAAAACCTGTTTTAGGCGGCCGGGCGGCCCAAGCCTTGAACAGGTCGGACGGGTCTGACATGTCCGACACGTCCGACTTCTCCGGCCGCCCCCCGACTACCAGAACATCAAAAAAGACACCACCTTAAGGAGACTCCCATGGGCGAACCCTATTCCATTCAACCGCAAGCCACCACGCCGATCTCAACCCGGTGGCGGAGTATTCAGTCGCCGATCCCGCATCCAGACTCGGTGGCCTTGCTGGAACAGTTGCGCGCCGGCGAGCCGGTGTGCATGGAAGGGCAGCCGCCGGTGGTCTGGGACCGGGCCGCGGGCGCCAGCGTGTGGGACGCTTGGGGCAACCGCTGGATTGACCTCACCAGTGGCGTCCTGATCGCCAACGCCGGCCACGGCCGCCCGGAAATCGCGGCGGCGATCACGGAAGCCGCGGCGCGGCCGTTGTTGACCACCTACTGCTTCCCCCATCATTACCGGGCGGAATTGACGGCACTGCTGCGCTCGCTGGCACCGCGACCGGACGACAAGGTGATGCTGCTCTCCACCGGTTCCGAGGCCGATGAACTCTGCCTCAAGCTGTGCCGGGAACAGGCCCGCCGCCGCAGTGTCCGCGACGCGGTGTTCGTCTCCTTCACCAATGCTTTCCACGGCCGGACCCTGGGCAGCCAGCGCGCGGGCGGCATTCCATCCCTCCAAGAATGGATCGGTTATCCCGACCCGCACTTCCTCACCGTGCCGTTCCCCGACGGCGGCGTGCGCAGCCGGCCGGAGGACAACGACTTCGCGGCGTTTGAGCGGACCCTGGCGGCACACAACGTGGCCCCGGAGCGGGTCTGCGGCGTGATCAGCGAAACCTACCAGGGCGGCAACTCCAGCTTCGCTCCCCCCGCCTACATGCAGGCCCTGCGCGCCTGGTGCGACCGGCATGGCGTGCCGCTGATCATGGACGAGGTCCAGGCCGGCTTCGGACGCACCGGAACCTTTTGGGGCTACGAACATTACAACATCATTCCCGACCTGATCTCCTGCGGCAAAGGCATCAGCGGCGGCCTGCCCCTGTCGGCGGTCATCGGCCGGCGCGACCTGCTTGACCAGTTCCCGCCCGGCTCCATGACCAGCACCCACAGCGGCAACACCGTCTGTTGCGCGGCGGCCCTGGCCAATATCCGCCTGATTCTCAATGAACAGCTGACCCGGCGCGCCGCCACCCTCGGCGCGGTCATGCAGGAGCGCGCGGCGGCCATCCAACATCGCTTCAGCCGGGTCATCCTCGCCCATCACGGCAAGGGGCTGGTGGCCAGCCTGCATTGCGTCAGGCCCGGCACCACCGAACCGGATCCGCACCTGGCCTGGCAGGTGATTGGCGAGGCGGTCCGCGCCGGCGTCATGCTCTTCGCCCCCGTCGGCTTCGGCGGCGCCAGCGTCAAGCTCTGCCCGCCGCTCACCATTCCCGAAGATGCCCTCCGCGAAGCCCTCGACGCCCTGGAAACGGTCTTCGCCAACGTCGTCCACGGCTAAGACCAAAATCCTTCACCACGAAGGCACGAAGGACACGAAGCCCGATCGAAGCGCTTCAATGGTAAAATGAGCGCCAGAAACACCTCTTCGATTTATCTTCGTGCTCTTCGTGTCTTCGTGGTAAATCCGAACTTTTAAGTATTACAAGGTACTAGGACCAAAATCATTCTCTCGCCAAGATCGCAAAGCTCGCCAAGAAAACAAAACGCGTTGCAGACAACAAAAACATGGAATTCTCTGCGTTCTTGGCGAACTTTGCGAGAGGATATAATTGATGAACATCGATCTTCAAAACTATCTGCGGGATTTGCTGGTGGAATTGCTGCGGGTGGACACCACGCCGCGGGCGGACCTGGCGGCACTGGCGGCGGCCGAGGCGCAAACCTTCGACCGGATCGAGGCCGAGCTGGCGCGGCTCGCCTGGCCGGGACTGGTCTGCGAGCGCGTGCCGGTCAACCCGGCGATTGGCCGGCACCCGTTCTATTCCAATGCGTATTACGCCGCGCCTCCGACCGGGGGTCAGGCGCCGCCGCCGGAAGTGGTGTATGCCGGGCGGAGCAATCTGATCGCGCATCTTCCCGGCGCCCCCGGTGACCGGGGCCGGCGGCTGGCGTTGAATGTCCACATCGACACCGTCTGCCCCTATTTCCCGCCGCGGGTCGACGGCGACACGGTGCATGGCCGGGGCGCCTGCGACGACAAGGGGCCGCTGGTCGCCCTGCTGGCGGCGCTGCGCCTGGTGGCCGGCCGCCGGCGGCGCGACGGCACCTCACCGGCCGGCGACCTGACCCTGATGTTCGTCATCGACGAGGAAACCGGCGGCAACGGTTCCCTGGCCCTGGCCATTGACCGCGGCCTCCGCCAGCGCTACGATGCTTTGATGGTGCTGGAATGCTGCGGCAACGCCATCCATCCCGGCAACCGCGGCGCGGTCTGGTACAAGGTCGCCGGCCACGCGCCGGACCTGAACCTGTTTGAGGCGGCTGCGTTCGTGGTCGGCGAACTCGAGGCCGCCGGCCGCGCCATCAAGGCGGAAAGCGCGCATCCACTGTTTCCCCACCGGCCGGTCCAAACCTGCCACGGCATCCTCGGCGGCTACGGCCAGCATCCGTCCCGCATCTGCGCCCGTGTGGAGACGCTGCTCCGCTTCCCCGGCGGCACCCCGGCGGTGGCGGAACCGCTGCTGCGCGATGTGCTGGCGGCCGGCCTGGCCGAGTACACGGCGCTGTACGGCGACAAAACCCAGGTGGCCGACCCCGCCACCGGCCAGCCCAAGGTCGCCCGCCATTTCGACCTGGAACCCGCGGGGGACGCCTGGCGGCTGACCGTTTATGGCGCCACCGGCCACATGGGCGCGATCCTGGAAAACGACGGCGCCATCACCAAGTGGGCGGCCCTGACCCGCGCCCTGGTCCGGTCCCGGGCGGCGCTGGCGCGGGTCGCGGGCGCGCCGCTGGAACTGGCGCCGGGCGACGGTGCTGACCCGGCGGCATTGTTGCTGGAAGGTGGCCAGGGCTTCTTGCCCACCCATCCCATGCCCGAAATAATGGAACGCCTGCGTACCGCCGTCCACAACGGCTTCAGTCAATGGGCCGCCGCCACCGGACGGATGTCCCTCCCCGCCTGTCCGCTCCAGGTGACCTTCGACAAGCTGCACAACGCCGCCTTCGCCGGCGCCGCGGACTCCGCACCCATGCGAGCGGCCATCCGGGCCGCCCGCGCCACCGGGCTGTGGCCGGACGACCGGCCGGTGCGCGGCTGGGACGTCAGCTGCGACGCCCGCCTGTTCGCCACCGAATACCCGGAACTGCCCGTGCTCACCGCCGGCCCCGGTCAGCTCCGCCACGCCCATGCCGACAATGAACAGCTCAGCCTGCCCGAAGCCGCCGCCTTCGCCGAATTCCTGGCAGAATTCATGTACGTTGGTTGGGAACCCCCCTTTTGAGGAAAGGCGGTTCCCAAACCCGCCGTCAAACCTTTTTGTTCCCTAGCGCGGATGGAGCACCCTTTTCCAAACAACATCATTCATCAGACTTCACGCATCACGTTTCACCCCTCAACCCCAAAGGTCATTCCCCATGGACTCCCTTCGCATCGGCCTCATCGGCACCGGCTCAGTGGTGCGCGAGATTTATCAGCATCTGTATTTCCACAGCGACTATTCCCACCAGTTGCGCATCGCGGCGGCGGCGGATCCGAACCCGGAGTCGCTGGCGGGCTTTTGCGATGCGCACGGCATTCCGCCGGAACGCCGGTTCACGGATTTCCGGGAGATGCTGGCCAAAGTGGAATTGGATGCGGTGCAGGTCAACACCCCGGACAGCCTGCACGCGGCGCCGACGCTCGCCGCCCTGGCCAAAGGGTTGGACGTGGTGGTGCCGAAACCGCTGTCCGACACCATCAAGAGCGCCCACGCCATGATTCAGGCGGCCCGAACCGGCGGCCGGCTGATTGGCGTGGATTACCACAAGCGTGACGACCCGCGCATCCGCGAGGCCGCCGGCCGCGTCCGCGCCGGGGCCTACGGCACTTTTCAAGCCGCCGTGGTTTACATGCTCGACAAACTGTTGGTCGCCGACCCCAACCACGAGCCGCGCTTCTTCGCTTCCCCCGATTTCGCCGCAAAAAATAGTCCCATCAGCTTCCTGACCGTACACATGGCGGACGCGCTGCTGCACATTGTCGGTCTGCGCCCGGTTCGGGTACGCGCCGCGGGCTGGCGCCAGAAACTGCCGTCGTTGCAGCCGGTGCCGGTCAACGGCTGGGATCTGTGCGACACCGAAATCGTCTTCGAGAACGGCGCGGCGGCGCACCTCCTCACCGGCTGGCACCTGCCCAACAGCGCCCATGCCACCACCGTGCAGTCGGCGCGGCTGATCTTCAGCGACGGCCTGCTCGATCTCGGGCTCGACACCCCGGGCTGCCGCGAGATTATCGCCGGCGGCATCTTCGAGCGCAACCCGCTGTTCCGCAATTTCGAGGCCGGCGGCCGGGTCAGCGGCTACGGCATCAGCCGGCCGGGCGACCTGTACCGGCGCATTCTTGCGCACCGGAACGGCGACCTTTCGGCCGCCGCCTATGCGGCGTACATGGATCCCCTCGAAACCGGGTTCTGGACCACGGTGATCTGTGAAGCGGCCGAAAGCAGCCTGCGGGCCGCGCCGCTGTCCGCCACTGGCGCCGCGGCCGGCGAGAGTGTCGAGGTGCGGGGCTTGTTGCGGCGGGAACTGGGTTCTGCCGCGGCGAGCTACCTGACGATGGCCGGCGCCTAAAGCCGTCGAAACCTCAACTCCTTTACCATGAAGAAGATGAAGTACATGCCGGATGGGAGTTGGATTATTCACACAAAAGCACGAAAGTACACAACCTGCTTTAACCGCGTGCAACCGCATGCCCTGGAGTGCGGGGAGGATCACCGCCTTGGTGTTGGGCGCTGGAAGCGCCCCTAGGGTTTGACTGATTTCGTCCCGTAGGGAAGGGACTGAACGAAAATAGGCTGGGGCTTCAGCCCCTGTTTCATGTTACACCAAAATGGCGTGCCGTAGGTACGCCGCGAATGCCACGATGATGAGCGAGAAGGGATCATGGAAGCCGTCACATTTTCCCTGCTGCTTGTCCGGCTCGGTACGCCGCGTACCTACGGCACGCGAAATCGGGGGCGTGGAAAACAGGGGCTGAAGCCCCTGCCTATTACCGCTCCGTCCCGCCGGGACGGAAAAACTGGCATCACGAATAACAGCCTTGTATCACGAGCTTACTTCATGAATAGGTCAGGCTAATAAAGGTACCCTCATGGACACCGTGGATCTGATGGACGTGGCGAAACGCCGGGGGCTGGTGCCGGGCGTGTTGTACAAGACCCTGCTGGGGCTGACGGAGGAGGGGCTGTTCACGGCCCGCTGCGTCCATGCCGCGGCGGGCATTTTGCTGGCCGAGCTGGGGCTGCCGGCCTATTTTTTCCGGCACCTGTCACCTGCGGCGCTGCGCGCCATTCTGCGCACCGTCGCCGCCAATGTGCAGGAGGAGAACGGCCGTTTCCGGTTGCGCAGCGAGGTGTCGGAAGTGCCGTTTGACATGGAAGGCGGGGTCCAGGTGCGCATCGCCACCGGGCGCAACCGCGACCGCATGGAAGCGGTGTTGAACGCGGCCATGGTCGAGCGGCGCGTCGAGTATTACGGCGGCCGCGCCAGCGGCTACTACACCTACGTCATCCGCTCCGAACCGTGCAGGGCGGTGGCGGAGCTGAAGGCGGGCGAATCCCCGTTCGCCTTCAACCAGGCCGTGGGCGGCAGCGCGGTGGTGCCGCTGGCGACCCGGCGCCGCTACGAGGCGTTCCTGAAAGCCGCGACGGCCGACGTGACGCCGCTGGTCCGGGTGTCGGCGGCGCGCGCCACCCGCGAGACCCGGGTGATGTTCCGCGATGATTTCCAACGCTCGGCGCTGCCGGTCATCCGTCACCTGCTGGAGGAACTGCGCCTGCCGCTGAACCGGGCGTACTGGGAACCGTGGCGCCACCCCGCCGGCCGGGTCGAATCGGTCTGCTCCCTGTACCTCGACGGGACGCCGGCGCCGGCGGCGCTGGCCCGTTTCCTGGCCGGCCTGCGCGGCCTCCTGGCGGCCCCGGAAAGCGAGCTGGACACGCCGTACGTCGGCGGCGCGCTGACCTTGGAGGAATACCTGTTCGCGACCACCGCCGCCGCCGCCGTCCATACGTTCGTCTACAAAGACGCGCCGGCCGATGCCGCCATTCTCTCGGGTTTGGGCGACCCGGCCCTGCGCGACGCCTTCGCCCGGCGGGTGTTCGAGAGCAACCGCGCCGAATTCACCCGCCGCGGCATCCTGGAAATGGTGCGGCAACAGCCGGGGTTCGTCAAAGAGCTCTATCGGTTGTTCGACCGCCGCTTCAATCCCGCCCAGCGCCGCCGGCTGTCGGCCGCGGCGTTGCGGCGTGAGGTCGAAAAATTTCAGCAGCGGGTGGCCATCGCCCTGGTCGACGACCGGACCGGGGCCGACCTCTACCAGTTCATGGGCAAGTGCCTCATCCACACCCTGAAAACCAACTTTTACCAGGAACGGAAGCGCGCCTTCGCCTTCCGCCTCGCCCCGGCCCTGCTCGATCCGCTGGTCTTTCCCGGCCAGGTGCATGGCGTCTTCTTCGTGGCCGGCTTTCACGCCATCGGAACGCACCTGCGGGCCGAGGACGTGGCCCGCGGCGGCGTCCGCCTGATCCGGGTGACGCCGGGCAATTACGAGGCGGAACTCGACGCCATGCTGCTGCTAAATTACGCCCTGGGCCCGGTGGCGCAACGGCTCAAGCACAAGGACATCGCCGAAAGCGGCGCCAAGGGCGTCATCGTCCCTCATCCGCCCTATGCCGGGGACGGCCTGGCCGCCATCCTCGATTTCGCCGACGGCATTCTGGATCTGATGCTGCCCAATCCGGCGGTGGTCGATCACCTGGGCCGGCCGGAAGTGATCTTCTTCGGTCCTGATGAAGGCACGGCGCCGTTCATGGATGCCGTCGCCCAACGCGCCCGGGACCGCGGCTACCGCCACTGGCGCACCATCACCACCGGCAAGAGCATCGGCATCCCGCACGACACCTATGGCCGGCTCGCCGACGGCCGGGTGTTCGGACTGCTTGACCGCGGGGCGCGCGGCACCGAACTGCAGATCGCCGGCGCCCCCGTCCTGACCACCACCACGATGGACGCCATTCGCCGCCGGATCGGCGGCCACATCACCCTCAGCGGCATGACCACCACCGGCATCATGACCTGCCTGCGAACCGTGTTCGACCACCTGGCCATGAAGGAAGAAGACACCCCCCTGATGATGACCGGCGGGCCGGACGGCGACCTGGGGGCCAACCAGATCCAAAGCTACCGCGGCCCCATCGGGCTGCTGGTGGACGGCGGCTCCGTGCTGTTCGATCCCGACGGCCTGGATCGCGACGAACTCCTGAAACTGGCGTTTGCCCGGCACACGCAGCCGCGGCTCAATTCCCTGGCCTTCCCGCCGGCCGCCCTGGGGCCGCGCGGCTTCCGCATTCCCCGCGCCCCCGGTCCCTGCACCCTGCCGGATGGCACGGTGATCGCGGACGGCGCCTGGTTCCACCGCAACGCCCTGACCGATCCCGCCATGGGCCGGCTGGTGGCCGCCGCGAACATCCGGGCTTTTGTGCCGTGCGGTGGCCTGAAGGACACTGTCAATGCCGACAATGCGCGGCGGTTCCTCGCCAATTTCCCGGCCCTGCGGGTGATCGTGGAGGGCGCCAACGTCTTCTTTGACGACACCGCCCGCGAGATCATCGCCCGCGACCGCAAGATTCTGCAAATCCGCGATTCCAGCGCCAACAAGGGCGGCGTCACCAGCAGTTCCATCGCCGAAGTGCTGACCGCATTCCTGCTCGGCGACCAGTACGAGGCGGTGCTGGTCCGGGATGCGCGCGCCAAGGCCGCCCTGGTCGAAGCGGTGTTTGAGCGGATTGCGCATAATGCCGCCGCGGAAACCCGGATGCTCCTGGCGCTGGGCCGGCAAACCGGCACGCCGTTGCACCGGCTCTCCGTGCAGACCAGCGAACAGCTCCTGGAGGTGCAGCAGCGGCTCTATGCCGGCCTGGACGTGATTGCCCAGGACCGCCAGGTCGTCGAAGCCGCCTTCCGCGCTTATGTGCCGACCCTGCTGGTCAAACGGCTGGGCATGCCCCGCATCCTGCGCACCTTCGCCCGGCCGGAACTGCGCGCCTATGGTGACGCCATCCTGACCAAGGCCATCGCCGCCCTGGCCCTCTACCGCCACGCCGCAGCCTGGGACGTCTTCCTTGATCGCCTGACCCGGGATTTCGCCGGCACCGTCCGGGCGCTGTGCCTGATGCCAGCCGCCAATCAAATGGAAGATACGTCCCGGAGGGACTGAAAGAAAATGGCAAGGGCTTCAGCCCCTGTTTTATGTTACACCAAAATGGCGTGCCGTAGGTACGCCGCGTACCTACGGCACGCGACATGGGGGGTGGAGACAACAGGGGCTGAAGCCCCTGCCTATTACCGCTCCGTCCCGCCGGGACGGGGAACGCCAGTGACGGGTTAACCAGGTTGAACCGATGGAAGTTATAGATTTTGACCGGTCACTCCCGCGCCCAGGAAAGGCGCTTCGTTCCCGGCTCTGAAAGGCGCGGGTGTCCGGGCAAATTCGGGCTACTGAATTCCAGGCAACGGTGGGTTTTGCAAGAGGCTCCTCTAACAAACAAATGGGTTGCGCATGCTGAAATTAAACCAGTATTCCATGGGCATCGGCGACCGGTTCGCGCATCAGGGCAACGCGCAACTCGCGGCCATGCGGCAGGCCAAGGCCCTCGGGGTCGAGGTCACGCCGGTGTGGAACAAATCGTATCGCGAGCATGCCATCATCCATACCGAGCCGGCCAGCGTCCGCGCTGAGGCCGAGGCCGCCGTCGCCGCCCTCGGCTGGACGGGACAGTACTGCGTGGATGCCGACCATATCGGCCTCAAAACCGTTGACCGCTTCATGGCCGCCAGTGATTTCTTTACCCTCGACGTCGCCGACTTCACCGGCCATCCCGCTGCCGCCGCCGACCGCGACGGGTTCGTCAAAAAATACGCCAGGTACGCCGGCCAGCTTACCGTGCCCGGCCTCGCCGCGCCGGTCGCCGTCACTGTCGACCAGATCCGCGCCATCGCCGAAAAATACCTTTTCGCCGTCCAGGAGGCCGGCAAGATTTACCGCCACATCGCCGCCGCCAAGGGCGCCGGCGCGTTCATCACCGAAGTCAGCATGGACGAAACCGACACCCCGCAAACCCCGGTGGAGCTGTTCTTCATCCTCGCCGCCATCGCCGACCAGGGCATTCCCGCGCAGACCCTCGCCCCCAAATTCACCGGCCGCTTCAACAAGGGCGTGGATTACGTCGGCGACGTGGCGCAATTTGAGCGGGAATTTCGCCAGGACCTCGCGGTCATCGCCTTTGCCGTCAAGGAATTCCAGCTCCCGGCCAATCTCAAGCTCTCCGTCCACTCCGGCAGCGACAAGTTCTCTATCTACGGCCCCATCCGCCGGGCCCTCCGTGACACCGGCGCGGGGCTGCACCTGAAAACCGCCGGCACCACCTGGTTGGAAGAAGTCATCGGCCTGGCCACGGCCGGCGGCGCCGGCCTTGTCATTGCGCAAGACGTTTACGCCCAGGCGCTTGGCCGTTTCGACGAACTGGCAAAACCCTACGCCACGGTCATCGACATCGATCCCGCCGCCCTGCCCACCGTGGCGCAGGTTAATGCGTGGTCGCCGCACCAGTTCGCCGCCGCCCTGCGCCATGTGCCGGAGTGCCCGGCCTACAACCCCAACTTCCGCCAGCTCATCCATGTCGGCTACAAAGTGGCCGCCGAAATGGGCCCCCGCTACCTCAACGCCCTGGAGCAATTCGCGGACATCATCGCCCCAAACGTCACCGAAAACATCTTCGCCCGCCATCTCAAGCGCGTGTTCATTGGATAACGCCATTGTGGGGTGGGGCCACCCTGTAAAGCTGAAAATTTCGGATTCACCACGAAGACACGAAGAGCACGAAGATAAATCGAAGAGGTGTTTTGGCACTCCGTTTACCATTGAAGCGCTTCGATCGAACGTCGTGTCCTTCGTGCCTTCGTGGTGAAGGTTTAATCTTTACGTTGTAATGGGAGAATCTATGACTGCGTCAATTGCCGTCCAATTGGTCCAAATCCTCGTTCCGCATCCCGGCGCCGCCCGGGAGGTGCCGGTGTGGGCGGCCGAAGAGGGCGCCATCGATTTCCGGCGCGACCCGGCGCGGGGCGGCCGTTGCACCACCGCCTTTGCCGCCATGGAGCTGAAGAAACACCTGGAACGCACCGTGCCGGGGGTGCGTGTTGTCGTTGCGGAGTCCGCAACCGACGCCGGGCCGGCCGGCACGCTGGTCATTGAACTGGTGCTGGCGGATGCCGCCGGCAAGAGCGACGGCTTTTCCTTGGCGCCATGCCCGGGCGGCGTCCGCATTACCGGGGAAGGGCGTTGCGGCCTGGTTTTCGGTGTCTATGAATTCCTGCGCCGGCAGGGCTGGCGCTGGCTGTCCCCCGGCGCGGCGGGGGTGTGCCCGCCGGAACCGCGGACCACCCTGGACATCCCCGGCCAGCCGCAACGCTTCCAACCGTCCTTTGACCAGGGGCGCGGTTTCTATTTCGAGTATCTGTCGGAGGAATCGCTCGACCTGCTGCTGTGGATGGCCCGCAACCGGCTGAACTTCGGCTGGGTGCGGCCCCATACCCAGGGCTGGGTGGAAAAGCTGGGGCTAACGGCCTGCGTCGGCGGCCATATTTTCGAGGCGATCCTGGATCCCGGTCGCCCGCTGCCCAACGGCCGAACGCTGTGGGAGACTCATCCCGAATGGTACGGCCAACCCGCCACCGGTGAGCGGACGCGGGAACGGGCGCTCGCCACCCAGTTTTGCGTTTCCCGGCCGGAGCTGCTCGACTTTCTGGCGGGTGAACTGCTGGAGCGGCTGAACCGGGAGTGGGCCGCCGCCGATGTGGCGGACGTATGGATGTTCGACACCTGGGGCGTCACCTGCCAGTGCGACGACTGCCGGCGCCTCGGCAATGCCGCCGATGCCATGCTCCACTGTGCCGCCGCCCTGCGCCGCGCCATTGATGCGGCCCGGCGCGCCGGCACGCTTGATCATGACGTCCGCATGAACTTGTGCGCCTATGAAGGCACGGCCACGCTCCAGGGGCCCTCCCGCCCCGTGCCGCCCGAATTGTTGACCGGTGGCGACCTGGTGACGTATTACCCCATTCAACGCTGTTACCGCGACCGCTTTTTCGATCCCGCCTGCGCCGTCAACCGCGGCTACGCGGAAGCCCTGGCCTCATGGACCCGTGCCGGCCTGCCGATGATGATCGGCGAGTATTACAATGTCAGCAAGTTCGAGGATCTGCCGCTGCTGTTCACCGAAACCCTGCGCCGGGACTTGCCGGAGTACCGCCGCGCCGGCTGTCGCGCCGCCACCTACATGCATGTGCCGGTGGTCCACTGGGGGCTGCGGGCGCTGACGCAACTCCTTTACGCCCAGCTCACCTGGGATGTGGAGACCGATGTGGACGCCTTTCTGGACGACTATTTTGCGCGCCGCTACGCCGGGCACGCCCCGGTCCTGCGCGAGGTCTACCGCCGGCTGGAAGAGGCGTGGCGCGAGGTCACCCAGTGGCGCGCCTGGGCGCCGTGGAGCGTCCTGTCCTGTCTCCAGCGCTGGGACGGCCGCCCGCCCCGGGACGAGCTGGCGGTGCATGAGCATTTCGGTACGGCGGCGGTCGCCGCCGACGCTGGACGGCGGTCCGCCGGCCGGCACCAGGAGGCGCTGGCGCTGCTGGACGTGGCGATCGCCGGGGAGCGCGAACGCATGGCCCGGTCGGCCGGCGCGATCCAGGTCGCGGCCAATCCAGTCGAGGCGATGAAATTGGAGCAGCGCGGCAGCATCATGACCCGGCTGCTGGAGACCCGGCGCCTGATCGTCTACGGGCTTGAGACCGTGAATCTGATGGCCGGACTCGCCGCCTATTACGACGCACTGCGCTGCGGGGATGAACCCGCCGCCACCGCCGCCTGGGCCGCGGCCGAGCACGCCGCCGCCGCCCTGGAAGGCCTGCTGATCCCGATCTCCTACAGCTTCCCGCATGCCGGGTTCGAGATCCGGGACGGCCTGCAACGCACCCAGCTCGGTCCCTGTCTGGACCGCTGCCGCGCCCACCGCCTGCCCGCACCCGTGCTATAACCGCTTGATTGGGTGCCTGTTCGTTATGTCAGTTGGGAACCCCCTTTTGAGGAAAGGCGGTTCCCAAACCCTCCGTCAAACCTTTTTGCTGCCTTTTGCGGATTCCGCAGGCCGCCCCGCGCGACAGGTTACGCCAGGGATTGCGGGGCGGCCTGCGGAATCCGCAAAAATGAACCAACCGCTCGCCTGGATCGCCACAAACGTCATTACGCCTTCCTGGGAACGCCGAGCCCCAGCTCGGCGTGTTGCATTCCGTATGGCCAATGTGCCACCGGCCATGGAGTGCGGTGAGGATCACCGCCATGGTTTGGGCGCTGGAAGCGCCCCTCCCACCGCATGAATAAATAAGCGGATATTTGATGCTGCCGTTAAGCATGATAAATTCATCCCAACGGAATGTGGCTTGGTGAGATTTTTGTTTGAGACTCGCGTTTTGCGATGGGATCCCCATCTCACTTTCAGGTAATGAGATGCAATGGATAGAGATAGGATTCGGACTCGCTTTGGTCGTCGTTGCTCACGCCGGGGTGTTCTTTTCCGATCTGAACTTCAAGGTCTATCCTACCCTTGTCATGAGAGGTTGAATTTATGGCGTTCGCACCCTTTGTACGCATCGGAACAGGAGTACATCCAACGATCGACCGTGAATCTCTCATGCGGTGCTACCCTGATGTTCCAGACGACGTTTGGAACATTTCTAGCGCCAGTGATTTGATTGGTTGGGAGAAGATGCGAGATCGCTATACGATAGAAGCTGTTGATGCTGTTCCGTGCGATCTTTTCGTTTGGGGCGTGGGTGAACCGCCGGACCGTCGCTTAACGCGTGTTGGAGGCGTGCCGTGGTTGTCAAGAAAGACACCATGGCCAGTCATTGGCAATGTTGTGACAACGTTTCTTTGCCAATTCGATTTCCGCGACAGCCGGGATTTGCGAGGGCAGCGAGCCGGCGGCCATCTGCCGGGAGATTTGTTGTTGGTGTTTGTCGCTGACGAAAGCGCCGCTTTGTCCGGGGATCATCGGAAGATGCGTTTTGTCTGGGTTTCCGCTGAGGAAACCGATATTGTCACTGCCGCCGATGTTCCCAAACCGACACACCCATTCGATTTCGTTACTGCTTGGGGTGTACGTTATCGCACGGCGGACGTTCCAAGCAAATGGGAGGAAGCCTACACGATTCCAGACGAAAAATATTGGTGCCTGCCAGTTCTATGGGGGACGAAGATCGGTGGTGTACCATATAACTCTCAGGATAACCTAGCCGAACCTCCGCCAGAATACTTGTGTCAATTGACTTCAATTCAGGCAAGTACAATGCGATGGCCTTGGGTTGACCGGGAAGCGCCCTTACACGACTTTGGGGATGATGGGATCTACACGGACAAGAACAGTTTGATGATCGGTGACATGGGCGAATTGACCTTGTTTTTGCACGAAGACGGGTCTGTCACCGCCGAGAGCGAGTGCGGGTGAAGGCAATCTGACGAAAAGTTGGGGGTGCTCCTCCGCAACTGCATTTCTTCGTGACTCTGTGCCTCCGTGAGAGACGATTCGGGGTGGTGAGGGCGTTGGGGACGGGTACCTTATTTCTCCTTTCAGAGCGCCACCGGGTGGCCGGTGGCACGGCTTTCGTTGGCGGCTTCGAGGAAACGGACGATCTCCAGGCTTTCCGCCGGGTCCACGGGTGACTCGCGGCTGGCGAAGAAGCGCAGGAGCTGTTCCATCAGGCTGGCATAGTAGGGCTTGGGCTGGCTGGGGACATCCACGAACCAGCTGCCCTCGCGGCGGTGTACCAGGCCGCCAAAGGTGTGGTTGCCCTGGCGGTTGCCGCGAAGGGTGCCCAGGCGGCCGTCGCGCCACCGGCCCACCGCCAGGTCGTGGTCGGCGGCGGTCGTCACGGTTACGGTTTCGCAGCCCTTGCCCAGGGTGGCGAACAGCATCTCGGCGGTGTGGATGCCGTACCAGAAAAAGCCCGGCTGCGTGGGTTCCAGGTTGAGCGGCCCGTAGAAATCCGCGCCGATGATTTCCGCTTGGGGCGTTTTCGCCAGCACCGCCGTCAGGGCCGCCGCATAGCGCAGGGCCGAACAGGTCATGAGCGGAACCCGGTGCTGTTGCGCCAGCGCCAGCATGGCTCCGGCATCGGCCGTGCTCACGGCAAACGGCTTGTCAATGAACACCGGCTTGCCAGTGGGCGCGATCCGCCGGAACAGTTCCAAGTGCGCGCGTCCGTCAACCGCCTCCAAGAGAAGGGCGTCGCTCGCCGCCGCCACCGCCTCGGGTGAATCCATGATCTCAACCTGATACTGGTCTCGCAGCTTGGCGGTGAAGCCCGCCACCCGGGACTGGCTCATGGCGAAGTCGGCGGAGCCGCCGGGGAACGCCGCCACCACCCGGGCGCCGGGCAGATGCCAGGGATTTTGGGGGTTGTGCAGCAGGTCGGTGAACGCCTCCACGTGCGAGGTGTCCAGCCCGATCATGCCGAGGCGCAGCAAGTCAGCCATTGGTGTAACTCCTTACTTATTAATTGAGGTCAAGCATCAAAATATTGAACAAAAAATCGCCAGACCACGTCCCTTGGTGGTTCTTGGCTTCCGGTTCACGGCGCGGGGACGAGCGTTTCGGCGTTGCGCCAGCAGAGGTCGTCGAGCACCGCCGCCGGCAGATGGAGAGTTTGCAGGAACCCGTAAAGGTCGTGATTGTAATCATCCCGGGCAAACAACAGCCGGTCATGATAACGGGTGAGAAACGCCACCGCATGGCCCGGGTCGCGGCGCAGGGCGTTGAGTGCGGAACCGGCGGAGAGGTCGCCGTAGAGGTTGGGGTACCGGTCCAGCAGTTCCTGAATTCGGCCCGGCCCCGTCACCGGCCCGCCGGGATACGCTTCCGGTCGGATGCCCGCATCGGCGCTAATCTCGCGCCAGAACCCGGGGGCGTGCCCCAGGATGACGGTCTCCGGACAGGCCTGCAGCGCCCGCTCCAGGTTGTCCACCGTGCCCCCGTACCATTTCGGCTCGTACACGGGCCGGCCGGCCGGGTTCGGATAGTACGGCACATCCAGGTGCAGCGGCACCGGCAACTTGAGTTCGCCGGCGGTGCGCAGCAGTTCCAGGCAGCGCGGGTCGTCAATGGGCAGGCGGAATTTCCACTCGCCGCAGATCCGCACCCCATGCATGGCCACCGCCGCCCGCAGCAGCTGGCTGGCATCCGCCCGCAGGGGGTCGGGGCAATAGCCCAGGACGAAACGGCCCGGATGCCGGTCTCGCGCCAGGAGCGCGTCGGCCAGCGGGATGCCGGCATGGGTGCCGTCGGGGCGCGTGTGCAGGGGATTGAAAATGGTGTGGTCGTGGTAATCCTCGCGCGGCGGAATTTCCCAGGTCAGCAGCCAGGCATAGGCGATGCCGTGCTCGTCCAGGTTTGCCACCAGGCCGCGGTCATCCCGCCGGTGCCAGCAGACATGTTGATGGGCGTCGACCAGGCGTTGCGGTTGAGTTTTGACGCTCATGGACCTTTCTCCTCGGGTTGAACCACCGGCCATATCAGTTGGCCCGCGCGTGACTGCCGCGCGCCACCAATTGCCAGTCGAAACAGCAGGGGGCATCCAGACGATCCTCGCCGTCCAGCAACTGCATCGTCTTCTCTACCATGGCCGCCACCGGCATGGCCATGGTGGTCAGGGGAACGCGGAAAATAGCCGCCAGCGGATGCCCGTCCATGCCGGTGACTGTCAGCTCTTGGGGAATGCGCACGCCGCGCCGCAGCAGTTCGGCCATGGCGGCCCCGGCCAACTCGTCATCGCGGAAGCAGGCGGCGGTCACCCCGTCGTGTTTCCAGGCCGCCATCAGCTGGGGCGCCAAACGGGTGCCACGCCCGATCACGTCGGTGAGGTTTTCTTCTTTCCGCGAAGTCGCGTACACCGGCGCAAGGCCCTTTGCCTGGAGAGCGTCGACAAATTGCCGATCCCGCGGGTTGAGTCCCGTCCGGCAGACATCCGGCAGGAACACCCGGCGATGCCCGAGCCGCCGGACAAAGGCGGCCAGTTTTTCATAGCCGCGCTTGCGGCTCACTCCGACCAGGCCGATGCCCAGTTTCTGGATTTTGGCATCCAGGTCGCCGATATCAAAATTGTAGTTGTAGACCACGACCCGCATCTTTGACAACAGGCCGGCGATCTGCGCCAGTTCCGCGAACTCCGTTTCAGGGGACAGGGTGTGAATCCACACCAGTTTCCGCACCCCGCGCGCCATCAGTTCGCGCATGCTTCGCTCCAGCTCTCCGCGTCGCCCCGCCATGATTTCCAGGCCGCCGGCCGCGGCCGTGTAGGCGTTGGTGAGCCGGTTGAACGCCTCCGTCAGGTGGCTGTACAGGTTGCCGCAATGCAGGATGCCCGTGCCGCCGCAGTGTCCCAACCGCAGCGCCACCGCCGAACGCGACGGCACGTAGCCGATGCGCTGCAGATGCGCCTGCACCCGTCGCACCGTCCGCTCGGGAATGCCCCGTTCCGCCGCCTTGCCGTTGATGACGGACGACACCGTCACCCGGCTGAGGCCCAGCTCGCCGGCCACTTGTGTCATGGTCAAGGTCTGACTCAACTTACCATTCTCCATTCCGGCTCACGTAAAGACCACCGCCCACTCGGCAGTCTCACGGGTGCAGATGATCGGCACCGCCATCCCGGTGTCGGTGATGCGGAACGGCACCGTCTGGCCGTCCAGCAGAACCTGTCGGGGGGATTGTCCGGCCGCGGCGATATGGAGGATTCCCGGTTCACCCGGCTGCCGGCGCAACACGCCCGCAAGGGTCCGGGTGGACGCCTGCCACACCACCTGTTCCAGTTCACAGCCGCCGGACTGGTGAAAACTGGTGGCCAGCGGCCACGGATGCGGCCGCATCTTGCGCACCACCAGCAGCTTGACGTCCGGCCCGCAAAACGTCACCTGCAGCTCATCACGCTGGGAACGGGCCACCGCCACCCGGTGGTCGCCGAGATGGGAATAGGTGCCGTCCCGCGGCGGCGAAACGGCCGGCGCCGCCACTGTTTGTCCCGACCAAAATTCATGCACCCAATAATTCGCCGCGGGGTCGAGCCCCAGGCGCGCCAGGGGAATCGCCAGCCGGGTCAGCTTCGACCAGGTGCGATTCTGGTTGGCCAGTGTCCCGTAATCGAAGACCCCCACCAGATCCCACGCGTCCCAGGAGGCCTTGACCGGCAAATGCCACACCCGGCCCTCTTCCACGCACCACTTCCGCCGGTCCGTTTCCTCCGGCTCGGCGGCGCCGTCGGGCAGCGGGTCAAACAGGTCAATCACCGTTGCCGCCTGGCCATAGGGCGGAACGGTGGCCAGCAGGACCGGCCAGCGGTCTTCCGGCAGAGTGGTCAGGTCGTCGCCAATATTCACTTCGCCGCCGGAGAGGAAGGCGATGCTCGCCCGGAGCCGCGCCTCCACCAGCGTTCCCGGCGGCCCCACGCAGAGGCACGAGGGCTGAAGGATGCCCCACCGCCGGTGCTTGAACAGATGGCAGGCCAGGGCATGGAAATTGTTCCGGTGAAACTCCCAGCCCGTGTTGCCGGTGTTGCCCGTGTCCTGGCAGGCATAAAGCAGGTTGCCGCTGCCCGGCCCCGGCAGGTTGGCGCCGCCGCAATTCATCAGCCAGCCGTCAATGCCCGGCGCCGTGAGTGCCTCCTTCAAGATGGCCAGCCCCAGCCGTTGCGCTTCATTGCCGCCCGCGCCGATGATTGCCGGGTCATGCCGTCGGCTGTGCGGCAGCGGCCGCAGGGCAATCCCCAGGAAATCGGCCTTCAGATAGCGCATGCCGCGGCCGACCAGGGAGGCCGCGCCGGCGCGCAGCCAGTCGCGGGCGCCGGGATGCGTCAGGTCCAGCGGATAAACCCGTCCCTTGGGTTCCCAAAACCAGCTTTCCGCGGCATAGGGGTTGCCCTGTTCGTCCGCAACCACGATTTCGGGCTGTTCCCGAACCACCGGGTCGAACTCGCTGATGGAAAAGGGCGCCCACCAGACCCCCAGTTTAAGCCCCAATTCGTCCAGCCGGTCGGCCAGCCAACGCAGGCCGTGGGAAAACCGCTCGTTCTCGGTCAGGGTGGACGGCAGGTTGCCGCTCTCCCAGCCCAGGTCAACCTCCATGACCGACAACCCGTACGGTTTGAGCCGCTGCGCCGCGATCCGGGCATTGGCCAGCATCGCCTCCTGGGTTACCGCCAGCCGGTAGGGATACCAGCTGCAATAGGTCACCGGGCTCTGCTCCGGCAGCCGCACCGGGTGAAGTTCCGCCACTCGCCCCCCGTACTCCTCCAACAACCGCCACGGATCCGGGCCGACCAGAACGAGCACCGGTTCAAGCGCCAGCGATTCGCCGGCCTGGATGGTCACCCCTGCCAGGTCCAGGCCGACCGACCAGCTTTCGGAACCGTCGGCCGCGGCCTCGTAATGGATCGTCCCCTGCCAGCGGTTGGACGACAAAAAACCGGCCAGAAACGCCTGCCGGGCCGCTGTGTCATACGCCAGCCAGACATCCTGTGACGACCCGCCACCCCCGGCATCGCCCTGGGCCTCGCCGCCCCGGACGGTGCCCGGGGCCGACCGGGCCCAGCGGACGCGGCCAAAATAGGCGCTTTGCCCATCGTACAGGCGCAGCTGCTCCGGACGGCCAAAAAAGGGCGGTTGCCCGGGCCGCACCGTGCCGCCCAGCAGGCGGAGCTGGCCCAGGATCACCGGCGCCCCGCCCTCGTTGGTCAGCGTTCCGTCCAGGCGGACCCCGGCGTCCGGCGATTCTGAAAGCGTCAGTGTCAGCGCCACCGGGGTGGAGGCAAACCGCCACCGGAATACGGCCGGCGCCGGCTGCTCCGGGGGCCCGGCCGGCTGTTCGTCGCCGTCCACCGCCAACGCCGGCGCGAGTCCGCGCAACCGCAAGTCCGTCCACTGGCGGTTGGCCACGGCCAGGCCGCCATCCGTCCAGGTTACATGCACGTTCTGATCGGCGGGTTCGGCGTTCATGCCAGTCCTTGCGGTTTGGTGCGGCATGCCACCCAACTTAACACGTGTTTTGTTTTCCGCCACCCAAAACCGTTTCCGCAAGATGTGTGACCGCCCTGTTAAACGATGTTGGGAACCCCCTTTTAAGGAAAGGCGGTTCCCAAACCCTCCGTCAAACCTTTTTGCGGCCTTAAGGCGGAGGGCGCTTTCGCCACAAGCCATTCTGGCAAAAGGCGGGATTGGAGAGAACTGCTTGTGGCGAAAGCGCCCTCCGGGATTAAGCAACAAAAGTTTTAGGAAGGGGCTTGGGGAGCACCCTTTTTCAAAAGGGTGGCCCCAACATTGTTAACAAGACAGGGCATGCCCTTGTTGGGCTACCGACGATTGCGTTTGGGGCCGGGCCGGGGCATATTGTTGGGGTGTTAGAAAATCGGGCAGGTTTGTTCGGGAGCGTGGTCCCCTTATGGAATGCGTGTTGTTCAGCAGCGGGTTTTTGCCGGAGGCGCTGGTGGCGGCGCGGAAACGCTGGCAGGTGCTCGATATTCCCAACCAGCGCGAGGCGTTGCGGCAGTTGCTGGCCATGCCGGAGCCGCCCCTGGCCGCCTGCATCGGCCATGTGGACAACGAGGCCTTGGCCGAGGGGGACGACCTCGACGCCCGCCAGATGCTGGACGCCATTCGTCGCGCCCGGCCGGAGGTGCCGGTCGTGATTTCAACCCACCAGCGCGATCCGCGCGCCATTGTCAGCCTGGTGCGCCTGGGCGCCTTCAATTACGTGGTTGAGCCGGAGCGGAATGCCGGACCGGCGGCCCGGCGCCTGTACGTGGAGGGGTTGCTGCACGCCCTCGATCTGGCGGTGCAATGGCGCCGCGCGGTGGACGAAAATCAGCGTCTCCGCGACGCCCTGGCGGACGGGCGTGACGCCGGCCCCGCCCTGGTTGGACGTTCCGGGGCGATGCGCACGGTGGCGGGGCTGATCCGCAAGGTGGCGCCCACCCGCGCCACCGTGCTGATTAACGGCGAGTCCGGCACCGGCAAGGAACTGGTGGCCCGCGCCATTCACAACGCCTCGCGCCAGCGGAGCCGCGCCTTTCTCGCCCTCAACTGCGGCGCCTTTCCCGAAAGCCTCATCGCCAGCGAGTTGTTCGGCCATCGCAAGGGCGCCTTCACCGGCGCGGGCAGCGACCGCGACGGGCTGATCCGCGAAGTCGGCGACGGCACCCTGTTCCTGGACGAGATCGCTTCCACCTCGCCGGCCTTCCAGACCATGCTGTTGCGGGTGCTGGAACAGCGCCAGGGCCGCCCCCTCGGCGGGGCCGAGGATTATCCGGTACACTGCCGCTTCATTGCCGCCAGCAACCAAAACCTGGAGGAGCTGGCGCACGCCGGCCGCTTCCGCGAGGATCTGTTCTACCGTCTCAACGTGTTCGCCATCGATCTGCCGCCGCTGCGTGACCGCCGGGAGGACATTCCCGCCCTGGTGGACCATTTTATGCGGCTGGCCGCCGCTGCCCACGACAAGGAAGTGCGCGGCATCAGCGCCCCCGCCATGGAACTGCTGTTGAAGGCCGCCTGGCCCGGCAATGTCCGCGAACTCCGCAACGCGGTGGAGCGGGCGGTGATCTTTTGCGAGGGGACGGAACTGGACGTCGCCGATTTCGACGCCCGCACCCGCGGCGTGGAGACGGTGAAGGAGAGCTGTCGCGGCGGCCCCGCCGCCTATGCCGGGGCGATGGCCGATTTCGAGCGGCAACTGCTGCGCGGCGCCCTGGCCCGGGCCGGCGGCAATCAGTCCCTGGCCGCCCGCAACCTGCGGATGAACCGCAACCGCCTGCTCTACCGCCTGCAGCGCCTCGGCCTGGCCGGTCCCGGCGACTCCACGGCCGGGTGACGGCGCGCCGCCGCGCCCGGCGACAAGACTGTAAGGACGGTTGTTGGGAACCCCCTTTTGAGGAAAGGCGGTTCCCAAACCCTCCGTCAAACCTGTTTGTTGCCTTTTGCGGATGCCGCAGGCCGCTCGTGGGCGACTGGCCATGATTGGGACTGCGGTGCTGCCTGCGGAATCCGCAAAAATGGACAAAACCACACCGTTTCCACAAGCGCGGCAACGCCTTTGCCACCCTTGGCCGGGCGCCCGCTCCCCCCGGAAGAATCTCTCGCCAAGATCGCCAAGCCCGCCAAGAAAATCTCTGCGGGGCGTCCTCTCCGTCCTCTTTGTCCTCAGGTGTGGGCTTGTCCTCAAGGTCTTCGCCCCGCCGCCCGCCCAAGGCCCCTCCTTCGCCGCCGAGGACAGGGAGGACCCGTGGCCCTAATCCCCCAAACCCGAGGACATTGAGGACACCGAGGACGCGGCGGCCATCTCAAACTCGCCTGTTTCCAATCGCTTTGTCTTTCCCCGCGCTGCCGGATATAGCCGCCCAAGTCCCAACTGCACCTGCTCCGGCGGAGGAAAAACGGTTCCGGCGATGACCCCCACACGACAAGAGTGTAAATCCGTTTAATGACAAATAGTAGGTTTGACAACGGTCTTATATGGGTGACCCCAATGGCTATTGAACCTGTATTCTGTAAACTATACAGTAACCGGCAGGGTAAGGCGCCGGATGCATTTGGGGAACAATTTTCGAGTTTTGCAGTTGGACGCCTCTACATAAACGGGTCGCTAAATTTGGAGAAAACTGCATGAAGGTAAAATCCCCCATCCTGTTTCTCGGAAAAATTTTCCTTGCGCTCTCCTTCCTTGCGTTTTTCTTTAGTTTATGGAACCAAAAAGACGGTAGCATTGAACATTACAATATGCCTACTCTTGCGAGTATTTTCTCTCTCATTGGGATTTTTGCGTACGCTATCGAAGCGCGATTTTTAGAGATCGAGAAAAAAATGGATGAAAAGCTAAATAAACAGTAGTCGCCAAACCGGCAAGGCGTGGGCAGGAACGCCAGCAGAGGAAGTTTGGGGCCGCACCTCCGCAATCAGCTTTATCTTGTCAAGTAATGGGTAGTTTGGCGACCTATCCAAACCGGGCCATGGTAATGGTTTGGTGTCAATGGCATTTTTCTCGCCAAGCACGCTAAGAGGGCAAAGAAAATCGAGCTATTTGCATTTAAACCCGAAAAACTCGGGTTTCTTGGCGCGCTTGGCGTCTTTGCGAGAGAAAAAAAGGCTTTTGGGTTGAGGCGAAATCAGTATGAAAGCGGTGTCGAGCCACCGCCACTCCAGGGATTCCGGCCGCGGCCGGAATCGGTCCAATTACCTGAATTCTTCCGGGGCGTTGGGGATTGGTGCCTTATGCCTTTTGCGGATTCCGCAGGCCGCCCCTGTTGTCCGAAACGTGGATGGTTGCGCTGGAGCGGCCTGCGGAATCCGCAACATGAAACAAAAGTTTTAGGAAGGGGGATGCAGAGCGAACATGTGAGCGACCCGGCGGAGCCGGGGCTGCGGAGCGCGAAGCGCGGGGGGAGCACCCTTTTTCAAAAGGGTGGCCCCAATCAGTCCGGCAGCAGTTGCCGGGCGAGGGTTTCGTCCAGGGGCAGGGGAACGGGGCGGCCGAGCTTGGCGGCGACCTGGGCGGCCCAGCCAAGGTCGGCAATGCCCTGGGCGGCGGCAAAGCCGAGCGGGGACTTTTTTCCCTGCCGGACGCATTCCAAAAAATGCGCCACGCAGGCACCGGACTGCTGTTCAAAAACATCGGCCGCGTCCGGGGTGCCGAGGTCGGCCGGCCAGGCCAGGCCGGTCAGGTGTTGACCGGCGCAGCGCGCCGCATCGAAGGGCCACAGCCATTGCCCGCAGGTGTCGCGCTCGCTCCAGTACCGCACTTTTTGGGGGCGGTCGGCCAGCGACTCGAAGACGAAGCCGCCATGAGTGCCGGAGAGGTTGTGATAGGCGTCGTAGCCGTTGCCGAAGTCGATGTTGCCCAGGCAGATGCCGGTGGCGCCGCTGGCGAAGCGGATCAGGACGTTCCAGATCGGCTCCGCCTCAATGGGGCGGCGCTGGGCGGGCATGGCGGTGGCCATGATTTCCACCGGCGCGTCGCCCTGGGCCTGCATCAGGCCGTGGATGACCGACAGGGCGTGGATGATGGCCATGCCGAAGGCGTCGCCCATCAGTGATTTTTGCAGCTTCCACGCCTTGTCGCCCGCGACATTGACCGGGTTGCGGTAATTGACCTGGAGCTGGACGATCTTGCCGAAGGCGTCGCCGGCCACCATCTCCCGCAGGCGGGTTTCCATGGGGTCGAAGTGGAGGATATAGTCGGTGAAGGTGGTCAGCTCCGGGTGCCGCCGGTCGGCCGCGACCAGGGCCAGGTGGTTGGCATAGGTGGTGGCGCACGGTTTTTCGCAGAAGACGTGCTTGCCGGCCGCCAGTGCCGCCAGCGCCTGGGGCGCGTGGAAGGCGTTGGGCGAGGCGAGCACCACCGCCTGCACGTCCGGGCGCGCCAGGGCGTCCGCGTAGTGGTCCAGCACCGGCGTGTCCGGCCGGCCGGCGGCGGCCGCCGCGGCGCGGCCGCGCTCGGGATCCGTTTCGACGATGCAGCACACCGTGGCATCGTCCCGGGCCGCCAGGCGGCGCAGCAGCGCGCCGCCCATCCAGCCGGTGCCAACCAGTGCCACGCCGATCTTGCCGGTGGTCATGGGAAATGCCTTTTTTTGTAAGGCTTTCATGGTCGTTTCAGCCTTAATTCTACTTTGTTACATGCTCGACTCGTGTGTTCGTCGTCGTTCTCGTGGTCGTCCTTCGTACTCGATTCGA
>CAITYL010000270.1 GCA_903896595.1 uncultured Lentisphaerota bacterium
GTTTTCAAAAGTAGCGAAGTTTTTCCATCCCCGGGAGCCGCCCGTCCTCGGGCGGACGAACCCGTCATCGTCGGAGACGTGCATCATTGGGTTGGCGGACGGTGGCCCTATAAAAAGGGCGGAACTGGTGTGACGCCGTCGATTTCCGCCCGAGGACGGGCGGCTCCCGGTCTTGCAAATAACGCCGATATTAAAAAGCGGCAAAGAAATTGCCGCACTCCAAAACTATGCCAACTTGATCGGGACTTTTGAAAACGGATCAGGGTGAAATCTTAATTACCTTCAGCCTACAGCCTAAAAAGCTTCAGCCTAACGCAGTATACACCGCGTCGCCCAAAGATTGGATATACATCATCGGGCGGCCGGGGCGGGAGCGGCCAGGGTTTCCAGCAGCCAGGCTTCCAGGTAGACGCGGGCGGCGACATTCCCGGCCATGGCCCGCCAGGAAACCTCGCGCAGCCCGATCAGAGCGCGATTGAGTTCGGCGCCGTTGTAACGGAACGCCTGGCCGGCCAGTTTGTTCAGGCGGAACCCCTTCATGGCCACCACCTCCAGGCCGTTGGCCAGGGCGGCGGCGCGTTCCGCCTCGGGCAGCAGTTCAATGGTGCGGGCGAGTTGCTCGCCGGCACGGAGGCCGCGCCGTTCCTGGGCGAACAGGCGGAGCTGAAGGAGCTGGCGCATCAGGCCGGTAATCGAACGCAACATTCCGAGCACGGCGCCGTCCGGATTTTTGTCTCCCGCAAGCAAGATATTGACCAGGTGCAACGCGTCGTCCAGCCGCCGCTCGCCAATGGCGTCCAGCAAGGTCCAGACCACCGCTTCGCCGTCGCCCGAACAGATCGCCTGCGCGTCAGCCAGGGACGCCGGCCGGCCGGGACCGCCGACATAGCAAAGCAGCTTCTCCAGTTCCCCCTCCAGCCGTTCCGTATCGGTCCCGAGGGCTTCGACCAGGAAGTGAACCACGTTCTCGGGCAACGGCAGTTGTTTTTCCTCGGCCCGGCGGCGAATGACGGACGCCATGGCGGCGCGCCAATGCCGGTCTTTGAGGTCGGGCTTGTCGAACCACCGGGCCTCGCCCACGGCCTGACAGACGGCGGCCAGATCACTGCCCGGGGCCATTCCGGGACCGCTCAGGACCAGATTCAGATCGGGCGGCACCCCCGGAGCCAGGGTTTGGCGAAGCTTTTCCAAGGCGTTGGCAACCGGGGTCAAGGCCCCTTTTTTACCTTCCGCGGCAAAAGCGGAAAACTGGTCCAGCCACACGGTGCGCCGGGCGCCCAAGAAGGACGGGGTGAGAATAATCCCCAATAAATACCCGAGCGTTTCGGCAGGGGTGGTGCCCTCCTGTTCCCGCACCACTTCCAACTCCCACGGTTCCGGCGCCTCGCCGGCCAGCCGGCGCACTTGCGCTTTGGCGGCGGCCGCCAGCCCCGCGGCATCGGTGCCGCTGAAGAGGAAAAGATTGGATGTTTTGGCGGCCACCAGGGTGTTATACCTCGTCAGGGCTAAATATTAATTAAACCGCGGATTGCCGAATATTGAACTGCAGAATCTTGAAGTCGTTGCTGCCACAAACATTCAATATCGAACATTCAACGTGTGAGAAAACTGTCAATTTTCATCAGGTGATTGGCGTCCAGAAAAATAACCAGGCAGCCAGCGGCGGACACCAGGGCGGAGCCACGGTCCAGCCAGACCAGCCACCCGGGCAGGCGCACCAGGTTGTCCATGACGCCCGTATCACGGGATTGCCGGGCATGGCGCCAACTCAGGCCGGCCAAGATTAAGTTTTTAGCCAGTAAGGCGATGGCCAGCCAACGCAACCGGTCCGATCCCAACAGCCACACTAACAATCCAATTTCGGCAACAAAGGCAACGAGCTCCAACATCACCAGCCGCGAGAACGACTGCACTAAACGCTGTTCACCCGGTGAGGCGGGAAGCCGGCCTTCACTCGCGACCTGTTGGACCCGGAACCGCTCCGCCTCGCTGGCCTGGCAAAGACAGACATACAGCGGATTGCCCCAACCGGCAACCCGCACCGAATAGACCAACAAAACCCATGAGATAAGACTGACCATTAGTACCTCATGGCAACACGGGAAGATTGACCCGGTAGGTCGCGTCAATGAAACCAGTGGCCTGCTGGGCATGCGTGCGGTCGCGCAGGATGGCCTCGACCCGCTGCAGAGCCTCATCCATGTCATAGGGCTTCGCCTGCAACATCAGTTGTGCATGATCGCGGAGAGTGCCGCGGGCGCGCAGATGGACCCGCAGAACGGCACGGTCATAATCGAGTTGAATAACGGCCGCATCGAAATAACGGCCGTAAGGCCGGATCGCGATGAAATGCAGGAATTGGAGGGCGCCGAGCACCATTTCATCGTGGCACTGGGCGCCGATACGCTGCTGCTGGCCGTTGCGCACGCCGAGAATGAGTGGCAGGGCCTGGAGCTTGGGGTCAATCCGGGATGGCATCACCCAGCCGTCAATGTCCAGCAGATACACACTCCGTCCCTGATACTGCGCCACCGGCACGCGCTCATCGACTTCGACCACGAGCGTGTCCGGCAGACGAAGCCGCAGGCGGGCGTCGGCGACCATCACATAATTGCGCAGGTCGCGCCGCAACGCGGGCAGATCGAGCATGAACACGTTCTTCGCTCCGGCCCGCACCCCGAGCCGGGCCAAACGGGCGGCGATCTCGGCCGGCCGCAACTGGCCGTTAACCTCAACCTGCACCCGCATCAGGGTAAAATGGGGGTTATGGGTAAAAAAAGCCCCCCGCAACGCCCCCCAGCCAAACCACAGACCAACAATCACGGCCAGGATCGCGATACCCCAAACCCCCAACCGCAAGAACGCGCGGCGCCATCGCCCCCCACGTTTTGCCGCGGTCCCCCGCAACGGCGGGTGCGCCGGCAACTCTTCTTTTTCCTTTTCGGCCATCATGCTAGCTTATCCGTGCGCCGGGCAAATACAACCGCCCCGCGTCGTTGTTACATCGGGTAAAGACCACCATCGCGCGACGGTGCCCCGCCATCGGAGTCGCCGCCCTCGTCGCCGGCGGCGCCCAACACCTCACCCATATCCGCCTCGATCTTTTCCGGATCTTCTCCAGCTTCAAGGCGGCGGATGGCGGATTCCATTCCCGGATCAAAGCGTTCGCCGGTGAGGTTGCCCATGCGACGCATCAGACATCCGAGCTGGCGCGGGTCATTCTCGTCAATGCCGTCGGCATCGCTCATCAACCGCTCCATCTCCTGTTCCAAACGCGGATCATCCGGCAGGGCCGCCGCGTCAGCGCCGCCGGACACCCCTGTCTTGCCAGTCTCGGCTTTCCGGGTGCCACCACCCACGGCAAACCGGGACACTTGTTTCCGCAGCTTGGTTCCGCCACACCGGGGACAGGCGGGGAGTTGTTTGGGTTGACTGGACGCCGACAAAAAACTAAAAATGCGCCGGCACGCCGGACACAGATATTCATAAATGGGCATGAATGCGAGACCTTCTTCAACCAAGGTAAAACCGTAAGTGCGTACCCCTGATCCTCAGCCCGTGCCGTACTTCCGCGAAAGCCCCCATAATATGACCGACATTTGGGCGGACAACAACGGTCACGGTGAAAGGCGTAATTCGCCATTCACCCAAACCACGCCGCGAACCGGCGGCACCTCCCCCATCCAGCCGCGCGCCAGACGTTCCAGAACCGCCGGCTCTCCGCTAGTGAAGAGACGCAAGTCGCCACTCCCCGAGGCGACTGGCCGGCCCCCCGTCGCCTCCAGCACCTGCTCAACCCGACGCGCCACCGCGGGCGCGGGGTCCAGTACCCTGACCCCGGGACCGGCAATGGCGCGAATGGTAGCCAAGGCCAGAGGGAAATGGGTGCAGCCCAAAACCAGCACATCCGCCCCCTGGGCCAGCATGGGGGTGATGATCCGGGAAAGGATGGCGCGGGTTTCCGGCCCGTCCGGATCACCCAATTCCAAGCGGGCCACCAAGCCCTCACACGGGTCTTCAAGCACCGTCACCTGGGCCGCCACGCGGCGGCGCAGTTCCGGGTACAACTGCCCGTCCAGGGTCGCCGGGGTGGCCAGCACTCCGATCACGCCCGACCGGCTAAGCGCCACCGCCGGCTTGAGGGCCGGCTCCATGCCGACAAACGGCAGTTCGGGAAATCGGGCGCGAAGCTCGCCCAAAGCGGCACCCGACGCGCTGTTGCACGCCACCGTCACCAAGCGGACGCCCAGCCCTGACAGAAACCGGGTAATGCCCGTGGCAAAGGCGGCCACCTCGGCGGCCGGCCGGCCGCCATAGGGCACATGCGCCTGGTCCGCCACATAGACCAAGACCTGATGCGGCAAACGGTCGCGGATGGCGCGGAGCACGGTCAGGCCGCCAATCCCCGAATCGAACACCGCCACGGCACCCGCGCCCGCAACGGTGGCCTCAGCCATGGCCGGGAGCACGGTCATTGCCCGATCACCACCGTGCTCTTGTTGTTATTGTAATTGGGATCGAGTTGCTCGTACAGGTTGTCCGCGGCATTGAGTGACACATTATTGGCAAAAGCACTGACCGCCGCCTTAACCATGTCCTCCAACAGACTGAACCGCTTGGGCGGCACATAAATGATATCCCCGGCCTGCAATGGGATGTCGCCAGCCCGCCCGCTCAGCAGGGCGGAAATGCGAACGGTGCGGGTTTCCGGCTTGGTCAGGGATCCGCGCACGATGATGATGGTGTCCCCGGCGGTAGGCTTGATGCCGCGCGCCTCGGCCAAAACTTCCAGGAGGGTGGCGGTGCCATAGAAGCCCATGGTGCGTTGGAAGCCCACCTCACCGATGAGATACACACTGCGCTCCAGGGCGGATGGAATATTAATAATATCGCCATCCTGAAGCTCCACATCCTGGCTGGCATCACCTTTAATCAGCAACGCATCGAAATCCACGGGGACGAACTGGCCGCCCCGGCGCATCAGGGTGGCATGGGCCAGGTCATGAGCCTCAATGGTCGAGTTGCGAAACTCCGCAGTCTTGAGGCCACGCCCGGCGCAAACCGCGGTGGTCACCGTGGTTCGGCCTTCAATCGGGTAGGTTCCGGGATACTGGACTTGGCCTAAAATGGTAAAGTTTTGGCTTTTAAATTTGACCGGGGACACCGTAAGAATCAGGTAATTGTACTGGCTCGTGAGCCGCTGCTGCATGTCCCGGTGCAACTCATCAATGGTCCGGCCGGCGGCGGGCAAGGTTCCGACCACCAGATAGGTGATCATGCCATTGGGGTCGACCGGCACGGTACGAAAACTGTCCTCCTGGCCGTAAATGGTGAAATAAAGCACATCACCAATATTGAGCCGGTAATCGTCCGCACTG
This sequence comes from uncultured Lentisphaerota bacterium, assembly GCA_903896595.1. Lineage (GTDB taxonomy): Bacteria > Verrucomicrobiota > Lentisphaeria > Oligosphaerales > CAITYL01 > CAITYL01. The sequence goes on from CAITYL010000270.1 coordinate 5,379, forward strand.
GGGGTGGTCCCCGTGATGTAAGGCGTGCGTTTGATTTGGAATTTGGCGACCTGAACGGCTCCAGAGGTGCCGGTAGGCGTCAACGGCTGAAGCGTATCCACGGTCACCAACGGTGGCGCGCCGGCCACTGGCAAAGTGGCCGCCCCCGCCATGACGGGCGAGGCCGGAGGGGGGGGGGTGACCGGCGGCGGCGCCACGGCGGCGGCCTGTCCTCCCGCAACACTCAACAGCAAAATGGCAACGGCATGGCGCAATGAGGTCATCCCGTATTATAAACAACGTGGTCTGCGCTTGCAATGCCCGGCGGGCTCTCTACATTGCCGAACCATGCCGGATGCCATTTTGGGAATTGAAAGCAGTTGTGACGAAACCGCCGCCGCCATCGTGGTCGGGGGGCGGCGCGTGCTTGCCAGTGTCATTGCCTCGCAAGTCGCGGCCCATGCCGCCTACGGCGGGGTGGTGCCGGAACTGGCGGCACGCGAACACTTGCGGGCCATTGCGCCAACCGTGCAAGCCGCCCTGGCGAAGAGCGGCCTAACCTTGGCGGAGCTGACCGGCATCGCGGTCACCCGGGCGCCGGGCCTGGTTCCGGCCTTGCTGGTGGGGTATTCCTTCGCCCAAGGGCTGGCCGCCGCCACCGGATTGCCCTGCATAGGCATCAACCACTTTCTGGCCCACCTGTACGGCGCATTCCTGGATCTCCCCGAAGAGTTGCTGGCACACCCCGAAACCTATCCCATGTTGGCGTTGGTGGTCTCCGGTGGCCATACCGCCCTGCTCTTGGTGGCGGCGGACGGCACCGCCCGCATCATCGGCCATTCCTTGGATGACGCCGCCGGCGAGGCCTTTGACAAGGCGGCCAAAATTCTCCAACTGGGTTACCCCGGCGGCCCCATCATCGACCGGCTGGCCCGGGACGGCAATCCCAAGGCGTTCGCCTTTCCCCGCGGCCTGGTGGCCAGGCCCGGGCACCGCCAGGATCCGGCCAACCGGTTCCATTTCAGTTTCAGCGGGCTCAAAACCGCTCTCCTGTATCAGGTCCGCGACCACCCGCCAACCCCGGGCGAGCTGTGCGATCTCGCCGCCAGCTATCAGGCCGCCATTGTGGAGGTGCTGACGCTCAAGACCCTGGACGCGGCCAAAACCTGCCACGCCCGCACCGTGGTCGCCTGTGGTGGCGTGGCCTGCAACGGCGGACTGCGTACCGGCCTGACGACGGCCGCCGGCAACGCCGGCATCCGGCTGGTCATCGCCCAGCCCAAGTATTGCACCGACAACGCCGCGATGGTGGCCGGACTCGGCTGGCATTACCTGCGCCAGCCCGGCGCCGACCGTCTGGCGCCGGGCGGGGTCGCGGCCCGGCTCGAAGCCGCCCTGGCCCCCCTCCCCTTCGCACCGGCCTTTCAGCCCGCCGCGGTTTGACGGAACGGCTGGTGGGCCTGCCTGCCATCCCCAGTTCTCCCGCAGAGGCGCAAAGGCGCAGAGGAACCGTCAAAAATAATTATACCGCGTTTAGGGTGAAACCTTAATTTTTGCGCGAACAAAACATCGAACACTCAACGTTCAACATCCAATATGGATTATTCTGACGTTGGGCGTTGAATGTTCGATGTTGAATGTTCGTTTTCAGCCTAACGCGGTATAAACAGAAGAAATCAGAAGAGAACAGAGGAAAACTTCTCTGTGGCCTCTGCTGCCTCCTGTTCAAAATCAGACTGTTTGAAGGCTCCTCTGTTATTTAGAGATAGCCGCAAACACCCGGCTGCAACGACGCGCGTTATTTGCCGTGAACCAGCACGCGCAACCGCTTGAGCTGGTAACCGCCGGCATTCTTGGCAAAAGTCCAGTCCGGATTGCCTGTCGCCTGGTTGCCAATGCCCACGTCGCCGTTGGCCCCGCCCCGCCACTGGTTGACGGCTAACAACGTCTGCTTGGCGTCATGATTGTGGACCTGCATCGAGCCGTAGCCGTCCACCGGCTCGGTCGCCTGGTCGCCAAAATCAAAGGTCTGATCCGAGGCGTTCGGCACCTTGGCGGCATTGGGCTGGGCATAATTGTTCGGCCAAAACTCGAGATTGCCCCCCGTCAGGCCCGTGCCGGTGACAATGCCAGGCGCATTGGAGAACACGTTCAAATTCGCCACGTTCTGCTGAAAGTGGGCGCCGGAGGCCGCCGTCGGCACGCCGATCTTGCCTGCATCCGCGGTGAAGGCGTCCATGGACACATACACATACTGCATCTGCCCTTCATTCCCCTGCAGTTCCAGCAGATAGGCGATGCGGTCGAACGCCCCGGCCGTGGCATGGTGGTCCACGGCGTAAGGCACCGCACCGCCACCAACCGTGTTCAGGTCAAGGTCATAGACCAGTTTGTACCCCTTGGCTTCCGGAACATACGACATCGCGTCGCGCTGCGGCAACGTTCCAGCGCGGAAGGCGCCGGCGGGCAGGCCGTCGCCGTTCATCAGGTTCGGCTCGGCCAGCATGTGCCAGGCAAAGCGCATGGCCACCGGATGCTTCACGCCGGGGGCGGAGAGCAGCACCGTGGCGCCGTCAATCACGGCCTCGGCCTTGACAAAACCGCCCTCGTCCGCGTCAATCACCTCAAACCACGTCAGCGGCTTGCCGTCACGGCTGGCCAGCCCCCGCTCCGTGTGCGCAAAGGAAAGGCGCAATTTATCCCCTTCCACGCGCATCGCCTTGAACACCGGTCCCGAGTAGGCCACGTTCGCCACCCCGTAGGTCTTGGCCAAGGCCCACCGTGCCAACCGCTGCCCGACGTCCTGCTTGTTCTGGGGATGGATGTCGCTGACATTGCCAATGTCGTTGATCACAATCATGCCCGTGCCGGGAACGGCCTGCTGGGCCGCCGTCTGCGCCTCCCAAAACTCGCCGATGAACTGGGGCCGGGGACTGCCGTAGTTGTACGGCGCGATCTGGACAAAATAAAAGGGAAACGCGGTGCCGTCAGCGACCGCCTTCGCATCCCGGACGTTCCAGACCGCGCGCCAGCCGTCGACCAGGGCCTTGGTCCGCTCGGCATACACCATGCCGTCGCCGCTGTTGGATTCACCCTGGTACCAGATCGCGCCGCGCAGGGCGAACGGACAGAGGGGATGAATCATGCCATTGTACAGGGCCGTGGCGTTCTGCACGTCACGGGGCGGCAACAGTTCGCCGGGATACGCCGGTACCGCGGGCACCAGCAGGCCGGCATCCATGGCCTGGCGGGCGGCCGTCAGCCACTGCGCATAGGCGTTCAAGGTCTCACCCAGCCGCTGCTTGTGCGCGGCGGTGCGAGGATCGCCCATCTGCACCACATCATACTCCCCCTTCAAGGCCGGCACCGCCGCAAACCCTTCCGGCGGCGTCCAGGTCTGAATGCAGGTGCCGCCCCATGTGGCATCGATCAACCCGACGGCCACCCCGAGCCGCTGGTGCAGCTCCCGGCCAAAGTAATAGGCGCCGGCGGAAAACCCGCCCCAGCCATCTTCGGCGACCGTTTTGGGCGAGCACACCTTCCAGGTCCCGTCCATGTCCGCCTGTGGCTCCGGCGTCCACCGGTTCGGCACCATCAGCAGGCGGATGCCCGGATAATCGGCGGCGGCAATTTCCTTTGCCGCGTCCCGGCAGGCGCCGATCCCCATTTCCATATTGGACTGCCCCGAACACAGCCACACTTCGCCGACCATGACATCCTCGCATTTCACCACGCTGGAGCCGTTCACGGTCAGCACAAACGGGCCGCCGGCGGGCCGCGCCGGCAACACCGTCTTCCACTCGCCGCGCGCATTGGCTTTGGCGGTGCGGGTCACCTTGTCCAGTTGCACCGTGACCGTCTCGCCAGGATTGCCCCAACCCCAGACCGGCAACGGCTGTTCCCGCTGCAACACCATGTGACTGGCCAGCACCTTCGGCAGTCGCACCTCGGCCCGGGCCGTCAAGCCAAACCCGCCGCCCAACGCGATTGCCGCTACCGCCACCACGATCCAACGCCATTTTGACTGCCGCATGAACACCACTCCTCGTTTGATCCATTACTATGGAATACGTGAGCCGCCAACTCCGAACCACTCCCACCACCGACATAACAAAGCCATGTAGTATATACCGCGTTAGGGTGAAAGTTTAATTACCTTCAGCCTACAGCCTAAAATCCTCAGCCTAACGCCACAGATCGCCATCCCGTCCCAATCGCTATGCGACGTATTATATTGACCGCCACAATTCCCACCCCGCAGGAGCCGCCGCCATGGCCCAGATTTTCCCCTTTCGCGCCATCGTCCCCGAACCCGCCGTCGCCGCCGCCGTGGCCGCACCACCCTATGACGTGGTGTCCGCCGCGGAAGCGGCCGCTCTGGCTGCGGGCAATCCCCTCAGCTTCCTGCGAGTTTCCCGCGCCGAGATTGACCTGCCGGCGGATACGGACCATTACAGCCCGGCGGTCTATCACCAGGCCGCCGCCGCCTACGCCCGCATCAAACGCGACGCCCCCCTGCGCCAGACCCCCGTTCCTTGCTTCCACATCTATTCTCTGGTGATGAACGGGCGCCGCCAGACCGGCATCGGCGCCGTGTTCAGCGTGGACGAGTACGATGGCGACATCATCAAGAAGCACGAAAAAACCCGCAAGGACAAGGAAGACGACCGCACCCGGCACATCCTCGAACTGCGCGCCCAAACCGGCCCGGTCTTCCTGACCTGCCGCCCGTCAGCCGAACTGGATGGCATCATCCAAACCACCCTGGCCACGCCGCCGCACATCGACTTCACCGCCCCCGATGGCATCCGCCATTCCCTGTGGCGGATCGACGCCCCCGCCGCCTGCGCCCGCATCCAGACGGCCTTTGCCGCGACGCCCGCCCTCTACATCGCCGATGGCCATCATCGCGCCGCCAGCGCCGCCCGGGTCCGCGACACCCTGCGCGGAACCAATCCCGGCCATACCGGTTCCGAGGAATACAACCGCTTCCTGGCCGTCTGCTTTCCCGCCAACCAGCTTAAAATTCTGCCCTACAACCGCGTCGTGCATGACCTCAACGGCCTCACCGCCAAGCAGTTGCTGGAGGAATGCGGCAAACGCTTTGCCGTGACTCCGGCCGCCGGCCCGACTCCGGCCCGTTCCGGCCTCATCCACCTGTTTCTTGACGGCGCCTGGTGGGCCCTGGACGCCGGTGGCCCGGCCGCGGCGGCCGCCACCCCCATGGATCAGCTCGACGTCAGTCTGCTGCAAAATCATCTTCTGGCGCCGGTGCTCGGCATCGCCGACCCGCGCACCAGCTCGCGCATCGACTTCATCGGCGGCATCCGCGGCACGCAAGTGTTGGAGGATAAGGTGCGCCAGGGCGAGGCGGCCGTCGCCTTCTCCATGTATCCCACCACGGTGGAGCAGCTCATGGCGATCAGCGACGCCGGCGGCATCATGCCGCCCAAGTCCACCTGGTTCGAGCCGAAACTGCGCGACGGCCTGCTCTGCCACGACCTGTGATCTGCCGAAAAGGCACCACGGCACTAATTGCCGCTGTTGTCGGTGGTGACAGGAATGACCTGGTCGGCGGTGCTGCCGCCGGCATTGGTGCCCATCGACCGGGCAAAGGTCATGAGCGCGGACTTGACGACATCACGCAGGTATTGATAGGGCTTTTCCGGCACGTAAACAATGTCGCCCGGCGTCAGCAGAACATCGCGCGCCTTGCCCGTCAGAATATCCTTGAGATTCGCCTCAATGACATCGGGATGATCAAGGGGGCCACGCAGGATGATGAGACGGTTCAGGTCGGACTCCGGCAGATACCCGCCCCCCAATTCCGAGCCGCCGGAGATCAGCCCCACCAGCGTCATGCCGTCGGTATAGGCCGCCGTTTTTTGTTCCTTGACGTGGCCAAGCAAGTACACCTCGGAATTCTTGCCCAGGCCGGAACCGATGTAAATGATGTCGCCGGGACGGACAAACACATCCTGAGTCGGGTCGTTCAAGGTGATGAGCCGCTCAAAGTTGACCGGGATGAGCTGATCGCCGCGCCGCAGGTAGCTGTCCCTGAGCGAGGCGATCTCCACGGTCGTCCCGCGGTAAGAGCCCTGGGCCAAACCGCCGGCCCGGGCAATGGCCTGGCGCACGGTAAGGGAACTGTCGAGAGGATAAAGGTTCGGATATCGGACCTTGCCGAACACCATGATCCGGTTGCCGGAGAAACTCTTGGGAATGATGCTGACCTGCGCGTTGTTGAACAGCGTGCCGATGCCCGCCTCGATGTCATGCGCCACCTCGGACGGGACGCGGCCGGCGGCCGGAATGCCGTTGCCGAACATGTAATACAACTTGCCGTCAAGGGCAATGGGCACGTCCTTGGCCAGGGTGTCGGGACTGCCCAAGACGTAGACTTCAACCACATCCCCGACCTGCAACCGGTACCGGCTGTGTTCAAAGGCAGTGAACAATTCCTTGGACAGAACGCCTTTGGCTTTGCTCGCCGCCGCCACCGCATCAATCGCGGCGCCACCGCCCTTCGTCGAACTCGCGCTCGGGGAAACCGCCAGGGGGGTGCCGGCAGCAGGGGCGGACGGGGACGCCGCCGACCCCCGCGCCCCAGACGGGTGCAGGCAACCGGTGACCACCGCCCCAACGCCAAAGGCCATTCCCAGACCGACAAAGATGGAAAAAACTTTCAGCTTCATGCACACAATGTAACCGGATGCCAGTGACTTTGCACCCGGCTTGACAACAACCTATTGCGACGCTATGGTGGGGCTTTTAACTTCTATGTTTGTTTAAGGAGTCCGCATGGCTGTTCGCACCCTGAACTCCACGTGGAAACAGTTCGAAAAATTGTCCGAGAAATGCCTGCAGCCGAAGGCGGCCAAAACGGCCCAAAAACCGTTGCAGGATTTGGTGGACAAGGTCAACGAGTCCAAGCTCGTTGATGCCCTGTTTTCGTTGCTGGTGGAACCCCATGACATCGCGGAGGGGTGCAGCCTGCGTTTCGACGCCGGCGACGCCGCGGGCGTTCCCGAATGGGAGACGCATTGGGACGCCGAGACCAAGGCGCTGCTGGTCAACCCGGCCGGCGTGTTCCGCTTTTATCAGGATTGCCTGAAGGCGCCGGCGTCTCTTAACTCGCCCGCCGCCCGCGGCAATTTCGCCACCTACCGGCTTCAGGCATTCATGGCCGAACTGGGCAAGATGCCGTCCAAACTGGGGTTATTCTTGCTCATTCTCAAGCAGGTGGCGATCACCAAGGAAGTCACCCGCGCCGACAAACGCTCCGAAGACAAGGAAGCGTCCGGGGTGGACGATTACATGAATCTGCTATGGGCCTTCAAGGAATTGGAGACTTTTTACAACCAGACCACCGGGCTCAGCATCCGGACCGAACATCGCCTCCTGTGGTACGAGTCCGAATGGATCGCCGGCAAGTGAAGGCGTCGCACGTCTGCACGGTCACTCCCGAGCAGGCGGATAAGTTGCGCGGCCTGGTGGAACAGCGGGGCTGGAAACTGAGCGAGGCGCCCTATGCCCGCTGGCAGGCCGCCGGCCCCGAGGTCATGGTGGTCGCCTATTGCTCGGGCAAGCTGGTGATCCAAGGCAAGGGCACCGCCGACTTCGTCCAGTTCCTGCTGGAACCGGAAGTGCTCGGCCAGGCGCGCTTCGGCTACGAGCGCGAACTCCGCGAGCTGGAACACCCGGCCATGTTCCAGCCGCACGCCGGCATCGACGAAAGCGGCAAAGGTGATTTTTTCGGGCCGCTGGTGGTCGCCGCCGTCTACACCGATAATGAATCGGGACGGGCCTTTCTCGACCTCGGGGTCGCCGATTCCAAGACCATCAAAAGCGACAAGCGCATCCACGAACTGGCCCGCGAAATCCGCACCCGGGCCGGCGACGGTTGCAGCGTGGTGGCCATCGGTCCCGAAACCTACAACCGGCTTCACACCAAGTTTGGCAACGTCAACCGCCTGCTGGCCTGGGGGCACGCCCGGGCCCTGGAAAACCTGCTCGACCATTGCCCAACCTGTCCGCGCGCCATTTCCGACCAGTTCGGACACAAAAGTCTGGTGGAACGCGCCCTGTTGGAAAAAGGGCGGAACCTGGTCTTGGAGCAGCGTCACCGCGCCGAAGCCGACGTCGCCGTCGCCGCCGCCTCCATCATTGCCCGGTCCGAATTCGTCCGCCGGCTGGAACAGCTCGGCGTTGAATGCGGCCTGGAACTGCCCAAGGGCGCCGGCACCGCCGTTGATGCCGCCGGCCGCGTTTTTGTGGCCAAGTATGGGGCCGACGCCCTCGGCCGCGTCGCCAAGACCCATTTCCGCACCACGGAAAAAGTCCTCGGCCTCCCCCCCCGAGTCGATGCCCATCCTTATCAAGCCAGATAAGATTGGTTCAAATCGTGGGCGGCGTGGGGTTGCGGGCAGGCGGGGCCGGAGTACATTTTCCTGTGCCGTGGGCGTGTCTCCGCGCCGGCGGTCCAGCGAGTGAAGCACTGATGTCCCGTACCAGCAAAACTGAATCCACGCCTTCCGGCGCCGGCGCCAGCCGCGCACCGCTTCAACTCAAGATGAACTTCAGCGGTGAGAATCCGCTGGCGGAGGCGCTCAAAACCGGCAAGTTTGTCCTGCTGGTTGAGCAGAACGCGCCGGGCTTGGCGCAACCGTTTGACGCCGCCATGGCGCTGGCCTCTGGCATTGCCCGGCGCATTGCCGACCTACCCCATGTCTCCGGCTTGGTCGCCACCGACCGCCTGCGCTCCGAGGACAGCCACGATCCAGTGGACACCGCCACGCTGCTGGCGGACACCAGCGGCAAGCCGTGCGTGATGATTCTCTCGGGCAAGGGCGCCAACCGGGACCGGTTTCGTGACTGCCTGGCCCGGGCCGCGTCCCACAACCTGCGCAACCTGCTGCCCGTCACCGGCGACCGCTCGGACAAACATGACCCCTTCAAACGCACCGCCACCGGCCGGCCCGTCCCTTACCCCGGCGGGTATTTCGACAGCGTTGACAGTCTGCGCCTGATCCGCGGCGCCACCACCGGGCAGGTCTTCGTCGGCGCCGGCGTCAACCCGTTTAAATACAACGCTCCGGACCAATACCTGCAATATTACAAAATGTTGCGCAAGCTGGCCGTCGGCGCCGATTTCTTCATGACCCACGCGGGCTGGGACATGAAGAAATTCCAGGAACTGCAGTGGTTCCTCCAGATGCGTGAAGTCCAGGCGCCGGTCATCGCCCGGCTGATGCTGCTCAACACGGACGACATTCAGCGCATCCACGAGGGGCTGTTCCCCGGCGTTCATGTGTCGCGATTATTCGCCGCCGCCCTGCAGCGCGAATCCAATTTTAATGCCAACCAGTGCCTGGCCTCCCAACTGCACCGGCTCGGCCTCCAGGCCGCCGGTTGCCGGCTGATGGGATACAGCGGGGTCAACTTCATCGGCATTCGCGACGTCAAAACGCTGGACATGGTCCTGGGCAAGGTCGAGGAGAGTCTCAAGCAGTACCAAACCTGGAGCGAGTGGGTCGCGGCGTGGAACGAATACCACAACTTCATGGAATTCACCCCGGTCAGCGGCGGCTTTTATGCCTTCACCAATCTGCTGGATCCAGAAAAGCAATATTATGACGCCGCCACCTGTGCCATGGCCGGCCATCCCTGGCCGGAACCACGCTCCGGGGACCGTTGGCGTTCCTGCGCCCTCCGCCTGCTGCTGCGTCCCGGCGTGCCCGAATGGGTGACCAGTCCCGCCCGCTTCCTGGCCTGCGGCAACTGCCCGGCCGGCAAAGACTGTGCCTTCCGCCACGCCGAGTTCCTGTGTCCCCGTGATTGTCCCAAGGGACTGGCCACCGGCGCCTGCGGTGGCTCCACCCCGGATGGCACCTGCGAATTCGGACATGCCCCCTGTTTCTTCCACCGGGTACTCGCCGTCGCCGCCGCCCGCGGCGAACTGGACAGCCTGGAAACCGGACTGGCCACGGGGGAATGAAGCGGGGGTTGGGCGGTTGTGGGGTTGGGCGGTTGTGGGGTTGGGCGGTTGAGGGGTTGGGCGGTTGAGGGGTTGAGGGGTAAGAGAGAAAGAGAAACTTTTACTCAATTGATTACAACCATGTTGCCATTGGCTCCCATAACTCCACCCAACCACCCAACCACTAAACCACTAAACCACTAAACCACTAAACCACTAAACCACTAAACCACTAAACCATCCACCGGCGTCCACTTGCCGCCGGCCTTGGAACTGGCGACCACGGCCTCGATAAAACACATGCCGCGAACCCCGTCATCCACAGTCGGAAAGTCAACGGCCAGCGGCTCGGGCGCCGTGCCGTCGAGACGGGCGGCCAAAACCGTGGCGAAATTGCGGTAAAGATTGGCGAACGCCTCAATGAACCCTTCGGGGTGTCCCGCGGGCAGGCGGGAATTGTATTTGACCACGTCGCCGGTACCCGCGCCGCCGGTGCGCAGAATCTCGCGGGGACGGTCCGGCCACAGCAGAACCAGGGAGTTGGGTTCCTCCTGCCGCCAGTCCAGACTGCCCGTCTCACCGTAAACGCGGAGGCGAAGCGGATTTTCCTCGCCGACGGCGATCTGACTGGCAAACAGTACGCCGCGAGCGCCGTTGTCGAAACGCAGCAGGACGTTGCCGTCATCCTCCAGTTCGCGGCCGCTGACAAAGGTGGTGAGATCTGAGCATAATTCCTTGATTTTCAGGCCCGTGACATATTCGGCCAGATTCTCGCAGTGGGTGCCGATGTCGCCCATGCAACAACTGGCGCCGGAACGTTTGGGGTCGGTGCGCCAGGACGCCTGCTTCTGCCCCCCCGCCTCGATGCGGGTGGCCAGCCAGCCCTGAGGATATTCCACCACCACGCGGCGAATCGCGCCAAGGCGGCCGGAACGCACCAGCTCGCGCGCCGCCTTGACCATGGGATAACCGGTGTAATTGTGGGTGAGACAGAACGGCAGGCCGGTGCGTTTGACGGCGGCGCGCAGGGTCCGGGCTTCATCAGCCGTCAGGGTCATCGGCTTGTCGCAAATCACCGGGAACCCCGCATCCAAAGCGGCCAGGGCAACGGGGGCATGTAGATGATTGGGGGTGACAATGCAAACGAAATCCATCCGCTCGTCCAAGGGCAACTGGTTCTCCGCCGCGAACATCTCAGCATAACTGCCGTAACAGCGGGTTTCGGGGAGCAGATAGAGGTCACGCCCCGCCTCACGCGACTTGGCAGGGTCGGAACTGAAGGCGCCGCAGACCAGTTCAATCCGGCCGTCCAGCACCGCCGCCATCCGATGTACGTTGCCGATGAAGGCACCCTTGCCACCACCCACCATGCCCATGCGCATCTTGCGTTGCATGTCCGCGTCCTCCCTTATTCTTGCCCGCGTCCCATTTTAGTAAAAATACGCAGCAACCTGCCAGACGGCAGTCAAGCCACGGATCAGCTTTGCAAGATAGCCGCTGCCGGCGATTTTCCCACCTCCCGCCCCCCGGCGGGTGCATGACAGGTGTGTCGGATAATGTTGGGGCCACCCTTTTGAAAAAGGGTGCTCCCCCCGCGCTCCGCGCTTCGCAGTCCCGGCTCCGCCGGGTCGCTCACATGTTCGCTCTGCACCCCCCTTCCTAAAACTTTTGTTTCCTAAAATATTCTCTCGCCAAGATCGCCAAGCACGCCAAGAAAAACCCGCCACCCAATACGCAAGGTTGACTTATTTTTTGTAAAGTTAAGCTTGAAAATGTAGACGCAATCCCAAATTACGTTACTCCTGCTGGTTCGCTATTGCGTCTTCTTCATCCTGATGACAATTGGCTCATTCTTGGTCGACTTTTGTTGTTCCGGTGGCGTATCAAACATAGGACTCAAGTCGTATGCCACAGTGTATCCATCCTTTTGCACGGTTCGAACGTGGTGCAGCGAACCGTGCCAGAACATCCGATCAACTCGACCATCTGCGTCGGTCATGTGTGACTCATGGCCCACCTTGGGCCATAAGGGATTGCCGTGATGCCATGAAATTCAACTTCAGCACCAGAAATTGGGTTGCCGCCTGTGTCGAGAACCCTCACGTGAACCTGTTGGTTGAACGAAGTTACACACCCGGCGCACAACACGATGAATGCGGCCACCAGCATAGTGAGATGGAATGCGTTAGTCATCATTATCATTGGCGAACGGCGGTGGCGAGGGGCGCGACGTTGAGGAGCGTACATCTCCTCCACCTTGTTCGATCTATTTCTCTCTCTAGCACGCATGGGAAAAGGTTACGGAGTGGCAAGTCGGGCAGGCCGCGCGGGCCGTGGGACCTTATCAAAAGCACTACCATTGTTCCGTTTTGCGGATTCCGCAGGCAGCCCTGCTGTCCCACGCGTGGTCTGATGAGCGGGGCGGCCTGGTAGAGTAGAGAACTGAACGGCCGCACGGCCGTTCAGTTCCCCCTCATCGAACCGGACAGGCGGATTTCCCGCATCCGGCTCTCGCAGCACCGTTCTTCCTTCGGCATTCACAGTTGCGCACCCACCTCATAGGGCCTCCAGCCCAAGATGTTGCAGTTGCGCATACCA
>CAITYL010000271.1 GCA_903896595.1 uncultured Lentisphaerota bacterium
AATTCCGCCCTTTTTATAGGGCCACCGTCCGCCAAACCAAAGTATGCGCGTCTCCGACGATGACGGGTTCGTCCGCCCGAGGACGGGCGGCTCCCGGTTATGGGAAAACCTCGTTACTTTTGAAAATACCTCAGGTGTTCGGATTTCCGCCTTAAGGCGGTGCCTTTGGGAGCGAACAGCCCCCACTAAAGTGGGAACTCCAAACCCGGATCTATTCGATAGCCGAAATTAATTTCTGTTTTCTGCTTTCCCAATTTCAGCTTTCGTTTGACCAGGTGCTACAACCGGGTAATGGTCAAAAGCGAATCGCCCGCCTCCTCGGTTTCGAGATGCCAGTTGAGGGTGGCCAGGGCCTGCAGGAACCGCTGGTCATGACTGATCAGCAGCAGGCCGCACGGGCACTCCTCCAGGGCATCTTCCAAGCATTCAATGCTGGGCAGGTCCATGTGATTGGTCGGTTCGTCCATCGCGATTAGGTAGGGGCCAGAGGCAATCCCTTTGGCCAGCAGAATCTTGCGGATTTCGCCGGGACTGGGTTCATCGCTTTCCAGCAACCGTTGCGGCCGCGAACCGAGGCGGCTGACGATGGTCATGATCTGCCCCAGTTTCTCCTTGGGCAGGGCGGCGACCTCCTTCAAGATCTGCCGTGAGGCTTCGGCGGAAATCTCCTGCGGCACATAGACGACACGTTCCGGCTCCACGTTCACGTGGGCCATCAGGTGGGTCAGCAACGTGGTTTTTCCGCCGCCATTGGCGCCGGTGAGGGCGATGCGGTCGGTGGGGCGGATGATCAAATCCGGAAAACGCAGGCGCCGGGCGCCGCCCAGGGGCAGTTCGCCGGCCGGCACCTTGCACAGATGCGCCCGGGGGGAGCAGGCGTTCGCTTCCAGCCAGATGCCCATTTCGTAGACTTTTTTGACCTTGGTGTCCGCCCGTTTTTCTTCCGCCCGGCGCACTTTGGCGCCCATCTGCGCGATGAGTTTGCCGGCGAAGCCATCCTTGCCGGTCAGCTTGGCCAGATTGCGCATGGCCCGGCCGTCGTGGTCCTGGGCCGGCGGTTTTTTCTGTTTGGCGACTTTGGTCTTGGCCGCGAACTGGTCGGCGGCTTCGCGGCGGCGCTGGGTTTCCTGCCGGTTTCGGGCCAGGGAGTTCCGGGTCTGGTCATCCTGGCGGCGGGAGGTTTCCTGCTCGATGCGGCCCTGTTCGGCGCCGTGGGTGACGCCGCCGGGGCGCATGACGGCATCCGGCGGGTCGAGAAACAGGCACTGTTCGCACAAGTCGTCCAGCAGCTCGCGGTCATGGCTGATCAGCAGGCCGACGCCGTGGTAGTCATGCAGGGCGGCGGCCAGCATGTGCCGGGCCGCCGCGTCGATGTGATTGGTCGGTTCGTCCAGGGCGAGGATGTCGGGGGCGGCCCACAGGGCGACGGCGATCTGGGCGCGTTTGCGTTCGCCATGGCTGAGCGTTTCCCAACGGTCGGACCAGTCATCCGCCACCGCCAGTTGGCGTTTGATGGTCAGCGCCTCGCGGTCACCGGCATAGATCAAGTCGATCAGGGCCTCGGGCGGCTCGTCCGTGCGCTGGGCGCAATAACGGGCGGAAGCCGGGCGGCAAACCTGGCCGGACTGCGGTTCCAGATCGCCGACCGCCAGCTTGAGCAGGGTGCTTTTGCCTACGCCGTTGGCGCCGACAATGCCGGTCCAGCCGGGCGGAAAATGCACGTCAAGCTCGACCAGGAGCGGCTTGGTCATGGTCGGGTAGGTGAAAGAGACGTTCTTGAACTGGAGAAAGGACGAAGGTGGCAAGGGCAAATCCCGGTGGCGTGGCAAACAGGGGACAAACGTGTTGCCGATAATATAGGCGGTGGACCGTCCAGGATGCTTTTACGATTCCCGCATCCCGCTCGCGCTCAGCAAAACGGCGCTCGCACTCGCGCCTCGAAAACCGTGCCGGCGGCACGGGAAACGATGACCGCTACGCTGCGAAATGGGCTGCCGCATGCAGCATGTCGTCTTCGTATTCCCGCGCCACCCGGGACGAGAATGCCGCCACGGCGTCGCGGTCACGAACCAGGAGACGCCGGCCGCAAAGAGCTTCAAACGCCAGCACGCTTCCCGCATGGTTGAGATCCACTAGGTCCAATTCCGCAATGGTCTTCAATCGGGCCGTCATTTCCACATAGAACGTATAAAATTCCACAGCTGTCAGGGCCGGCGCCAGCAACACGCCGATATCCACGTCGCTGCCGGGACGAACCACACCGTCCCTGGCGGAACCAAAAAGGGTGGCCAGGATGACACGCGGGTCTTCGGCCAAGGCGGTTGCCAATGCATCCAGGTCCAGCTTCACTTCGCACCTGTCACTTCTTGCCGGAAAGCAATCAAGTCATCCAAGTGATGGCTTAGCACCGTGGCCAAAACCGCCGAATCCACGCGTTCATAGCGATGAACGACAAAATTGCGGAATTGAATCATGGGGCGGTAGCGCTCCGCCGATCCGAGGACCCCCATTGCCTCCAGGCTAAAATGGTCGTGGTCCAGCCGGTCGGCCGACACGTCCCCCAGCGCCCGCAGACGGGAGATTTCGTCCTCCATGATTGTGAATTTTTTCAAAATCACGCCGTTGTACTTCATGTCCGCAACCTAGCACACGAGGCAACGCCATGCCAATCAACGCCAAGCGTTTTGAACCTGCTCCGGCCGTGGTGGAGGAATCGCAATTGCACCGTTCCTATTGTTCCTGGTCTTTCGTGTCGGTCTCAAGTAAAGCCAAGTAGTCTCTTCGCGCGTATAGAATGCGGATGACGGAAACGACGTTTGCTTCCGCTCGGTAAAAGACGAGGTAATTCTTGCAGGGAGACCCAGCCGCGTTTCCGGGCGGATTCTTCCCCCTCGGCCAAGGCCGACATGAGTTCCAGTTCCGTGCGCAATTTTTCGTAGGCGCGAATGTCGACGATGGCAAAGCGTCCGTGCCCGTTTTTGGTCAAAAAAACCGGGGTGTCGGCCGTGACTTCGCGCAAGACGGTGTTGTAATTTCTGAGTTCAGAAATGGGTTTGATGGCCGGCATGGCAATCTCCTGTTATCAATGGGCTGAATGTAGCTGAATTTGTCGAACAAGACAACAGCATGCTAGCCTTTTCCTAATTTGCCCGTTGAACATGGGCATAGGGACGGTGAACTATGGGAATTGCAATTCTCCCGTCGCTCTTGTTCTCCTAATTGTTCTGCCACGGCATCCGCCGGTGATTCGACTGCCTTAGTTTTTCTGCGGTTCCACAACCATATAGAGTATGCGACAGCAAATATTAGAAACCATTGAAATATCGGCATCCAAAAAAAGAGGCTCCAACCTGCATCGCCGTGTGGGCCGAAGCCAAGGCTGAACCAACCGAAGGCAAGAACGCTGGCTGGAAAATTTAAGATCCTCACGACGGCAGAGAGTCCCGATACCTCTACCACGGTCAAACCGGCCATGAGGAAACCTAATGCCAGGCCGAGGGATAATATGTAAAGGCCGTGTTCAATAAAAGAGGCGGTGCCATGCGAGTGCGCCCGTCGAATCAGTTGGATCAAGGTGGCGGCCGTAAGGACGGGAAAAACGCATGCAAGCAGTTTTGCAAGAGACACAAGATTTACTAATTCGTCGCGATACACTCTTGCTGACTCAATGGTAGACATGCAGAGAACTGTCAGACCCCAGCATCCCCCCGCAAGTAATAGCACGATGCTGATCCATTTTACCGTTCGTTGCATGTTGACGTGCCTTTGGGCGTTGTCAGTGGATTTTGGTCTTGTCATTGGCCGAACGTTGCAGGACAAGCCCTGCTTGGCAAGCCGGTGGTATCTGGAGAATTAACCGCCAACTCCGCCCTTAATTGGGACGTAACGTTACCGGACGGCGGCGTAAAAGGCAAGCTTATGGCGAGGAAAGGGGCGGCGGATGGCCGAGGGGAATGGCGGTCATACTAGCGGGACACGGACCCACACGGACCCACACGGACCCACACGGACCCACACGGACCCACACGGACTGGCACGGACTCACACGGACGGCAGGCGCCGGCCCGCTTTGTCCGTGTGCGTCCGTGCTGGTCCGTGTAAGTCCGTGCGGCGGCCGGGCGCCCATCCCCAAAAACGCACCGGCGGCACGGGGCGGTTGCGCCGCCGTGCCGCCGGGAGTGATGGGACTGCGTGTGGTGCCGGTTACCGGTACTTGGGCAGCATCTTGCCGTGGGCGGCGAGGAGGTCGTCCACGAGATGGCGGATCTGGTCGAGGGTGAGCTCGGCGCGGGTGTGCGGGTCAAGCATGGCGGCGTGGTAGATCGCCTCCTTCTTGAGGGTCGCGGCGGCTTCGATGGTCAGCAGGTGCACGTTGATGTGGGTGCGGTTGAGGGCGGCGAGCTGTTCGGGCAGCTCCCCGACATAGCAGCCCTGGACGCCGTTACGGTTGACCAGGCAGGGCACTTCGACGCAGGCATTGGCCGGCAGGTTCGGAATGATGCCGTGGTTGAGCACGTTGCCGCCGATCTCGATGGGACGGTCGGTGGTGATCGCCTCCATGATGTAGGAGCCGTACTCATGGGTGCGCTCATGCTTCACTTTTTTGTTATGCACCAACTCGGCGCGCTGTTTTTCCCAGGCGGCGATCTGGTCGATGCAGCGGCGCGGGTATTCGTCCAGCGGAATGTTCAGTTCCGCGATCAGTTCGGGATGGGTGCCCTTGATGAAGTAGGGATGGTACTCGGCGGTATGCTCGGAGGACTCGGTGTTGTAGTAGCCGAAGGCGCGCATGATCTCGTAGCGGACCATGTCCCAGTGCTTCTTGCCATTCTTCTTGCGGGCGGCGTCATTCATGGCGAAGGCGCGCTTCTTGATTTCCGGATAGAGGTCCTTGCCGTCCTTGGCGATTTCCAGCAACCAGGCCATATGGTTGATGCCGGCGATCTTCCACTGCACGGGCTGCAGGTCGCCCATGCCGAGGGAGTCCAGCAACCCCTTGGCGCAGACCTGGACGGAGTGGCAGAGGCCGACGGTCTTGACCGCGGTGTGGCGCTGCATGAAGCCGCTGAGCAGGCTCATTGGATTGGTGTAATTGAGGAACCAGGCGTTGGGGCAGACCGCCTCGATGTCGTCGGCGAACGCCTTCATCACCGGAATGGTGCG
Organism: uncultured Lentisphaerota bacterium; assembly: GCA_903896595.1. Classification (GTDB taxonomy): domain Bacteria; phylum Verrucomicrobiota; class Lentisphaeria; order Oligosphaerales; family CAITYL01; genus CAITYL01. Next base: position 5,164 of record CAITYL010000271.1, read on the forward strand.
GAGTCCGCGCATGATGCCGCCAATGCCCAGGGTGTCGGCAATGGTCTGGCGCAGGCCGTATTTCTTGGGGATCTCGAAATCGATGACAGTGCTGGGTTCGTAACCGCCGACCTGGATGGCGTTGACCACGAAGTTGGCGTCGCGGAGGGCGGCGCGGCGGTTTTTCTCGCCGAGGTGCGCGGTGATCTTGGCGCGTTTTTTGTTGCAGCAGGCGTTCAGGTTGTCCAGCATCATCTTGGACTCTTGCAGGCGTTTGCCGTCAACATCGTAGAGGGCGATGTGGGCATCCTGGAGGCTGGGGGTGAGCATGCAGTCGCCGAGGACGTTCTTGGCGAACACCGTGCTGCCGGCACCCATGAAGGTGATTTTGGCCATGACGTTGAAATTCCTGTGGTTAAAAAGAGACGTTCGTGTTGACAACGGTATTCATTCTTGATCCGTACGGTCTTTACTCTAACCCCAAATCGTGTGCATGAAACCACCCTTTATTTGATATTCGTTATCAATCTGTGATATTTGGGGGATCGACGCCTAACCCCATTCCGTTTTAGCCTTAGTTATTCACTATCATTCGATTAACCGCGAAAGAACGCGGAGAGCGCGAAAGAAAAACAGGAGAGGCTCTTGTAAAACCATCAACAGCGCATTTAAACAGGAGAAATCAGGAGAGAACGGAGAACCACTTCTCTGTGGCCTCTGCGGCCTCCTGTTCAAAAACCATGATCACGGGATTCCGTCCGGTTTTTCAAAAGATTCAGGTCATTATCGTTTCTTTTGCGATCTTTCGCGTTCTCTCGCGGTGAATAATAGCGGGAACTCCAAGCCTGGATCCGGTCGAAGTCGAAAGGAATGATGGATGGCGTTTGCCCACAGCGTGTTTCAGATTCAGGCGCCGTTGGACGGCTGGGCGTTTCCCGCCATGGCGGGGGTGGAGACGCGCCGCGACCCGTCCTACCGCTACGCCGGGCGGACGCGGCCGGACCGGCCGCACTGCATTTTCCAGTTTACCCTGGCGGGATGCGGACAGTTCCGGGACGGCGCCGGCGTTCACGCCCTGCCGGCCGGCACCGGATTTCTCTGTGAGTCCAACGATCCGCTAACGACGTACGAATACCCCGCGGAGGGCCGGGGGGGCTGGCGGTTTGTTTATGTGGCGCTGCGGGGAGAGGCCGCCCATTTGCTGACGCGGGCCTTGGTGCGGCGCCACGGGGCGCTCTATCAGCTGCCGGTGGAGGCGCCGTTGATCCACCGGCTGGTCAGCCTGGCGGGCGACCGGGGGATGCTTGAGAAACTGCTGCCGGCGGCCGAGGGGCTGCGGCTGGCGGCGGAACTGTTCGCGGCACTGGCGGAAGCAGCCGGGACGGGCGCGGGGCCGGCACCCGAATCCGCCCTGGTGCGGCGGGTGCGCGAGAGCGTCGGCCATTTCGCCGGCAACAACTTGCGGGTGGGCGACGTGGCGGCGATGGCCGGGGTGTCACGCGAACACCTGACCCGGGTTTTTCAGCGCCAACTGGGGGTGACCCCGGCCCGCTATCTGGCGCGCCAGCGGATGCTGCTGGCCTGCGACTGGCTGCGCGACACCGCCTGGACCGTCAAGGAGATCGCCTACCGCCTCGGCTTTCCCGCCCCACCCCATTTCGTGCGGGTGTTTCGCCGGGTAACCGGCATGACCCCGCGCCAGTACCGCGAGTCCGGCACCCTGATGCCGGTGCTGTAACGCGTAAAAACGGAACCGCAGAGTGCCGAATGTTGAATGCTGAACCGCAGAACAATGAAACTATAAAAGGTGCTTTCAAAAGTAACGAGGTTTTTCCATAACCGGGAGCCGCCCGTCCTCGGGCGGACGAACCCGTCATCGTCGGAGACGCGCATCCTTGGTTTGGCGAACGGTAGCCCAATA
>CAITYL010000272.1 GCA_903896595.1 uncultured Lentisphaerota bacterium
ATCGCCTATATTGGGAACCCCCTTTTGAGGAAAGGCGGTTCCCAAACCCTCCGTCAAACCTTTTTACACCTTGACGCGGATGGCGCTTCCGTCACAAGCCATTCTGGCAACCTGTTGTGTCAGCGCGCGCGGGCTTGTGACGGAAGCGCCATCCGGTTTAAGATGCAAAAGTTTTAGGAAGGGGTTTGGGGAGCACCCTTTTTCAAAAGGGTGGCCCCAACCGGCGCGCTCAGGTCTCGCAGACGAAGGCGGCGGCGGCGTCAACGCCGTTTTGCTCGACCTGGTGCCGGTCGCGCCGTTCTTCGCGGTTGGACTTGGACGGTGTGATCACGCTACCGTGGCCGGCCGCCAAGCTCCAGACGCCGGGCACGATCGGATCCTCCCCGGGCGTGGGGTCGGGCGCGCCGCTGTAATGGGCGCGCGGCTCGGGATAATTGACCAGCATGCCCTCAAAGTTCCGCAGCACGGTGTGGGTCGGGCTGGAGGAAATGACGTAATTGGGCAGGACCGGAATCTTGCCGCCGCCGTGGGGGGCGTCCACCACATAGGCGGGAATGGCCAGGCCGCTAAGACGGCCGCGCAGGTATTCCATGATCTCAATGCCGCGGCTGATCGGGGTGCGGAAATGCTCGACGCCGCGGACCAGATCGCACTGGAACAGGTAGTAGGGCCGGACCCGGGCACGGACCAGGCCGCGCAGGAGCTGTTCCATGATCTTGGGATGGTCGTTGATGCCGCGCAGCAGGACGGCTTGGTTGCCGACCGGAATGCCGGCGTCGGCCAGGCGGCCGACCGCTTCGATAGCTTCGGGCGTGAGTTCGCTCGGATGGTTGAAATGGGTGTTGACCCACAGCGGCTGGAACTTGCGCAACATGCGCACCAGTTCGCCATTGATGCGCATGGGCAGCACCACCGGGGTGCGGGTGCCGATGCGGATGATGTCCACCGTGGGCACCTGGCGGATCGCTTCCAGAATGCGCTCCAGGGCGGGGGTGGTCATGGTAAACGGATCGCCGCCGGAGACGATGACGTCGTGGATTTCCGGGTGGCGCTTGAGGTAGTCGGTGATGCCGGCCAGATGCTCGCTGGAAATGGTGAAGTCGCGGGAGCCGGCAATCCGTTTGCGGGTGCAGTGCCGGCAATACATGGCGCAGGTGGTGGTGGCGAGGACCAGGGCGCGGTCGGCATAACGATGCACCAGGCCGGGCACCGGCATGTCGGAATCTTCCTCCAGCGGATCATTGCGCAGGAAGGGGGGATCGTATAATTCCTGGATCTGCGGCACCGCCATCTGAAAGACCGGGTCGGTGTTGTCCAGGGAACGGATCAGCGAGGCATAGTACGGGGTAATGGCCAGGGGGAACTTGGCGGCGGCATCGGCCAGGCCGACCTGGGAACGCAACTCGGGGAAGTTGTCGAGGAGGCGGCCCACGGAGTGGATGCGGTGCCGCATCTGCCAGCGCCAGTCCTGCCAGTGGGCAGTCTGCTTTTGCGCCAGCAATTGTTCAAAAGGCGACTCGCTTCGCAAGGCGAACGCCGGAGAGGAGGCGAGACGACATGAATGAAGGTCTTCCGCCGTACACGAGGGAGGCTCGTCGGAACGTGGAGCGGGAGGTTCGTCGGCCTCAACCAAAACCGGGACAGGCATGGTTTGTGTTTCCATTGGGAACCGTTCGGTCTCCTTAGTACCAATCAGTTCTTCTGCTCGTCAGTTCGCGCACCCAGAGGATGAGCATTCTGACTTGTTACGTAGTATATTGCCAGATTTGCCAATCGCACAAGCCCTTTCCGAAACTTTTTTTGTGGACGCACTGGACATCCTTCATGAATGCAGCCGGCTTCTGCTGGCCCGGCATACCGACGTACACCTTGCGCTGCAAGGTGTTCTGGAGCTTTTGGCGGCCCGGGCGGGATTGCGCCACGGCACCATTACCCTGCTGCGTCCGGACAGCCGCGACTTGGTGATCGCGGCCGCCCACGGGTTGTCGCCGGAGGAGCTGGCGCGCGGGCATTACAAATTGGGCGAGGGCATTACCGGCCGGGTCGCCCAGGCCAAGCGTTCGGCCGTGGTGCCCGACATTGCCAGCGAGCCGCAATTTCTCGACCGCACTCGCGCCCGGCGCACGCCTGGCCGCCTCGGCGTGTCCTTCCTCTGTGTGCCGATCCTACAGGACGACAACCTGCTGGGCACGCTCAGCGTGGACCGGCCGCTGGACGACCGCATCTCCCTGGACGACAACCTGCGCCTGATTGAAGTCATTGCCAGCATGCTCGCCACCACGGTCGAGCGCATTCGCGCAGTACCGCCGAAATGCAGGTGTTGGAGCAGGAGAACCGCCGGCTCCAGCTCGAACTGGAGACACGCTTCGATGTGCGCAACCTGCTCGGCCAATGCCACCCGATGCAGCAGGTCAAGCGGCTGATCGCCCAAGTGGCGCCGAGCCAGGCCACCGTGCTCATCCGCGGGGAAAGCGGCACCGGCAAGGAACTGGTCGCCCAGGGCATTCATTACAACAGCAGCCGGCGGGCCGGCCCGTTCATCCGGGTCAATTGCGCCGCCCTGCCCGAGACGCTCATCGAGAGTGAATTGTTTGGCCACGAAAAGGGCGCCTTCACCGGCGCCACCGAACGGCACCAGGGCCGCTTCGAACTGGCCCATGGCGGCACCATGTTCCTGGACGAGATCGGCGACATCAGCCCGGCCGTGCAGGTGCGCCTGTTGCGCGTGTTGCAGGAGCGCGAGTTCGAGCGCGTCGGCGGCACCGTCACCGTCACCGCCGACGTGCGGGTCATCACCGCCACCAGCCGCGACCTGGAAACGCTGATGGCCGAAAAACGGCTGCGCGAGGACCTCTATTACCGGCTCAACGTCTTCCCCATTTTCCTGCCGCCGTTGCGGGACCGCGGTTCGGATATCGTCCTGCTCGCCGACCATTTTCTGGAGAAATATTCTGGCCAGCATGGCAACCCGGTGCGGCGGATCACCGAACACGCCCTCGCCCTGCTGCTGCGCCACCGCTGGCCCGGCAATGTGCGCGAACTCGAAAATGCGATCGAGCGCGCCGTCATTCTCTCTCAGGACGGCGCCATTCATTCCTATCATCTGCCGCCCAGCGTGCAGGCCCAGCCGGCCGTGGCCGGCCCGTCGCCGGTGGCCGCCACCGATGGCCTCAAGGGGCGCGTCGCCCTGTTCGAGGGCGATCTCATGCGCGAAACCCTCCAGGAGTGCCGGGGCAATGCCGCCGCCGCTGCGCGCCGGCTCAACACCACCCCGCGCATTCTCCGTTACCGGTTGCATCAAATGGGGCTGGATCCGCTGTCTTTCCGCCCCGCCGCCCACCGCCGCCCTTGACCAGCCGCCGCCGCGTAACGGGATGGGTCGGTTGGGAACCCCCTTTTGAGGAAAGGCGGTTCCCAAACCCTCCATCAAACCTGTTTGTCGCCTTTTGCGGATTCCGCAGGCAGCCCCGCAGTCCCAGTCATGGTTAGTCGCCCAAGAGCTGCCTGCGGAATCCGCAAAAAGAGACCAATAAAACCAGTTTGTTGTACCGCCCCGTGGAGTGGCTTTTTGTAGCAAAGCGATTGTATCGCGCCGGTGACGTCCCGACGGGCTACAAGCCCTTTGCTACACCGGCTTTTCCCTGGGAACGCCGAGCCCCAGCTCGGCGCGATGTCTTTTGGCCGTCGGTGTCCTGACCGCGCAGTAGGCTTGGCGCTCATGTGTGGGTGTCGTCGGAAAAGCCAGAGCAAGCTTGCGTTCGCGCACCAGGACGGCGAGATATTCATTTCGCAACGCATCCGGCTTTCGATTCACCAGTAGAGCCAGACAGCGCAAGGTCACGAATCTTCCCGCGCAGAGTTCCAGCAGGACGGCAGTCAAGACCTTGTGATCGACCTTTTTCTTCGTGCGGGGCAGAGCCGCTATTTTGTCCAAACAGGAACGCACGACCGGAGTCAGCGCCTCAAGGTCGTCGATCACGGGCAAATGAAGCTGGGCGGCGATGAGGCAGCCATCCGGGTTACGGGTTCCTTTCAGATGACCAGCCGGATGCGGCAAAACTGAGGAGCTCGCCGGCAAAACTGAGGAGCTCGCCGGCAAAACTGAGGAGCTCGCCGGCAAAACTGAGGAGCTCGCCGGCAAAACTGAGGAGCTCGTGATCAACGGTTCACCGCCCACTCCGAACACGTCCTCGGGTTTCGGAATCGCTGCGCCCGGAAGGCAATAGACGGCCCCACGGCCGGGATTATGCGGTTCCAGAAATTCATCCTGAACCAAGTCGTGAAGCATCCGGGTCACATCGACGGGATGCAACGCGGTCATTTCCCGAACGCGAACGTGGGAAACAACCCGTTCCGTCGCCGCTGCCGCCAAGGTAAGGCGTTCGTTTTGCCCCAGCGCATCGAAACGGGCGCCGAACACCCGCCGGAGATGCATCACCACATCCGCCGGCAACAAATCCACCATTCGCAGCTCCAACAGCGTCTGGTTATAGGGCTCCACCCGTTCGTAAAGCGCGGGCGCCCGCCAATGTTGACTGGCCCAGCCGCGATAAATCTTCGGAATCCCCGATCCCGCCTGCTCTCCCACCCCCACCAATCGGAACATTTTGTGCAACGTCCGGTTCCGGCAGTCGTGTTCCCCGCCTTGAATCGCAATCTCGGGCGGGATGCGCATCAGCCCGGGATTGCGAAAACCGAACATGTCGGGCCGCTTCACCACCAGCACGGAGGCGCGGTCGGAGTAGTCGGCGTGAACCAGGACGTTGGCCAGGGCTTCACGGAGGGCAACATGCACCGGCGTTTCGTCAATCCGTTCGCCTTTTTCCAGTGCGAACGGCACCTTAAGATCCGCGGTCAGCTTCAAATAAACGCGCCGGTAAAAGTCATAGAGGTTTCCTGACCACTTGCCGTCGAGTGTCAAGCGGTCCACCCAACGCAGTTCCGCTTTCGGTTCCGGCCGCTCCTGATAGTCCAGCAGGTAGTTCGGGTATTCCTCTTGGATGGAGGCCATCGTCCCGAACATCAGCAACCCCGCCATCGTGATGCCGCTTTCTCCGGTTTCACGATCCTTTCGCCAGCCGCCGAGTTGCCGCAGAAATTCACGATCCGACAAGGCCGTCCAGGGATGGTTCGGCTCACGGTTGGCAAACAGTTGGCGGTAGGCGCGAAACGTGCCCATGTCCAGATCGTCCAAATCGTAGCCACGCAGCACACGGTTATCCCGGCTGTCTTCCACCTGCTCGGCCAGCATTCGTTTTACTTCGTCATCCGGTACCAAACGGTCGCCATCGTTGAGGCGGCGGTAGGTGTGGCCGGCCAGCGGATTGGCGGTGAGGTAAACCGGGCGCTGCTTGCGATTTGCCTGCGGAATGTCAATGGCGACCAGGGTGCGTCCTTCCAGCACCACTTCCCGTACCTGCGCGTCGGTCAGCAGGTTCACGCTGACTTTCTGGCGGTTATTCAGGCTGTCAAACAGTTCCCTGCGCACCTTGGCGACGTTGGCGATGCCCTCAATCGAGAACTGCCCCTGCTTTTCCCGCACCCCCAACAACACGATGCCGCCCCCCGTGTTGGCAAAGGCGCTGTAAGTGGGCCAAAAATCCTCCGGCACCGCGCCCTGCCCGTCGCGGCCGGCCGCCTGCTTGCACTCCAGGTCCACGGATTCCCGGAGCAGGTTAAGGTCGGCAATGGATTGAATCTCCATCATGCCAGGGTCTCCATAAGACATTGCGTTTCAAAACGGTTCTATCGCCCGACCGAAGCTCCATCGAGAATCGCTGTTATATGGGGCTTTATCTTATCGGGGATTGCGCCGGTATCGTCGAAATGTTCGTAGCGGAATGTGTTCAGATCGAAGGGCACCGTTTTGTGCTTCTTGTTGGGTTGGAACATGAAAATGAGCCGATTTTTTTCATGGTTTCGCAGGGCAAACCCCGCTTCGATGCAGACATTGGGACGCACACCGCTAAGATCGACGGAGTGGCCTTCCTTGAGTTCAACTAACCCGTCCCTCCCGAGCCCAAAATCACCCGTCCCCAACCACACCGACGATTTTTAATATTCCTAGGTCCCGGCCTCACTGGCACTTGTAGTCGAATTCCCACCCGTTATTGGCCTCGTCCATTTCCAGCGTCTTGGCCCGGCTGTCGAGGAGCAGGTACAGGAGCGGCGCCGCGTTGGTCGTTGGCGCCTTCAGCCCGGTGACCGTGACGGTCTTTTCCTGGCCCACCTGGAGCGTGCCGACCATCTTGTACTTGTTGCCCCTGATCGTGCGGCCGGGCACGGGAGTGGCGGCCAGGACGGAGCTGTCCGCCCAAAGATCGAGGTATCCCGCATCACCAGCCACCTCGCCCCAATTGGTCACCGTCACATAGGCGGTAAACGTCCTGCCGGCGGTCGGAATTTCGGGGCTGATCGTAACCGTCTTGATCATGAAATCTGGCAATCCGGTAGTGTATTCGTATGCCGCCTGATTGTTGTACTCATCGTCTTCCTTGGCCCCGTTCTTGGCATCGGCAAAGGCGCGCAGAGTGAACGTGTCCCAGGTCTTGGGTGCCGTCAAGCTCACCTTGACCGTCTTGTTTTGGCCTGCTTTCAACGTACCGATGGACGCGGATTTGTCGCCCTTTTCACCCACCGCCGCCGCTCCCGGCTTGTTCAGCCACACGTACAGATAACCGCCCTTGCCGCTCAAAACGCCCTGGTTCTTCACCGTGATCGTGGCCGTGAACTTTCCGCCCACCGCCGGCAGCGCGGGCGAGAGGACGATGCCGGTCACTACAAAATCCGCGCCGGCGGCCACGGGCGTGGTGACGGATAACGGCTCCCCATACGCCGTGCCGGCGCTGTTGGTGGCATACGCCCGGACATAATAGGTCGTGCCGGGGCTCAGTTTGGTGAGAGTGCTGGAGAACGCGCCCGTGCCCGTGCCGTCATTCGTCCTGGCATCGGCCATGGTCGGATTGGCGACGGTGCTCCAGCAAACCCCGCACGCCGTCACTGGCGCCCCGCCGGCACTTGTCACAGTGCCGCCGGAAGTTGCGGTGGTCGTGCCAATTGCCGCCGGTGCTGCCGTGGTCACGGTCGGCGGGTTTGCCGTCCAGTTGGCGTAGAGCGTCTGTTCTGCCGTGGTCGACACCGTCGTTGCGGCGGTCACCTCCGCGCCCGCCCCGGCCGCAGCCGTCCACCAACCAACAAAAGTGTAGCCACTGCGGGTTGGCGTCGGCAGCATCCCATAAGTTGCGCCCAAAGTCACGTTCTTGCTTGACGGCGTCACCGAGCCGCCCTGAGCATCGAACGCCACCATAATCGTCCATCTGGCGTAGAGCGTGTGGTTCGCAGCGATCGCAACGACAGTGGCCGCAGTCACCTCGGTGCCGGTGCCGCTGACACCCGTCCACCAGCCACCGAATATGTAACCGCTGCGGGTAGGTGTCGGCGGGGGGCCGTAGGCCGAGGCGTAGGTCACACTCCCGCTGGTCGGAGTCACCGATCCACCGACGGCGTCAAAGGTCACGGTATAGCTCTTCGCCATCCACATCGCGTACAACGTTTGGGCGGCCGTGACGCTGACCATTGTGGTCGCGGTCACTTCCGTACCGGTGCCGCCCGCGCCGGTCCACCAGCCAGCAAAGGTGTAACCCGTGCGGGCCGGCGTCGGCAGGATGCCGTAGGTCGAGGCGTAGGTCACGCTCCCACTGGTCGGAGTCACCGCGCCGCCCTGGGCATCGAACGTCACCGGATAGCGATTCACTGTCCACTTCGCATACAGCACCTGGGGTGCCGTGATGCTGACCGTTGTGGTCGCAGTCACTTGAGTGCCGGTGCCACGTGTGCCTGTCCACCAGCCGCCGAACGTGTAGCCGTCACGCAACGTGGTCGCCAGCGTGCCGTAGGTTGCGCCCAAAGTCACGCTCTTTCTTGACGGCGTCACCGAGCCGCCTTGAGCATCGAACGCCACCATTATCGTCCACTTGGCGTAGAG
>CAITYL010000273.1 GCA_903896595.1 uncultured Lentisphaerota bacterium
CCCGGTCTTGACATAACGCCGATATCAAAAAGCGGCAAAGGAATTGCCGCACTCCAAGAATGGTGCCACCTTGATCGGGACTTTTGAAAACACCCCAGCTAAAATAAATATCGGATTTCATTTCTGCTTTCTGCTTTCTGCTTTCTGCTTTCTTAATTTCAGCTTTTGATTATTGCCCCATCACTAACGTTCCGGGCTCTGATGTCCGTCCCGGGGACCATCCATTGGCAACCCGGAGTTATTGCAAGAGGCTTGACTATGAATACGACAAAACTTCATTTTCTCCGCGCCTCCGCGCCTCCGCGTGAGATCGTCTTGAAAGCACGACGGTTTGTACGGGTGGCGTCATGAGCGGCGCCCCTTGGTCTCGCCTGGACCTGACCGATGCGGCCGCCGCCCAACGCTGGGACGACCGCTGCCATGCCCTGCCCTTTCCCGGCCTCTATCATAGCACCGCCTGGAGCCGCGCCCTGCGTGCCGCCTATGGCATGCACAGTGACGAATTGTGGCATGAGGACGGTCCAACCGGCCCTGGCCTGCTCGCCGTGTTCCGCGTTCCCGGCCCCGGCCGCCGGTGGGTCAGCATCGCCCACGCCCCCTACGGCGGCCCGGCCCCCTTGGCCGCGGCCGCCGATGCGGCGGCCATCGCCGCCGCGCTGCCACCGGCGGAACGGCTGGCCGGAGCCGCCAGCCTGACCCTGCGCATTCCCGATCCCGCCCCCGCGGAGCTCGCCACGCTCGCGCCGGAAGAACGGGTCACGCTGTGGCTGGAACTGCCGGCCGAAGCCGACAGCCTGTGGAAGGGGCTCTCCGCCAAGGTGCGAAACCAGGTGCGCAAGGCGGAAAAAGCCGGGGTCACGGTGCGGACCGGGCGCGGTGAATTGCTGGATGCCTTTTATCGGCTTTATGAACGGCGCCAGCACGAACTGGGCACGCCGGCCCATCCCAAAAAGTTCCTGGCCGCCCTGTTGGACGCCTTTCCCGGCGCGGAAATTCTGGTCGCCGCCGAGGCGGACGGAACGCCGGTGGCCACCGTCTTCGACTTCACCTGGGGCGCCTGGCGCGTCAATCTTTACGGGGCCTCCAACTTTGCCAAGCGCGCCCTGTGCGGCAATATGCTCGTGTACTGGCGGTCACTGACCCGCGCCGTGGAAACCGGTTGCCGTTCCTACGATTTCAGCCGCAGCCGCGCCGATTCCGGCACCTGCGACTTCAAGCGCCAATGGGGCGCCGTCCCCCACCGCATCCGGGAGTGGCACGCCCGGCCCGCCGCCCACGGTGCTGCCTGGCACGTCACCCCGGCGCCGGCCGAGAGCGCCGACCCGCGACTGCCACGGCTCTGGCGGCGTCTTCCGTTCCCCGTGGCCCGCCTGCTGTCACCCTGGCTCCGCCCCTTCGTTCCCTGACTTATTCCGGCGGGAGCTCCGTCCCGGCGGCGGGCGCGGGAAGAGCGGCGGCGGGTGCCACGGTCCCGGCCCCCACGGCGTTGACATCCTCTTCCAACCCGTCGCCGGCGGCCAGCGCCGCGGGATTCGCATTCCCGCGCGCCACGGTAATCGTGTCAATGGAACTGATCAAGCCCATGCCGTCGCTGCCGCTACGCTGCCAGACGGCATGCACCCCCGGCCCGGTGAACTCGGCCACTTCTTCCTGGTGCTGGAATATCCCCTCGCCGGTCGTCCGCCGCTGAAAAACCGGCGGCACCGGCGCCCCCACTTCCTCCCAATAATCCTTGAGGAAATTGGAGATTCGGCTGATGCCACCGCCGGGAATTGCCGAACTCAAAACCTGAAACGTGCCGGACACTCCGCAAATTTCATGGCTGGCGTCATAGGCCACCGCCATGGTTTGCAGGAAACGCCCGTTGGTTTCCTTCTCCAGCACGGCATCCTTGTAGGTCGCCACCGTGCCGGGAATGCCAAACGCCGCCGGCGCGGGCCGCGGCGTGCCGTCCATGACCAACCGCATATTGCCCGTAAAATGTTGGGTCAAAACCGCGGTTTTGCCCATGGGATGACGGCCGCTAATGCCGTAGTCCTTGGCGGTAAACGCCCAATAAAGCCCGGCGCCCACCACCAAAACCAGCACCCCCATGACGGCCAGCTTGATCCGCTGTTTGCGCCGTTCCTCGGTGGCCAGGAGTTCCGGATCCAGACTCGCCAGGGTGGCCGACTCGCTGCCGGCGGCCAGGGGCACCTTGCTGCCCCGCCGGAAGTTGAACCCGCATTCCGTACACAACACATTGGCGTCCGGCAGGAACGCCCCGCATTCCGGGCAACTTTTCTTCCCTGCGCTGGCCGTCTCGGCCGCCGCCGCCGGGACGGCAGCAGACTCGGCGACCACGGCCGGCCCTGTCGCCGTGCTGGCGGGCGGCTCAAGCTCATACTCCGCCCCGCAGGCACAGGTCCAGATCGAGGTTTGCGGGGGCGCAGCCAAAATCGTGGTCTGGCCGCAAGCCGGGCATGGCAGTTCAAAGCGCATGAGAGACTCCCTTTTTCCGGACCTGTTCGTTAGTGAGGACATAGTTTCATCTGCATTCCGGCAGAGCCGGTGTAGCAAAGGGCTTGTAGCCCGCCGGGACGTCGCCGACGCGATACAATCGCTTTGCTACAAAAACCAGTTCAACTCCTTCGTGAATCATCCAGGAACACCCAACGCCGCACCACCCAACCACCCAACCACCCAACCGCTCAACCACCACCCACCTGCCCCCGCCCGGCCACCAACATGCCGACAATCAAAAGCACGGCCGGCGCAAACAGGAGCGTCAGATAAGCCGTCCAGGCCTCACCCTCAATCTCGATAAACGCCGTTTTCAAACTATGCAGTTGCGGCAGGAACAGGAACGCCAGCGCCTGGGCATAGACCACCATCGCGAACGAGCCGAGATAAAGAGTCTCAAAAAACAGACCGAAGCTGAGCACCAGCACGGCCAGGCCGGCAATCCCCACGCCGATGACAACCAGCAGCAGAAACATGACCACGTTAAGGGGCCGGAAGAGTCCCGGGGTCACGTCTTGGAACGCACAGAGGAAACGGATGACCAGCGGCGGCTTGACCACGGGCGCCGGCGGCGGCGCGGCCGCCTCCGCCACCACCTCGCCCCGTTCCAGATGAAAACCGCAATGCAGGCAGATCACGGCTTCGGCACCGGACAACTCCTCGCCGCAGTGCGGACAGCGCGGCAGGGGCGCCACCGTAAACGTCGTCCGGCATTCCGGACAGATGAACGGACGCCCAACCAAGGCCGCACTGACCTTGCTGGAGTTTTTGCACGTTGGACAGTGCGCCTGCATGCCTGCTCCCCAGTTTTAGCCCCGCCGGTCCGATCGTCCCATGACGCCGGCCACGGCCTAACTTTAGCACGAATAATGCACCTTGAACAACGGCGCGGGCGATATTGGGGCCACCCTTTTGAAAAAGGGTGATCCCCAAACCCCTTCCTAAAACTTTTGTTCCTTTTTGCGGACTTCGCAGGCAGCTCCAGTAATCCCAGGCACAGTCTGTTGTGCAACGGCTGCCTGCGAAATCCGCAAAAGGCGCAAAAAGGTTTGACGGAGGGTTTGGGAACCGCCTTTCCTCAAAAGGGGGTTCCCAACATTGTCCAACAAAACATAATCCACCGGCTGACGCCCGATGATCTTCCAGACGGCGACGCACGGGCTAAAGTATGACTTGTTGTTACGTACCTTCAGCCTACAGCCTAAAAAGCTTCAGCCCATTATGGACGACACCAGCTGGTCAACCGAGTTCGCCTGGCAGGAACTGCCGTCTCCCTGTTTCGTGGTGGACGCCGCGCGGCTGGCGGCCAATGCCCGGTTGCTGGCCGAGATAAGAGCCCGTTCCGGATGCCGCATCCTGCTGGCACTGAAGGGATTTTCCATGTTCAGCAGCTTCGATGTGCTGCGCCCACACCTGGACGGCGTGTGTGCCAGCTCGCCGCACGAGGCACGCCTGGGCCGGGAGGAGTTCAACAAGGAGGTCCAGGCCTTTGCCGCCGCCTATTCGGAGGCGGACATCCGCGAGCTGAGCGGCCTCTGCGACACCATCATCTTCAACTCGTTCAACCAGATGGAGCGTTTCCGGCCGTACCTGGACGCCGTGCCGCGGCCCATCCGCCGCGGCCTCCGTGTCAACCCGGAATGCTCCACCGCGGCGACGGCATTGTACGACCCTTGCGCCTCCGGATCGCGTCTGGGCATCACCCGCGCCGAATTCCACCCCGATCGCCTGGCCGGCATTTCCGGCCTGCATTTCCATTGCCTGTGCGAACAGGACGCTGACGCTTTGGAGGTCACCCTGGCCGCCTTCGAGAAAAAATTCGGCGAATTCCTGGACAGCCTGTCCTGGGTCAATTTCGGCGGCGGCCACCACATCACCCGGCCGGGCTACGACGTGGAACGATTGGTCCGGCTGGTCACCGAGTTCCGCGACCGGCACCCGGGGCTGACCGTCTACCTCGAGCCCGGCGAAGCCGTGGCGCTGAACACCGGCGTCCTGATGGCCACCGTCCTGGACATCGTTCACAACGGGCTGGACATCGCCATCCTCGACACCTCCGCCGAAACCCACATGCCCGATGTTCTGGCCATGCCGTATCGTCCGCGCATCGTCGGCGCCGGCGAACCGGGGGAGTATCCGCATCTCTACCGCCTGGGCGGCGTCTCGTGCCTGGCCGGCGATGTGATCGGCGATTACGCCTTTCCCCGCCCGCTCGCCCCCGGCGACCGCCTGCTGTTTCTCGACATGGCCCACTATTCCATGGTCAAAACCACCACTTTCAACGGCGTCCAACTCCCCGCCATCGTCCTCGGCGACAGCCGCAACGGTGGCCTGCGCGTTGTCCGCCGGTTCGGCTACGCGGATTTCAAATCCCGCCTGTAATGCCCATCCGAGCCGCGAACGAAGCGACCGTAGAGAGCGAAAGTGACCGGTCAAAAAAATCCACTTTTCCTAGGAGGTTTTCCCAAGACCGGGAGCCGCCCGTCCTCGGGCGGACGAACCCGTCACCGTCGGAGACGCGCGTCATTGGTTTGGCGAACGGTGACCCAACAAAAAGGGCGGAACTGATATGACGCCATCGAGTTCCGCCCGAGGACGGGCGGCTCCCGGTCTTGAAATAACGCCGATCTTAAAAAGCGGCTCGTGCGATTGACTTCGATATTCCGCGGTTCAATATTCGGCATCATCCTTAAACTTTGGGAACCCGCCGCCGCCCCGGCGGGTCTATAGGCAACATGAGTGCACCGCATCGCGCCATTCTTTCTCGTCGTTGCGCCGGACGCCTGGCCGTCGCCGGCTGGCTGTTGAACGCCACCCTGGCCTTGGCCGCCGTCGAGGTAACGATTGAACCCAACCCGCTGGAACTCGGCGAGGTCGGCCAGTACCAGGTGGTCACGAACGGCGGCACGCCGGAAATCGCCAGCCTGCCGGCCGTCAAGGGCCTGCAATGGACCGGCGGCCCGCAGGTCAGCACCTCGGTCCAGATCATCAACATGCAGATCACCCGGAAAGCCACGGCCACGTGGACCTTCACGGTGGAGCAGCCGGGGCGCTACGTCATTCCCGCCATCACCGTCACCGTCGGCGGCAAACCCCAGCGCCTGCCCGAACGCGTGCTGATGGTGGCGGCGCCGGCCGGCGCGTCCGGGGCCGTGACCGGCGCCCATCCCGGCGGCGCCCAGGCGACGGCGGAGGCCGCCGATGGCGGCGGGTCTCCGTTCTTCCTGCGGCTGTTCACCGGCGTGCCCACCGGCGCCGACACGGCCGTCTACGTGGGTCAGGAAATCCCCCTCGAAATTCGCATGTACCTGCAACCCGGAGCGGTGCGCAATATCAGTTACCCCGAGGTCGCCGTCGAAGGCGGGGTCCTGCGCGAGGACGCCAGCCTCAATCCCAAGAACCCCAAGTTCCTGGCCCCCCAGGAACAGAGCGTCACGTTCGACGGGCGCCCCTATCAACTGGTAACCTTCCGCAGCTTCCTCACCCCGATCACCGCCGGCACGCTCAAGGGCCAGGTCGTGGCCAACGCCCAAGTCGTGCTCCGGGAACGGCGGCAGAGCCGCAATCGCGGTCCGCTGGGCGCGTTTGATGACGGTTTTGTCGATGATTTTTTCAACCAGGCCCGAATCGTGCCGCGCCGCGCCGAGGTCACCTTCCCCGCCGTCACGGTCAAACCATTGCCGCCCCCGCCGCCGGCGACCCAGTCGCTCAATAGCGTGGGGCATTTCACGATGAAGCTGGAGACGGCCCCCGCCACCGTGCGCGTTGGCGAACCGGTCACGCTCACCTTGACCATCGAAGGCCAGGGCAGTCTGGACGGGCTGAGGCCGCCCCGGCTTGACCCCGCCAATTTCCGGGATTACGACCCGGAAGTGAAACGGGAACGCCACGGCGACACGGCCACCGCCACCGTCACCTGGGTGCTGGTACCGCTGGATCCGGCGGCCAAACTGCCGGAGTTGGTGTTCTGCACCTTTGACCCCACCGCCAGCCGGTACGTCACCACCCGTTTCCAACCCCGTTTGACCGTCACCCCAGCCGCGCCCGGCCAAGCCGCCGTCCACGGTCTGGTGGCGGATTCCGGCGCCCGCACCACGGCCACCGCGGCGGCCGTGCCCGCCCGCCGTCCCGCCGCCGCTGGCGCCGATGACATCCTTTATGTGAAAGCCGCGCCCGGCCCCCTGGTCTGCCGCCCCCTGTGGTACAACCATCTCCTGGCCAGTGTGGGCCTGGCCGGCGCCGGCTTGGCCGCCTGGGGCCTGCTCACGTTCCTGGCACGGCGCCGGGAACGGCTGATGAGCGATCTGGGCTGGCGCCGCCGCGCCGAGGCCGCGCGAATGGAGAAACGCCTCTTCCGCGAACTCCGCAACGCCACCCCGGAGGCGCGGCCCACCGTGATCCGCGACCAGCTCGTCCCCTACCTGACCGCCATGCTCGGCCTGCCGCCGGGCGCCTCCGTCAACGACGTCATCGCCCGCGTCGAACCCCAAGACCCCGAGCTGGCCGCCATCCTGCGGCAGGCCGAAGCGGGCGCCTACCGTCCCGGAGGCGGCGCCATTACAGATATCAATCCCGCCCTCGCCGCCATCCGCCGGCTGCTCCTGGCCGTCCTGCTTCCCCTGTTGGCGGCCACCCTCGGCCTCAGCGCACCGAATGCCGCCGCCGCGGCGCCCGCCGCCTGCTGGAACGACGCCAGCGCCGCCTACAGCCGCGGCGACGTCGACACCGCCAAACGGCTCTATCAAAACTTGGCGCCCGCCGGTGGCGAAAGCGCGGCCGTGCTCTACAATCAAGGCAATTGCGCCTACCGGCAGGGACACTTGGGCGAGGCTCTCGCCGACTACGAACGCGCGTGGCGCCTGGCCCCCCGTGATTCGGACATCTTGGAGAACCTCAACTTCGTCCGGCGCAAGCTCGGCCTGCCCCTGCGCGGCGGCACGGAAACCCCGCGCGAACTGCTGGTACGCCTGCGCGACAGCCTGCGCCCGGACGAGTGGGCGCTGCTCGCCGCCGCCCTGGTCGCCGCCGCGAGCCTGGCCGCCGGCGCCCAGCGTTGGCGCGGCCGCTCCCCCTGGCCGGTCTGGGGCTGGACCCTTCCCGTCCTCCTGTTGTGTGCCCTGGCCGGGTGGAGCCAGCTCGAAGAACGCTATGGCGCCGAAACCGAGGCGGTCGTGGTCGCCGAGGGCATCACCCCGCGCCGCCTGCCATCCGCCGCCGCCGAACCCGCGCCCCTGCGTCTCCGTGAAGGCGACACCCTGACGCTCATGGAAACCCGCGACGGCTGGTGCCGCCTGCGCGGCCCCGACGGCGAGGCCTGGCTCCCCCACGGCGCCGTCCGCACCCTCTGGTGACATTCCTCGCTTGTACGTGATACGGTTGAATGTTCGATGTTTGTTTTTTTGCCGGGTTGGGAGGCTGCAACCTTTTGGACCCGTCACTAACGTTCCGGGCTCGGAAGGAAAATGGCGAATGATGAAGGCGGTTCACAACTACTTCGCGATTCTGCGGTTCGACATTCGGCAATCTGCGGTTTAATTCAACTTTCACCCAACACCGCTCAACCGCTTACGCGTCCCTTCGCCTTTCGCCGCCCCGGCGGTATGTTACCGGCCAGACACCGGCAAGGGGACGGCCGCTCTCCGCCGCCAGGCGGGGGGAGGAAAGTCCGGACTCCATAGGACAGGAAGTCCAGTTGTTAAGGCTGGATACCGCGGACCACACGCCGCGGGAAGGACAGTGCCACAGAAAACATACCGCCTCGCGAGCAATCGTGAGGTAAGGGCGAAAAGGTGGGGTAAGAGCCCACCGCTCGGCGAGAAATCAATGAGGCAGGGCAAACCCCTTCCGGAGCAAGGCCAAATAGGAGGTGCGTGATGCGGTCCGCATCGGCCCGTCCCGCAAGGGATGGCGAAACCTCGGGTACCGGCCGCTTAGAGGAATGGTCGTCACCGGATCCGCAAGGGTCCGGAACAGAATCCGGCTTATACCTTGCCGGTGTCTACTTTTTTCTCCGGACGACCGGAGAAAAAAGCTGTTTAAATTTCGGCGTTGGACGTTTCAAGATGTTCCTTCCGAGCCCGGAACGTTAGTGACGGGTCCGAAAGATTGCCGTTTCACAGGAAAACGTGAATATCCAACAAGGAATGTCCAAGGATGAAGGAAAAAGCCCTTCAGTTCTGTAAAACGCGCGCACCCGCATTGACTTAAACATTGGATATTCCTTGTTGATTATTGGACATTCATGACCGGTCACTTTCGCTCCCTGCGTTCGCTTCGTTCGCGGCTCAGATTGGCCTTGATCCAGTAATCTGTAGCGTTGTATTATATTCCAGATTCCATCTCCTAAATTCTATATTCTGTCTCCTGTCTTCTACATTCTACATTCTATCTCCTGGATTTCGCCCTTCCCCATGATGCCATCCTCCATCCTGGATGCCGCGGCATCCTCGCCCAATCCCGTCCTTTACGCCCTTGACGCCTGCGACGGTGTCGGCCAGGGGCTGGTCTTGGTGCTGCTCCTTCTATTCGTCCTGGCCCTAAGCCTTGCCATCGAAAAAGCGCTGGCGCTGGGACAGGCGCGCCGGCAGGCGGCGCACATGCTGGCACGCTGCCGGCAAACCCGCTGGCCGCTCGAACTGGCCCCGCATTTGGCCGAACTCAGCGGACCGCTGTTGCCTGTGTACAAGGCCGGCATGGACACCGTGGTTACCATCCTGCGACTTGATGACCGCGACTTCGAGCTGTGCGCCCGTCAGCGCACCCTGCCCCGGCCGCTGACCGACACCGAAATGGCCTCGGTCCGCAACGCCATGGAACAGGCCGCCGGCATCCAAACCGCCTTTCTGGAACGGCGTCTGACCCTGCTGGGCGTCATTGTCACCACCAGCCCGCTGCTGGGGCTGTTCGGCACGGCCTGGGGCATCCTGGTCGCCTTCTGCGCCGTGGCCGACAAGGGCCATGCCACCCTCTCCGCCCTCGTCCCCGGCATCAGCGGCGCCCTCCTGGCCACCCTCGCCGGCCTGACGGTCGCCATTCCCGCCGCCGCGGCCTACAACCTGCTGGTCCGCCAAGTCCAGCTCATCGGCACCGATCTGGCCGCCTTCATGGACGACCTCCTCGACGGCCTGCGCCGCACCGAGGAAAACTGAGGCTCTTGTAAAAATCACATTTTACCAAGAGAGAGGTGTTCAAGAAAAATCAGAACGTCCAACAGTCAACATTAAAATGTAGCAAAGCGATTGCATCGCGTTCTTCGAACTGAACGCTTTCGATCGGGCGGGCTGCAAGCCCTTTGCCACACACGTTTTGATCCTGATCCCGAAAAAAACTCACACGAAGACACGAAGTCACGAAGAAGGCCCCAAAAAACCAGCGATTTGACAACCACAAAACCTATCGGCATATCCTTGCCGGTCTCCAATTCTTCGTGCCTTCGTGTGAGACATTCAATTTGGCCTCACCTCTCTGTGCTCTCGGTGTCCTCTGTGATGAACGTAACACGCTATACAGTAACCTTACGAGTGAAATCAGTCGCAAGAACATTCAACATCGAACATTCAACGTCCAACGTCGAATCATCCACATTGGATGTTGAACGTTGAATGTTCGATGTTCATTTTGGTTCCGGCTTGCCGGGTTAGGGTGACAACTTAATTACCTTCAGCCTACAGCCTAACCAGCTTCAGCCTAACGCTTATGCCGCGACCTTTTCAAACCCAGCTCCGCCCCAAAGTCGGGATTCAGCTCGCCCCGTTCCTGGGGCTGGCGTTGCTGCTGGTCATGGCCCTGTTGCTGGTCATGTCGGGTTTGACGGAGGCGGGTGGCAACGCGGGAAACAGCACCGCCGCCAGTCTCAAAATAGCGGCAGCCGCGGACACCACGGCCGTGGAAGTCGTGCTTGACGACCAGGACCGCATCCGCTTCCAAAACGAGACCATCACCCACGGCATACTGGCCGCCAAACTACGCTTCCTGGCCGGGGTCAAGCCCGACGCCACCGTGCTGGTCCGCGCCGGCCGCAGGCGGAGCTACGGCGACGTGGTGGAACTGGTCGCCACCATCCGCGCCGCCGGACTGAAAAACATCGCGTTGGAAACCGTGCCGGAAGTCATCCCCCTGCCCGACCTCCCGCCGCCATGACAACGTAAGACAAGTTGATGCTTCCAAGCACCATTTTTCACCATGAAGAGCATGAAGCACATGAAGTAAACCGGCCGTAAGAAAACCAACTTGGATTATTCACGTTCTTTCTTCGTGATCTTCATGTTCTTCATGGTTAAAATTTCGATTAAAACCGGTATTGTGGTAGTTCTGGCGGCTCCTCTGCGCCTCCGCGCCTCTGCGGGAGAAATGCGTTATGAAAAAAATGCACAATGATTCAAACCTGCTGACGGAATACGATTTCAGCAAGGGCATTCGCGGAAAATACGCCAAGCGCTATGCGGAGGGAACCAATGTGGTTGTCCTCGACCCGGATGTGGCCGCGTACTTCCCGGATCACCAAGCCGTCAACGCTTCCCTGCGTTCACTGATCGCGATCATCAACCAGCAGGTGAAGACTGAACCTGCGGTAACTCTACCTCGCGTCACCGCACGGCGGTGAGTAGTGACGGTTAATGCTGTAGTGGGTTGTTGCTAGACATGATCCGCGGCCAAGCAGGCCTCCACCAGCTCGGACACCCTGGCCGTGGCCAGACACATGGCGGTGTCGGCGGCGCCGTAATACACCTTGAGTTCGTCCCCGCCGCCATGCCGCAGAGCGCAAACACGGTAAAAAAAACAAAACCACTCACCCGTCGCCCGAGGACGGGCGGCTCCCAGTGACCGTCAATCCGTCATCATCACAAATGGCACTTCGACGCGCCGCGCTTTTCCAAATACTTTTGGTGATAGTCCTCCGCCGGCCAGAAGGTGGTGGCGGGTACAATCTGGGTGACGATGGGGCGCTTGAATGTCCCACTCGCCTGGAGCCTGGCCTTGAACGCCTCGGCGGCTTGGCGCTGCGCGGCGTCATGAACAAAGATGACGGAGCGGTACTGAGTGCCGACATCCGGCCCTTGGCTGTTCACCCGGGTGGGATCGTGATTGGCAAAGAACAGCTCCAACAACCGGTCATAGCTGACCACGGCCGGATCATAGATGACTTCAACGGCTTCGGCATGGCCGGTGCGGTCGCCGCACACCTCCTGATAGGTGGGGTTGGCCGCCGTGCCCCCACAGTAACCGACGCGGCTCGACACCACCCCCTTGACCGCGTCAAAGGTGGACTGCACGCCCCAAAAACAACCGGCGGCAAAGGTCGCCGTGGCGGTGGTGGGTTCAGGGGCGGCTGTGGCATCGCCAGGGACGAACCGCAACGCCACGGCGTTGATGCAATACCGCTGGTGAGTGGGCGCGGGGCCATCATCGAAGCGGTGTCCCAAGTGTCCGCCACACCGGGCGCAATGCACCTCGGTGCGGGTCATGCCGTAGCTGAGGTCGGGTTCACTGGCGACCCGCCCGTTGATGGGTTCCCAGAAACTGGGCCAGCCGGTCCCGGAATCAAACTTGACCCGGCTGACGAACAGGGGGGCGCCGCAACCGGCACAGAAGTAAGTGCCGGCACCATTTTTCTTGATCTCGGCATCACCGCCGCAAAATGCCGGTTCGGTGCCTTTGCGGCGCAGCACCCGGTACTGCTCGGGCGTCAGCCGTTTCCGCCATTCCGCGTCACTGAGTTCCAGCCGGTCGGTGGCGGGGTTGGTCATGGCGGGCTCCTTCTTGGGGGGGGATTCGGCGGAACATGAGACGCCGTGCCACGCCACGGCGAGAAAAAGCATACCGAGACCGACCGTGCGCAAGTCCATGGCAACCTCCCTACCCGGCATGACCAAAACCAAAACAAATACGAGTTATCTCCCGCAGAGGCGCAGAGGCGCGGAGAAAAATCGGTCAGGCATCATGGCAGTATTTTGACTTGGCTGTTTCTCTGCGCCTCCGCGCCTCTGCGGGAAAATAAAAATTTTGACCGTCTTGCGAGAAATTTCACCTGTAAGACGCCCAGGACCGATGGGACGTATAAAGCAACGGCCGGCACTCCTATCAGTCCCATAGGTCCCATAGGTCCCATAGGTCCCATAGGTCCCATATGAAGAAGGCAACTATTAAACCCGTCACTAACGTTCCGGGCTCGGAAGAAAGATACTGACCGCGTAATGGCCAGGACGATAGCGCCAAACGGCCAGAAACCCAAATTATTCAACCACGGAGACACAGAGGCACGGAGATCGGTTTTCTTGGCGACCTTGGCGATCTTGGCGAGAGATCATGATGGCCGTGGGGGTCTGGAGCGACGCCAATGTCGCGCTCTTCGAGCCGCACGTTTTCGATCTGGCGAGCGGCAAGCCCTTTGCTACAGAAGTACCATTCATGCTGAATTCTGGCTTCTGAATTCTAAATTCCGGTGCCGCCATGGGGTTTGCAAGAGGGTCTATAGTGTCCCCAATCTTTGCCTTTGAAGTCGCGCTTAAAAAGTTTAATTTTTGAACAGGAGAAATCAGGAGAGATCCGGAGAGATCCGGAGAAAAACTTCTCTGTGGCCTCTGCGTGCTCCTGTTCAAAATTTTAAAAACGGCTCCTTGTATCCATAAGCCCCCCCCCAACCACAGGCACCCAATGAAACGACAGTTCTATTGCTTCCTGACCCTCGTCGCCGCCCTCCTTGCCGTGGGTTGCGTCGGCACCGCCAGGCCGGGCGCCGCCACCTCCGGCACGTTCGAGTTCGCCCAGCTTTGCGACACGCAATTGGGGTTTTCCACCTATGACGAGGACGTGCGCGCCTTTCGCGCCGTGGTGGCGCAGGTGAACGCCCGGCAACCCGACTTCGTCATCATCTGCGGCGACCTCGTGAACGACTGCGGCAACGCCAAGGCCATCCAGGAGTTCCTGACCGTCCGGGCCGGCTTCAAGATGCCGGTCTATTGCGTGCCGGGCAATCACGACGTGGGCCTCCCCGCCAACACGGCCGCCTGAAACAGTACCGCGACCGGATCGGCCCGGACCAGGTCACCTTTGACCATCAGGGCTGGAGCTTCATCGGCCTGGACACCCAGGCGCTCACCCCCGCCGACGCCGGCGAGGGCAAAGCCCAGCAGCTTTGGCTGCGCCAAACCCTGACCGCGGCCAAGAACGCCGATCATCCCGTTATCGTATTTGGACACATTCCGCCGTTCATTGCCGCGCCGGACGAAAAGCCGGAGTATTTCAACTATCCCCAACCCCTGCGCCAGGAGATGCTGGAACTGTACCGCACCCATAACGTCGTGGCGGTGCTGTCCGGACATACCCACCGGCAGGCGGCCGCCGCCACGGACGGCATCCAGTTCTTCACCGGCGCCACCACCAGCGTCAACTTCGACAAACAGCCGCGCGGCTTCACCCTGTGGACCGCCGGCCCAGGCCGCGCCCTGAAACCCGAATACATCCCCCTGCCCGCGCCGTAAGCTCAGGATCAAGAAGGCGATGTGGGGGCGCCGCCCCCAGGCCCCTGCCAAAGGGACCTGTCCCTTTGGAATCCCCGAGACCTTCCATTTTGCGAGGGCCGGCACTGGGCGCCGCCTTCAGCGACAATGACCGAACATCGCAACCCTCAGCGGCACCCAGTACCGGCCCTCGCAAAATCAGAAATCGGGATTCTCAAGGGACGGCGTTCCTTGAGCGGGGCCTGGGGCAGCGCCCCACATTAATGCCAAAGTTCTCCATCGATTAGAATAAAAACTTTGCTAGTTATTTGCTTTTCTAATCGATTAGATTATACTAGGGGGCGAGGGTACTCATAGGAGCGCGCTTCCATGGTTTCGATTGCGGACATCGCAGCGGCGGTTGAGCTTTCCACCGGCACCGTTTCCCAAATTCTGAGCCGCCGCGACACGCGCTACAGTGAACGCACCCGGGTGCGCGTCCAGGAGGCGGCCAAGCGCCTGGGCTACCGTCCCAACGCCATGGCCAAGGCGCTCGAGTGCGGCCGGTCCAATGCCGTGGGGATCATGTTTGCCGATTTGGTCGGATCGTTGGCCAATGACATTTTGACCAGTGCCCTGCCGATGCTGGAGGCCGCCGGCTACCACGCCCTGATCGGCGTCAACCTGTGGAGCCCGGAACGGGAAGAGCAGGAGCTTGAAACCTTTTTGGAACGGCGGTTGGAAGGCATTTTGGCGCTGCCGCTGGACGGCCAGCAGGCACACTACCAGGCGATCCAGCAAGCCGGGGTGCCGCTGGTGTTCATGTGTGACTGGCTGCCCGGCATTCCCGCCGATGCCGTGGCCCTGGACGGTCACGCCGCCGGGGTCACCCTCACCAACCATCTGCTGGCGCAGGGACACCGGCGCATCGCCCTGATCAGCAATGACAACCAGTCTGAACAGCTGCATGCCCGGCAGGCCGGGTACCGTGCCGCGCTCCTGGCGGCGGGTCTGCAACCCGATCCGACCCTGGAACGGTTGGTGGACGGCGCCGATCCAGATTCCATAAAAACGCTGATCCTTGGCCTGACCTGCCATCCCCGGCCGCCGACCGCCATCGTGTTTCCCGTCGAAGCCGTGGCCTGGCAGGCCATGGAAATCCTGTGCGACGTGCCGGAAGCCCGGCGCCCGGTGGTGGCGGCCGTGGGCGGCCTGCCGATGTCCAGTCACCGGCTCGTCTCCCTGACCACGGTCAATGAACCGCTGGCCAAGATCGGCCGACTGGCGGCGGAACGGTTGCTGGCACGCATGGCGGACCGGCAGCGCGCGCCGCGCCAGCAGTTGCTGCGCGGCGACCTGGTCGTCCGCGCCTCCACCGCCCCGAAAAAACCGTTGGCAAAACGGAAAGGAGGTGCCGCGGCTTAGTTTTGCAGGGAACCCCGTTTTGAGGAAAGGCGGTTCCCAAGCACCCTTTTTCAAAAGTGTGGCCCCAACATCAGTGCAACATTCCCGATCCAAACGCCTCCGCAATGCAATATTAAGGACACTCCAAACATGAATCCCCCTTCCATGCCATCCATCAAGGCCACTCTCGGCGCCGTTCTGGCGCTGACCACCGCCCTGCTCGCCACCCAGGCGCGCGGCAACGTCACCGTTTATCAGGACAACTGCAACGGCAACGACTTCAGCTCCCGGTATACCTTCAACTCCGCCGTCCAAAACGCCGGTTATTCGGCGGAATTCCCCGCCAGTGCCGGCAATATGGCGTTGGCGGAACGATCTGGTTTATGGAGCCAATTCCAGACCACCGGCTACGCCAACGGTAATTTTTCCGACACACCAATCAGTACTATGCCTGGCTCAACCGGGTTGCCACCAACGGCGCAAGTACAAGCTTGGTCGCCTCCGCCTTCCATGGCGATTCAAAAGTCATTGATGCCTGGTCGAACTTATCCTACTCGGTTGCCGTGACAGGAACTTCAAGCGACTTATCGTTATACTGGTCGGGTGTCAATGCCAGCGGCTCCCCGTACAACTACCAAGTGTTCTCGTATTCAGACACCAGCGCCAGCCGCTACACAAGCGGTTCCGGTCTCGCCTATGACATCAAAGGGGCGGCCAATACTCATGGTTACTTCCTCGACAACATCACGGTCACCGCGGTGCCCGAGCCGGCCTGCCTGAGCCTGCTGGCACTGGGCGGCCTGGCCCTGTTGCGCCGGCGGCGGTAAATAACGGGTGGACCTTGTGGACCCGGTGGACACTGTGGACACCGGGCACAAGGTCCACCAAGTCCACAGTGTCTACCGGGTCCACAAAAGTCCCACCCCCACCGCCCAGGTTTTCCCCATGAAACACCTCACCCTCATCGAACGGCTGGCATGCCCAGCCGTAGTCCCGAGCCATGGCGAAGGGCGAAGGCCAGTTCGAGCAGCGTTCACGCTGATCGAACTGCTGGTGGTGATCGCCATCATCGCCATCCTGGCGTCCATGCTGCTGCCGGCGCTGGGCAGTGCCCGGCAGCAGGCGAACAAGATCGCCTGCAACAACGCTCTGCACCAGATCGGGGTCGGCATCTTCCTGTACGCCGGCGACTACGGCAGCCGCGCGCCCTATGCGGTTCGGGACGAGGGCGCCGCCAATCAAAGCACCTGGGACGGCCTGCTCCAGGACTATGTCGGCTCAAAGGCGGCCTCCAAAACCACCACGGGCACGGAATTGAAGAACAACCTCTTCCGCTGCCCGGTAGACAAGTCGGAAAAAACCGGCGGCTACGCCCCCCGCAGTTACAGCATGATCGTGACCCAGAAAGGGGTTGACCAGCCCGGCTCCACCCCCGAAGGCACTTACAGCTGCTATCAAAGCGTCAATCTGGACAAGGTCAAGCGGCCGGCCGGCGCCATCTTCGTCGGTGAATGGCACGACAGCAACAACACCCGGCTCGCCAATGTCTGCAGTTGGATGGGCCCCGCCTATTTCTGCAATTATTACCAGGTCGCGGAAACCGGCGTGGTCCACACCAACTCGGCCAATTACCTGTTCCTCGACGGCCATTCGGCGGCCCTCCAAGGCAACGAGGTTTTCCAGCAGGCCATCCCGGCCTGGTACTCGTACAACACCATCAACACCTATTGGCAGTTGGATGATTGAGGCGTGGCACGTAAAACGTGAGGCGTGACGCGTGATGTCGCAATCGAGTGCATTCGATTGCGGCCGATTGCAATCGACAATTAATTTACCCCGCCCATCACGAGTCACACATCACGAATCACGTCTTATTTTCCGCATTCTGCCTTCTACATTCTAAATTCCACATTCTGCTTTTTCATCTCCCCAAGGAACCCCATGTCTATCTCCCGCCTCATCCTCGCCGGCCTCCTCCTCTGCCCGCTGGCCGTTTTTGGCTACGACTACGAGACGTTTTGGACCCCCAATGCCGATGCCGTCAGCCATGAGCGACAAAACCCGCACCCGGACCATTGCGCCCGCACCGACGTCTGGCGCTATGAATGGGACGCCGCCGGCCGGACCGGGCTGGCCGCGGACACCCCCCGGAACCTGATGACCTGGAACACCAAGCACGGCTGGTGGTCCAACGGCGACAGCAGCGCCATCATTGCCCCCGGCATGTTCCATCCGGCCGTCGGCTTCGGCACCGACCTGACCTGGACGGCCCCCGCCCTATTCGCCCAGGGCGGCGATCTCCGCATTTCCGGCAGCGTCCGGCAGCGCGACCGCAACAATCCGGCCACGGCGGTCACCATTTATCAGTTTGCCGCCGGTAAAATGACCACGCTGTGGACATACCGCCTGGTCTCCAACCAGCCCGTGGCCTACGACGTGAAAGCCCGGGTCCGGCTGGGTGACCAGATCATTTTCCGGGTCACCGCCACCGGCGAAGATGCCAGCGGCTGCACGGTCGAGATCGACCCGCTGCTCGGCGTGGACACCCCTAAGTCCACTCCGGTCAAAATCGAACGGGTCGCCGACACCCACGGCATCTCCGACCACGATTCCCTGCACGACGTGTACCCCGAGATTCCCGCCAACCAGCTCTGCGAAGGCCGTATCTCCCCCAGTCTGGTGGACGAAAACCCGCGCTTCAACAACATGATCGTCATCCGCCATGACCGCGGCCCGGTCAACATCACTTGGGACCTGGGGGCGGAGATCGCCCCGGCCAAGGCGCAACTGGATTCGCTCGCCATCTGGCTGGGCACCAGCGGCGACGGCAATTTCTGCGGGCAGCTCGCCACCTCCACCGACGGCCAACACTTCACCCCCGTTCCCGGCACCTTCGTGCGCCAGGGGTTCCCTGTCGGCAAGAACCCCGACGCCAACTGGAGCCTGAACCCGGAAGATCTCAAGGACCAGAACAAAAAGGGCGGCGCCCACCTCGTCCGCTACAGCTTCCGCCCCGGCCAGGTCAAGGGCTTCCGCTATCTGCGGATCGTGTCGTTCGGCTACAACGGCGGCTGGTGCCGGATCAAGAAGGTCAATGCCGACATCAGCGGCGTCACCGTCCGCAAATCGACCGAGATCGCCACGACCATCCGGCCGCTTACCGCGGCGGAAGTCGCCGGGCCGGCACCCACCGACCAGACCGTCTATCCGCCCATTCGCGTGTATCCACTCCGGTTTGCCGGCGACCGGCTGGTGGTGGCGCCAAGCGGCAAGGCCATTTTGGACCTGCGCCCGCTGCTGGTGCCGGAAACGTCGGCGGGAATGGCCGCCCCGGCCGTCGAGCGCCAGGAATCTTCCCGGCAAGTCCAGACCATCATCCGCCAGACGGACGGCCTGGTCCGAACCTGCCGGCTCACCCTTGACGGCGACAACCGGGTCAGGCTCGACCTCAGCCTGGCCGTTCCCGCCACCGCGCCCCGGCCGGCGCCGTTCACCAAGCTCGTCCTGCCGTTTCAGGAAGCGGCTGTCACCTTTGACGGCGTCACCTACGGTTTTGGTTCCCCCCCGGTGTTCCTCCCCCGCAACGAACCGTCCAGTGTTGAAATCGGCACCCCGTACCTGATCTTCCCGGCCGCCGCCGAAGGCATTGAGCTGCAAATGCTCATGCCGGACTGGTATGACATCAAGGGACGGATCAAGACCTTCCAGGACCGGCAGTTGGCCACCTGGGAACTATTCAAGGCGGTGGACAACCTCAACGTCCAGTACCCGTCCAAGGAAGGCAACCGCTGGCGGGAGGCGGCCACCACCGTCGCCCCCGGCGAAACCCTGACCTTTACCATCACCCTGGCCGTCTTGGGCATCTCCCCGCCCACCCTCGGCCAAAAGGATGTGGAAGCCTCCATTGCCAACTTTGAACCGATGGTTGGCATCGAAATGGGCATCCCCGGCCGCGGCATGCCCGGCGTGCCGCGCGTCCTCGAACGCGACAAGATGCTGTTCATGGGCTTCCGGCTGCCGCCGCCGCGCCGGGACAAGGCCGGGCACCAGCTCAGCATCTGGCATACCTGGGACGACACCAAAACCCTGGACCGCTTCAAGGCCGCCGGCGTCGGCAGCCTGCTGCTGCACAGCGAGTACGTCGACGTCTCCCACGGCGTTTCCCTCAACGGCAAATACGACCAGGCCCCGCCGGGACTGAAGAAACTGCTGGGCGACATCCGCCAGCGCGGCATGGACACCATTTTCTGGTTCTCCCCCCGCGGCTTCCTGCAGGCGGAGTGGCTGGGCCGGCCCAAGGACGTGATCGTCGAACAGCATCCCGACTGGTTCTTCAAGGAAGCGCACTGGTTCGACAAGTACCGCACCCTCAATTGCTTCAATACCGCCGCCAATGACTGGGTGATCAACAAGTTCAAACGCGACCTCACCGAGTATCCGGAACTGAACGGCTTCGGCCTCGACAGCTTTGCCGGCGGCGGCGGCTGCATGATGGGCGGGCCGGGCAACCGCGTCACCGGCCAGCGCCAGGAACGGATCTGGACCGAGACCTACAGCCGCGCCATCCACGGCATGGGCCCCGGCCATCTGCTGCTGGCCAACTACCCCACGCCGCAGTATGACGACCTGCAGTTCTATGACTTCGTCTTCGCCGAGCATCCGCCCCTGATGTTCATGAACGAGGTCACCGGTGGCCGCTCCCTCGGCCACACCTTCCTCGTCTACACCCGCTGGGGCCAGATGTATTTCTGGTACGCCGTGCTGGCGCACATGTATTACAACTTCTGCGATTACGACCAGGCCCTGGGCTGGATCGGCCCCGGCGGTGTCGCCATCCTGGACAACGACCAGAAACCGGTCAAACCGGTCGATGCCGAGATCGTTCCCCTATGGTACATCATGGGCAAGGGCACGCGGGTGTTCGGCGCCCAGATCGCGCC
Source organism: uncultured Lentisphaerota bacterium (assembly GCA_903896595.1). Taxonomy (GTDB): domain Bacteria; phylum Verrucomicrobiota; class Lentisphaeria; order Oligosphaerales; family CAITYL01; genus CAITYL01. The sequence goes on from CAITYL010000273.1 coordinate 20,285, forward strand.
CGATATCCGCCAGGTCGAGGCGCGGATGCCGGACGGGTCCCTGCGCGTCATCGTCTGCAGCATGTCAGCCCGGCCCGCAGACGTGTGCCTGCGCCCGCAAAAGGTGCCGCCCGGCACCTACGCGGTGACCGCCACCGTGGACACCGCCACCCAAAACCGGGTCGTCTACCAAGGCCAAACCACCCTCCCCGCCCACGCCGGGTTTGACCTCAAGCAAATCCCACCCTATTCTACCACCGTCTTCAGCTTCACCCACTGAAAAAACGTAGTATGTTGGGGCCACCCTTTTGGAAAAGGGTGCTCCCCAAACCCCTTCCCAAAACTTTTGTACGGTTTTGCGGATTCCGCAGGCAGCCTTCGTGCGACAGGCCACGATTGGGACGACAGGGGCTGCCTGCGGAATCCGCAAAAGGCACAAAAAGGTTTGACG
>CAITYL010000274.1 GCA_903896595.1 uncultured Lentisphaerota bacterium
CCCCTCAACCCCTCAACCCCCCAACCGCCCCCCCCATGCCCACCCGCCTCCAACTTCCGATGGACGAAACCGCCGTGCGCGCCCTGCGCGCCGGCGATGCCGTCACCCTGACCGGCCGGTTGGTCACCGGGCGTGATGCCGTCCACAAACACCTGGCCCAGGGCGCCGCGGCACCGCTGGACCTGCGGGGCATGGTGATCTATCACTGCGGCCCGGTGATCGTGCCCGACGGCGCCGGCTGGCGCGTAACCGCCGCCGGCCCCACCACCTCCGGCCGCGAGGAACCGTACATGGCCGCCATCATCGAACGCTTCGGCCTGCGCGGCATTCTGGGCAAGGGTGGCATGGGCCCCGCCACCCTGGCAGCCTGCCACCGCCTCGGCTGCGTCTATTTTCATGCCGTTGGCGGCGCCGCCCAGGTTCTGGCCCGCCACATCACCGCCGTCCGCGGCGTCCACTGGCAGCAGGAATTTGGCGCCCCGGAAGCCCTGTGGGAACTGGAAGTCCACGACTTCCCCGCCATTGTCACCATGGACAGCCACGGCCACAGCCTTCATGCCGACATCCTCGCCGCCTCCGCCGCCCGCCTGCAGGCCCTGCTGGCCCCGCCGTAAGCGTGTTAGCCTGAATTATTCACCATCCGTCGATTAACCGTGAAAGAACGCAGAGAGCGCGAAAGAAAAAATCGGACACGCATTTTCTTTTGCGATCTTTCGCGTTCTATCGTGGTGAATATGCATTCGTCAATCCTGTGGTTTAACTTAGGTGTCAACTTTTCCCACAACCCACGATCAGGAGATTTCCCCACCATGTCATCCCTCTTCGGCCTGCAGTCCGGCTCCCGTGAACTGGCGGCGTACACCGGCCGCCCCGAACAACTGTATGGCGTCCGCCTAGCGGAATTGACGGAAGGCGCCGAACGCGGCGTCCGCATCGCCGACCTCCGTTCCGGCGGCGGTTTGTCGTTCACGGTCCTGCTCGATCGCGGCATGGATATCGGCCCCGCGGAATTCCGCGGCGTCCCCTTCGCCTATCTGGCGCCCGGCAACGGCTTTGCCCATCCGGCCGGCTTTGACGCCACCGGCCTCGGCTGGTTGCGTTCCTGGGGCGGCGGGCTGCTCACGGGTTGCGGACTCCGCAACGTCGGCGCCCCCTGCGCCACGGAGAATGGCGAGGCGTTTTCACTGCATGGACGCTTGTCACACCTGGCCGCCCGCAATGTCCGCCACGGCGAGACCAGCGATAACGGCGAGCCCTGCCTGTTCATCGAGGGGGAGTTGACCGAAGCGCGCCTGTTCGGGGAAAACCTGTGCCTGCGCCGGCGGATTCTCGTCCCCATCGGCGGTGCCAGCCTCCGGGTTCGCGACACCGTGGTCAATCAAGGATTTCGCCCCGAACCCGTCTTCCTGCTGTATCACCACAACCTGGGATTCCCCGTGGTGGCCCCGGACAGCACGCTGGAGGCCGTGGACCATCCGGTGGTTGCCCGCGACGGCGTCGCGGACGTGGCCGCCTGGACCCGCATGCAGCCCCCCACGCCAGGTTATGACGAACAGGTTTTCTATCATCAGGTGCCGGCCGGCGCCGACGGTTTTGCCCGCATGACCGTGCGGAGTCCGCGCGCCGGACTGCGGGTCGAGATCGCCTGGCGCACCGCCGAACTGCCGCTCCTCACCCACTGGAAAATGATGGGCGAAGGCGGCTACGTGGTCGGCATCGAGCCCTGCAACACCCAGGTCGGCGGCCGCGCCGCGGAGTTGGCCCGCGGCCCCCATTGCGTGCTCGCCCCCGGCGAGAGCCGCGAGTTCGCCGTCAACCTGCAACTGATCTCCCGCGCCTGAAGAGCTGACTGGCCAGACACACCCAAGCGTTCACAAACACATCCGTGAACACAAGCACGGACGAGCACTAACGAGCACGGACACGCACGGACGGTCACGAATAGCCGCGCGCCAACCCCTCAACCCCTCAACCCCTCAACCCCTCAACCCCTCAACCCCTCAACCCCTCAACCCCTCAACCCCTCAACCCCTCAACCCCTCAACCCCTCAACCCCTCAACCCCTCAACTGCTCAACCATTAC
>CAITYL010000275.1 GCA_903896595.1 uncultured Lentisphaerota bacterium
GTCCTCAATGTCCTCGCCCCCCCCCGTTCCCGCCCAGTGCCCATGGCAGCCGAAGACAGAGAGGACAGGGAAAACCGGAGGACCTTGAGGACCAAGAGGACGCGGCCATAAATGGTCGCAACACAATAAACGGCCTTCCCGTGCGTTGCTTATAAGTGATAGTTGCACTTGGGGACGTACGTACGCAAATCACTTATCAAAAAAACAACTCTTAACCCATTAAACTGGCCTATACGCGAAAAAGGGGGGGCATTATTTGCGTCTTAGCGAGAGAAAACACGGTTTGATGTGAAATTGGCATGACGCGTTGGGTCAGCGGTTGGCGGGGGATGTCATGGTCGGTTGCAGGCAGGCGTCCGAGTGGCCGTCAAATTCCCGGAGGTGGTAGCGTTTGGCGAAGGCGGCCAGGGCAACAGGCTGGTTTTCCGGCAATTCCGATTGCATCATCATCAGGGCGTAATGCCGACACAAAAGTGGCAGGTCGTGTAGTACCACTTGCCGTTGGAACCCTTGGCCAGGAAAATATTCTTTACCGTGTGCGGCGACTGCTTGTTGCAGTGGTTCCGGTAGACCAGCCATTCGCCGTTCCGCATCAGGATCAGGTGTTCGGTGAGCCAGCCGAGGCCGTTCTCGCCGCGGAGGGTTCCCGGTTTTTCCGCTTTGGCGGCCAGTTTGAGGCGGATGCTCTCGCGGGCGACCCATTCCCGGTCCCCGGCCAGCCGGGTGATTTCCGGCAACGCCTGTTCCTTCCATGCCCGCCGGGCATGCGCGGCGTACAACGGGTAACCGACCGCCAGCACCAGCGCCACTAGAACGAGCATGCCGGCAAGCGCTCCGCCGACGATCATACAGCTTTTCCTTTGGTCTTTGTCTTCATCGGTCAAATGGTGCCTGTGGAGCATCGGTGCCGCAGTATAAACAGCGCGTTTGCCGGCGGATGATGGTGCGGCCGCATTGCGGGCAGGCTGGCCGGGTGGCTGATTTGGCCACCTTGCCATCCAGTTTACCGTCACGGGCGTCAATGGTTTGCATCATTTGGACGAGATGTTCATCGGTATAACCGTGTCGTTCCTTCAAAATGGACCACAGCGCCTCCGTGATCATGAATAGTTTCTCAAGATCGAACTGGATCGATTCGTTTTGAGTGCGGACATCCGCCGCGGTGCGGGCCGCCGTTTCCCCAGCCAGTTGCGCCTGATTGGCCCGGGCCATCTGCTGGGCCGCCCCGGCAATAAAGAGTCCTTCAAACATGCGTCATTCTCCCCTTAATTTCTTGCTCCGGCCTTCCAGCCTGTACGGTTCACCACTGTAGCGGGTGCGTGACGTTATTCCCGGTTGGGAACCCCCTTTTGAGGAAAGGCGGTTCCCAAACCCTCCGTCAAACCTTTTTGTGCCTTTTTGCGGATTTCGCAGGCCGCCCCTGTCGTCCCAATCATGGTCTATCGCATGACGCGGCCTGCGGAATCCGCAAAATGAAACAAAAGTTTTAGGAAGGGGGTTGCAGAGTGAACATGTGAACGACCCGGCGGGGCCGGGACTGCGAAGCGCGGAGCGCGGGGGGAGCACCCTTTTTCAAAAGGGTGGCCCCAACTGAGACACCTGGCTACGCCGGCCTTGCCGGCAGGTGGAGGTGGCGGGCGATGCCGGCGATGGTGGGTTCGGCCAGGACTTTGCCGGTCAGGGCTTGGGCCTGGGTAAGTTTCAGGGCGTTGAGCCGCGCCTGCATGTCGGGCAGGTGGTGCGGATCGACGCTGAAGGCCCGGACGCCGAGGCCGACCAGCACCGGCAGGTATTCGGGGCGGTGCGCCATTTCGCCGCAGATCGTCAGTTCCTTGCCGTGACGGGCGGCTCCCGCGACCACCCGCGCCAGGGCCCGGAACACGGAGGGATGGTGGGGGCAGTAGGAATCGGCCACCAGTTCGTTGCCGCGGTCGGCGCCGAGCATGTACTGGACGAAATCATTGGTGCCGACGGAGAAGAAGTCGGCCTCCTCCGCAAAGGCGTCGATCAGTTCCACCACGGCGGGCAGTTCGATCATCATGCCAATGGCCGGACTGGCCGCGTGGGGGACGCCCTCGGCGCGCAACGCCGCGGCGCAGGTCAGGACGACCTGGCGGGCCGCGCGAAACTCGTCCAGCGAGGCGATCATGGGGAACATCAGGCGCAACTGCTTGGCGCCGGCACCAGCGCGCAGGATGGCGCGCACCTGGGCGGTGAAGATGTCGGGGTGCCGGAAACAGAAGCGAATCGAGCGCAGGCCCAGTTCCGGATTGGCTTCATGGCCTTGGTCAAAATAACCGAGGGCCTTTTCGCCGCCGACGTCGAGAGTGCGGAAGGTCACGGGCTGGTCGCGCATGCCGTCCACCAGGCGGGTGTACAGGACGGTTTGTTCCTCCTCGGTGGGAAAGGAGGTGCGGATCAAGAAGGGGAACTCGGTGCGGTACAGGCCGATGCCTTCCGCCTTGAGGTCGCGGGCCAGGGCGACTTCGTTCAGCAGGTTGATATTGGCGCGCAGGGTGATGCGTTCGCCGTCGCGGGTGACGGTGGTGGCGCGCATCTCCACGGCCCGCTGGTGGGCCGTGGCGCGGTTGCATTCGCTCTCCGCAAAGCGTTTGAGCACGTCGGCCCGCGGCTGAAGATAGAGATTGCCGGTGTCGCCATCGATCAACAGGGAAGTGCCGGAAGCAACGGCCGCCAGGGCGGGGAGGTCGGCGATGACGGCCGGGATCTGCAGGGACCGCGCCAGAATGGCCACATGGGTGGTGATGCCGCCGCTGGTCAGCACGAAGCCTTTGGCGCCCTCGGCCCAGCGCATGACGATGTCGGAGGGATACAAGTCGCGGGCGACGACAATGCTGCCGGCGGCCGACTCGCCTTCCCGCACGGCGGGATCCAGGTTGGCCTGCAGGCGTTGCGCGATATCCTCAATGTCCTTGACCTTTTCCCGGAGATAGGCCTGCGGGCTGGCGGCAAAGAGGGCGACGTACTTGGCGGCCACCTCGCGCACCGCGGTTCCCGCCGGCTGGCCGGCGCGGGCGCGCCGGCGCATCTCGCCGACAAAACCGTCGTCGTGCAGCATCAGCAGGTGAGCGTCGAAGATCAGACTGGCGGCCTCCGGGAGGCGGCGGGCAATGCGGTCCTGAAGCTCCCTGATCTGGCGGGCGGTGTCGTTGGCGGCGCGCACCAAATCGTCTTCCGTGCCGGGCGCCGCCGGGCCGGGGCCGACAGCGGCGGGCGCCGGTACACGACCGTCGAGCAGCAGCGCCGGGCCGGTGGCCGAGCCGCCGGAGACCGCCTGGCCGCGGATCACCTGCATGCCGCCGCGCCGGCCGCCGGGACCGGGACCGGCCGCCGCCGGGGACGGGGCAAGCAACGCCCGGGCATTGCCGATGAGGCCGGCGAACTGGGAGGCCACCGTTTGCAGGGCCTTGGTATCCGCCTCATGGAACGGCAACCCCTTGCGGCGCTGCACGCAAAGCACGCCGATGCGGGCGAGCCCACGGCGGATGGGGACGGCCAAAAAACAGTCGAACGGTTCCTCGCCGATGGCGGGGAACGCCTTGAACTGCGGATTGCGGCTGGCGTGGTTGTCCAGGATCGGCCGAAGTTCCTTGAATGCCTGCCCCGCCAGCCCCTCGCCCGCCTTGAGCTGGGTGGTGCCGACCGCCGCGGGACTGAGACCGACCGTCGCCCGCAAAACCAGGACCTGGCCGCTTTCATCGGGCAGATAGATCGAGCAGACTGCGGTGTGCAGGTGTTTGGCCACCAGCGCGGCCAGGCGCTGGAGGCAAGCGCCGAGATCGGCGCTGTCGGTCAGAACGGCGGTCAATTCGCCGACGTCGTACAGGAATTCCAGGTGGTTGGGCTTCTCGGCAGCGGCCTTCCGGGTCCGTGATACAAGGGGCTTGGGCATGGCAATGTCCCTGTCCGGGAAACGCGGGAACGGATAATTCCGTCACCGGCACGGTCATTCTAGCATGCGAAAATCTAGTCGTCAATGCATTTTTGGGTTTATGCCGCGTCACCTTACGAGTGAAATCTATTGCAAGATGTACAAAATTTTCGATACCGATTCCGATACCGACGCCGACCCCGAGAACAGCCAACGGACATTTTTGAAGTCAACACGCCAGATTTTTACCTTGGTTTTCTTTAGCCTGCATTATTCATGAGACCGGATCGGTGTCTTTTGAACAGGAGGTCGCAGAGGCCACAGAGAAGTTGTTCTCCGTTCTCTCCGGATTTCTCCTGTTCAAATTCATGAATACTTTAGGTTAGGGCACCGGAATCGGCATCGGTATCGACGTGGTTCCGGCTATGCCGGGTTGGGTTGAGACGTTTCATTCCTTCAGCCGAAAAGCCTTCAGTCTTCAGCCTGACAAAGTATAATCAATCGCCCCAGTCGCCCCGGGCTTCAAGATCCAGGCTGCGGGGCTGGTCGGCGGCGGTTCCGGGCGCCACCGGCCGGGTGCGCCAGAGGCCGCGCCGCCACCGCAGCCCAAGCACCAACGGAAAGAACAGGAATGAGACGACGAGCACCCCCCAGGCGGCCAGGGAGCCCAGGTGCAACACCTCAAGCGTGACCCATTGGGCGGCGACCAGCGTCCAGTGCATGGCCACCATCGCCCCCATCACCCAGAAGGTGTCGCCGGAACCGCGCAGGGCGCCAGCGTAGACCAGCAGCACCGCCTCGACGCCGATGTAAACCGAGGCGATCCGCACCATGTCGACCGAGAGCCCGCGCGCCCCCTCGAACAGCGCGCTGCTGGTTTCCGGGCGGAACACGTCCACCAGCACCCCCGGAAAGAGCAGGAACGCCGCCAGGACCACGGCCGAGAAGGTCCAGCCCAGGCGCATGCCGGAGCCGAGCGCCCGGCGCACCGCGGCGAACTGGCGGGCGCCGATGTAGCGGCCGACCAGGCTGGTGGTGCCGATCTCGATGCCGACCAGCGGCACGAAGGAGACCATGTCCCAGTTGAACACGATGGTGGCGGCGGTGGCGCTGTCGGCGCCCTGGCGCTGAAACAGCAGGATCATGCACTGGAAGGCGGACATGTTGAGGATGAACTCGGCGCCGGAGGGGGTGCCCTTGCGCAGCAGTTCCCCCATCAGCCCCGGATCGATCCGCCAGGCATCGCGCCGCTCCTTCACCCGCGGTCCGGGCAGGCGGAACCAGGCGGCCAGCAGAATGCCCAGGGCGATGCCGCTGGCGCACAGGGTGCCGATGGCCGCCCCCACGATGCCCAGGGCGGGCAGGCCGAAGCGGCCGAAAATCAGCACCCAGGACAGGCCCACATTGGACAGCATGGCGGCCAGCGACGCCACCATGACCACGCGGGTCCGGCCGAGGCCGGAGAAATAGCCGGACAGCGCCCCCCGGGCCAGTCCCAGCACGGAGCCCCCCACCAGCAGGTCGAAGAAGACCAGCAGCGGCGGCACCTGGGCGGCGGGCAGCCCCAGGCGCGGAAACAGCCAGTGGGCCAGCGGAATGCACAACAGCAGCAACGGCCAGGCCAGCAGCGCCACCCACAGCGCCTGGACCCCCGCCCGGCGGCAGCGTTCCGGGTGGCCGGCGCCGTATTCCTGGGCCACCAGCGCCGTGGTGTAGCCGATCAACCCGATGAAGAAGGTCTGCACCACGAACGCCGACACCCCGCCCGCGAACGCCGCGTTCATCAGGTTCACATCCACGCGGGACAGGAACCAGCGGTCGGTGAAGGTCATCACCGTGTCGCAGGACAGCGACACCACCATCGGCAGGGCGACAGCCAGCATTTCGGCACTGCCGCCGCGGGCGTGCCGGGAAGAAAAAGCAGGAAATTTCATGGGGGGGGCGGGGAAAAGCAAAAACGCCCACCATGGCACCCCGCGCCGCAAATGCAAGCCACCGGCGCCCTTGGGTGCATGGCATTTATGCTGTAGTCGCGGCTGTGCCAGCCGCGCGGGTTTGCCGTTTTGGGGCGCCTGGCACCGGCGCCGCTACAGCGGGAAGATAAAGTGGCCGGCAGCTTCCAGCTCCGGGCTCTGGAGTTTGGCATAAGTACGGGGTTTAGGGGTGGCTTCGTCCCGTAGGGACTGAATGAAAATAGGCAGGGGCTTCAGCCCCTGTTCCGAAAAATGAAACGATGGCGTGCCGTAGGTACGCCGCGATTCGCCGCGTACCTGACGGCACGCGAAATGGGGGGGGGGGGCAAAACAGGGGCTGAAGCCCCTGCCTATTCCCGCCCCGTCCCGCTGGGACGGGAAAACCGTACCTGTTGAGTTTCGCCAAACTCCAGGGCCGGAGCTTCCAGCTCCGGGCTGGGGCTTGGCGGAAACCCTGCTCTGCCAGCCGCCGCCGCACTCCGAAGACAGTTTCAAAAACGCCGGCCCGGCGTTTTTGAAAGGGGTTGGGAACGGCGGCGGTGCCGGTTATACTATCTGGAATGGGAGCGGTAACGCACCTTTTGGCACCTCAAATCCGCCTGGGACCGGCCGCGTTCCCGGCAATTTCAAGGACTACGCACATGGCTCGGATCGCATTCATCGGCGCCGGCAGCTTCGGCTTCACCCGCACCCTGGTCAAGGACATTCTCACCTTTCCGCTGCTCAAGGACGCCACGCTGGCGCTGATGGACGTTGACCCGGAACGGCTCGATTACATCACCAAGGCGGTCAAGCGGATCGTCAAGGAAGGCAAGTACCCGGCCAAGGTCGTCGCCACCACCAGCCGCCAGGAGGCGCTGGCCGGGGCCGACGCTGTGATTTGTACCATTCTGGCCGGCGGCGTGGATGTCTGGCAGCATGACATCCTGATCCCCAAGGAATATGGCGTCGACATGAACGTGGGCGACACCCGCAGCGTCGCCGGCGTGTTCCGCGCCCTGCGCACCATTCCGGTCATGCTCTCCATCGTCAAGGACATGGAAAAGGTCTGCCCCCAGGCGATCCTGCTGAACTACACCAACCCGATGGCCATGCTCTGCCGCGCCATGCAGCGCGAGAGCACGATCAAGGTCTCCGGCCTCTGCCACAGCGTCCAGGGCACGGCGGAAATGCTGGCCAAGTGGATCGGCGCGCCGATGAACGAGATCGACTACGTCTGCGCCGGCATCAACCACCAGGCGTTCTACCTCAAGTACGAATGGAACCGCCAGGACGCCTATCCGCTGATCCGCAAGGCGATGAAGAAGCCCGAGGTCTACAACGAGGAAAAAGTGCGCAACGAGATGTTCCTGGCCTTCAACTATTACGTGACCGAGTCCAGCGGCCACAATTCCGAGTACAACTGGTGGTTCCGCAAGCGCCAGGACCTGATCGAGAAATACTGCACCGACAGCACCGGCTGGAACCCCGGCAAGTACGGCTATATCCTGGACTGCTACCTGGACAGCAAGAAGACCTGGAAAAAGCAGATCAAGGACTGGCTGGCCGACAAGAAACCGCTCGACCTCAAGCGCGGCCACGAATACGCCGCCTCGATCATCAGCGCCTGGATGGGCGGCGACGCCTTCGAGTTCAACGGCAACGTGCCCAACACCGGCCTGATTTCCAACCTGCCCCAGGGCGCCTGCGTCGAGGTGCCGGTGGTGGCCAACCGCCGCGGCTTCAACGCCATTGCCGTCGGCGCACTGCCGCCGCAGCTCGCCGCCCTGAACAACATCAGCATCGCGGTCGAGGAAATGGCGGTCGAGGCGGCCATCACCGGCAATCCGGAACTGGTCTACCACGCCATCTGCTACGATCCGTTGTCCGCCGCCGTCTGCTCGCTGGCCGAGATCCGGTCCATGGTCAAGGCCATGCTCAAGCAGAACCAGGCCTACCTGCCGCAGTTCAAGAGCCTCAAGTTCTGAACCGCCAGGAAAACGGGGGAAGAAAAACTTTTTAAGGAAAAGTTTTTCCTCCCCCGCGCCCCCACCTTTTCAAAACTTTTTTGTTCATCCAATTGCCCTGCAATTGGATGAATGCAAAGACGCGTTATCTCTCCGTGGCTCTGTGCCTCCGTGAGAGAATGGTTTTTAAATGTGGGACAGGCAATCGTGCCTGTCGTGGGACGCTCCGTAACGCGGCGACGTTCTTTGACGCCGCCCTACGCCAGCAGGGTCTCAAGGAACAGCTCGCGCACCTCTGCGGCGCGGACGTCGGTGGTAACCGCGATCTTGGGCTCGCCACCATGGGGCACGGTCATGCCGCGGGTGAACTCGCCCCGGGTCTCCACCCGCACCCCCATGGGCGCGGTGGTGTAATAGGCCGGGGCAAACGCCCAGACGACCGGAAACAGGTCGTACATCACCGGGCCCGGCTTCCAGCTCTGCGCCGGGTGCCAGAGCTCAACGGCCCGCGCCAGCGCCTGGTTGACCGGGGCCGGGTGCCGGCGCAGTCGCTCGCAGTCGTCCAGGGAAAGGGTGACCCGCCGGGTGACGTCCCAGGTGCCCATGATAATCGGGATTCCGGAGGTCAGGACGATCTCGGCGGCGACCGGGTCGAACGCCACGTTGTGCTCGACCCGGTTCAGCACCGTCTCCCCGCCCATCATGGCGATGTAGGGGATCTGCCCGGCCAGTTCCGGCCGGCGCCGCAGGGCGCAGGCGATATTGGTCAGGGGCGCAATGCAGGCCAGGGCGACCTCGCCGGGGTGCTGCTCCACCGTGCGAATGATCAGGTCGACCGCGTCCTGGGCGCCGGGATCGTCGCAGGGGTCTTCCGGTTCGGCAAAGGCGTAGTGGTTCATGGTCTGCCGGAAATCGTATTGCGCGCGGATCTCGGCCTCGCCCAGCGCACGCAGGGGGAACGCCATGCCGGCGCCGACGGAAATGTCGGTGCGGTCATGATAGCGCAACAGCCGCCTGACCAGGCGCGCCCGCCGGTCCGCCGGCAGGGTGACCGTGGTAATGGCCCGAATGTCCAGCTCCGGCCGCCGCAGCGCGAAGGAGAGTGCCAGCAGGTCGTCAATGTCCTGCCCCGGATCGGTGTCGATGATAAGTTTTTGCATTTGGAGGTCGGCTCCGCACCGATTCCAGCCGCGGCCGGAATCTCTGGAGTGGCGGTGGCTCGACACCGCTTTGCTACTGTGTTTCGCGTTAACCTTTCAACATATAGTATGAAAGCACCGTCAAACCGGCGACACTCGAAAGCGGCAAAGAAATTGCCGCACTCCGAAAATAGTGCTCGACTTAGTCGGGGCTATTTGCTCCCCGTCACCGTTCCGCCGGCTGAAGCCGGGACAACCAACGTGGGCACGCCAAACGTCACTGTGCGCCCGCCTCGGGCAGGACTAAATTACGTGGCGGATAGTCCACCCGATTCACGAACCCTGTTGCAAGGTGACCACCGATGCCCTCCGATCTTGATATTGCCCGCTCCGTGACGCCGCGGCCGATTTTGGACGTGGCCGCCGAGTGGGGGCTGCGCCAGGACGAGATTGAGCCGCACGGCTGGCACAAGGCCAAGGTGCGGCTGGAGGCGCTGGCCCGGCTGTCGCAGCGGGGCGCGCGGCCGGGGGGCAAGTACGTCGTGGTCACCGCGGTCACGCCGACACCGCTGGGTGAGGGCAAGACGGTCACCACCATCGGCCTGGCCCAGGCGCTGAACAAAATTGGCAAGCGCGCCATTGTCTGCATCCGCCAGCCGTCCATGGGGCCGGTGTTCGGAATCAAAGGCGGGGCGGCCGGGGGCGGCTACAGCCAGGTCATTCCGATGGAGGACTTCAACCTGCACCTGACCGGCGACATCCATGCCGTGGCCGCCGCGCACAACCTGCTGGCGGCCGCCGTGGACACCTCGCTGCTGCTCAAGAACCCGCTCGACATCGATCCGCAGGCGATCACCCTGCGCCGGGTGGTGGATATGAACGACCGCGCCCTGCGCCAGATCGTCATCGGCCTGGGCGGCAAGGAGAACGGCGTGCCGCGCGAGACCGGGTTCGACATCGCCGTGGCCAGCGAGGTGATGGCGATCCTGGCCCTCGCCGAGGACCTGGGCGACCTGCGCGAGCGCCTGGGCAAAATGATTTTTGGCTACAACCGCGCCGGCCAAGCGTTGACCGCCGGCCAGCTGGGCGTGGCGGGCGCCATGGCCGCCCTGTTGCGCGATGCCGTCAAGCCGACCTTGATGCAGACCCTGGAAGGCACGCCGGCCTTTGTCCATTGCGGCCCCTTTGCGAACATCGCACATGGCAACAGCTCGATTGTCGCCGACCGTCTGGCGCTGCAGTTGGGCGATTATGTGGTCACCGAAGCCGGGTTTGGCGCCGACATGGGCTTTGAGAAATTTGTCGACATCAAGTGCCGCGCCTCGGGGCTGCGTCCCGACGCGGTGGTGGTGGTCGCCTCGGTGCGTGCGCTGAAAATGCACTCGGGCCGTTTTCACGTGGTGGCCGGCAAGCCGTTGCCGGCGGGGTTGTGCGAGGAGAACCTGGAAGCGCTGTCGGCCGGCCTGGCCAACCTGGAGGCGCACCTCCGCAATATCCGGCAGACCGGCGTTCCCGCCGTGGTGGCGATCAACCGCTTCGCTGGTGACACGCCCGCCGAGCTGGCGCTGGTCCGCGAGCGCGCACTGGCGGCCGGTGCCGCGGGTGCCGCCATTTCCGAGCTGTGGGCGCATGGTGGCGACGGCGGGCGCGTGCTGGCGGAAGCGGTGGTTGCCGCCACCGCCACGCCTCCCGCCTTCCGCTTCTATTACGAAGTGGACCAGCCGCTGCGCGCCAAGATCGAGGCGCTATGCACCGGGGTTTACGGCGCCACCGCCGTCAGTTACACCCGCACCGCCACCGCCGCTCTCGCGCAACTGGAGAGCCTCGGCTATGGCAAGCTCCCGGTGTGCATGGCCAAAACGCACTTGTCGATTTCCCATGATCCCACGCGCAAAGGCGCGCCAGCCGGCTACACCTTCCCGGTCACGGACGCCCGCGTTTCCGCCGGCGCCGGTTTTGTCTATGTCCTGGCCGGCGACATGAAAACCATGCCCGGGCTCGGCTCCAATCCGGCCTACCGCCAGATCGACGTGGACGACGCCGGCAATATTCAGGGGTTATTTTAGCCGGCCCCAAGTCTTATGTCGGTTGGGAACCCCCTCCTATGAAACAATGGGAGGTTCACGGGGAGAGTGCGTTGGTTTGTAGTGGTGTTCGTTGCATGAGAGTGGTGGTGGCCCTTGGTCCGCGCGTTGAGTAGTGAGATATCCTCCTATGCGAGATCGCTTCGAGAGCGTCATCAGGATGTCAACCATTCGCGCGAACTGCCATGCTTTTGAGCGGGATCCTTGCGATCACCAGTGGGGGGTCGGCTTTATGACTCGGGCGCACCACCAAAAGGGTTAGGGGTTAGGACGCTTGTTCGAGGGGGACCAGTTGGAAGCCGTAAAGTTGGGCTTTGCGCTTCATGTTACGGAGGATTCGTTCGCGGTAGCGTTTGTCGTAATAATCCTCGCCGAGTTCACTGTACGCTTTTTTGCCGCCCAGCATGGCGAAGATGATTCTGGCCAGCTTATGGGCGGTGGCGGTGATGGCGGCCGGGCTTCCGGAACGGGCCCGGATCCGCCGGAA
>CAITYL010000276.1 GCA_903896595.1 uncultured Lentisphaerota bacterium
CGATAACCTTTAACGCCGTCATGTTACGTTCTTGCCAAAATATTAATTCAGCATCATTTTCACGGGACCCGAATTCCACATGCCCCGCTGTATCACTTGTGCCCATGGCCAGAGCAAGTCTCACACAAGGTCCCTTAGGTCGTTTAGGTCCTTTGTCTCAGTTTCCCCGCCCCCGCCGGCTTCCCCCCCCGCGGGCAACCGGGCCAGAAACGCCGCCGCGTCCAAAATTTCCACGCCCAGGGTGCGCGCCTTGTCCAGCTTGCTGCCGGCCTGGTCGCCGGCAATGACAAAATCGGTTTTCTTGCTGACGCTGTCGGTGACCCGCGCCCCCAGCCGCCGGAGCAGGGCGGCGGCTTCGTCGCGGGTGATCCCCTCCAAGACGCCGGTCAGCACGCACGTCTTGCCTTGGAACGGGTTGGGGGGGGGCGGCGCAGCCGGCGCGGCGGTGTCCGCAAAGCCCAGGCCGGCGTGGCGCAGCCGCTCCAACTGCGTCCGATTTTGCGCATCCATAAAGTAGGCGACAATGCTTTCCGCCACCACCGGCCCGACATCCTCGGCCTTTTGCAGCTCCTCCACACTGGCGGCGAAGAGCGGGTCCAAGCCGCCAAAATGGGCGGTCAGGGTCTGCGCCAGCCGGGTGCCGACATGGCGGATGCCCAGCCCGAAGAGCAGGCGCCAAGGCGGATTGGCCTTGCTCCTGTCCACGGCGGCCATCAGGTTGGCCACGGACTTGTCGCCCAGCCCCTCGCACGTTTTCAACCGCTCCCACGCCGCCGGCGCCAGTTCGTAGAGGTCGGCGGGGGTGCTGACGAACCGCTGGTCCACCAGCAGGTTGACCATGGCCTCGCCCAGGTTCTCGATGTCCATGGCGCCACGGCTGGCGAAGTGCCGCAGCCGTTCCTTGAGCTGGGCCGGGCAGGCCGGGTTGACGCAGCGGACGGCCACCTCGTCATCGGTGGCGCGTACCGGTTTGCCGCAGGCCGGGCACTGCTCCGGGCGCGGCACCGGCCGTTCATCGCCGGTCCGGCGCTCGGTCAGGACCCGGACCACGGCGGGAATGACCTCGCCCGCCTTTTCGATTTCGACCCAGTCGCCGGTGCGGATGTCCTTGCGCGCCAGCTCCTCGAAATTGTGCAGGGTCGCCCGGCTGATGGTGGACCCCGCCAGCGACACTGGTTCCAGTTCGGCCACCGGGGTGAGGGCGCCGGTGCGTCCGACCTGAACGGTGACCTGCCGCAGCCGGGTCACGGCTTTTTCGGCGGCGAATTTGTAGGCGATCGCCCAACGGGGGGCCTTGGCGGTGGCGCCGAGGGCGGCCCGCCGGGCGAAGTCATTGACCTTGACCACAGCACCGTCGGTGTCGTAGGGCAGGGCGTGCCGTTTTTCCGCCACTTCCTGGATGGCGGCCCAGGCGCCGCCGATCTCCGCCGCCTGCCAGGTCAGGGTCGGGGTGGGCAGGCCCAACTCACGCAACTGCGCGAACAATTCCGCCTGTGAGCTGACCGTGGCGCCGCTGATCTCGCCGCAGCCGTAGAACACCGCCTGCAGACGGCGGCGGGCGACTTCGCGCGGGTTGAATAATTTCAATGTGCCGGCGGCCGCGTTGCGGGCATTGGCGAACGGCGCCTCATCGGCGGCGGCCCGTTCCGCGTTCAACTCCAGAAACCGCCGGCGGGCCAGGTAAACCTCGCCGCGCACCTCCCACACCGCCGGCGGGTGCGGAGTCCGCAGGTTTAGGGGCACGCCGG
This sequence comes from uncultured Lentisphaerota bacterium, assembly GCA_903896595.1. GTDB lineage: Bacteria > Verrucomicrobiota > Lentisphaeria > Oligosphaerales > CAITYL01 > CAITYL01. Next base: position 1,749 of record CAITYL010000276.1, read on the forward strand.
CAATGGTGCGCACATTGGCGGTGACATCGTCGCCCTCCGTGCCGTTGCCGCGGGTCAGGGCATGGACGAGGCGGCCGTGTTCGTAGCGCAGCGAAATGCTGACCCCGTCAATTTTGGGCTCGACACTATAGGCGAGGGCCGGCACGCCGAGCAGGTCGCAGGCGCGCCGGTCAAACTCGCGCAGCTCCGTTTCGTTGTAGGTGTTGTCCAGACTCATCATCGGCACGGCGTGCCGGCGGGTGACGAAGCCGGTGAGCAGGTCGTTGCCGACCCGCCGGGTCGGCGAGTCGGGGGTGGCCAGGTCGGGAAAGTGCTGCTCCAGTTCCGCCAGTTCGTGATACAGCCGGTCGTATTCCTGGTCGGTGATTTCCGGCGCGGCCAGCACGTAATAGCGATGGTTGTGCGACTCCAGCTGGCGGCGGAGTTCGGCGATGCGGCGTTCGGCGTCGGGGCGGTTCATGATCCGTACTATAAACGGCGAACACGGTGTTAGGCTGAAACTGATGGCGGAGGTGTGCCCCCGCGCTCCCCGGTTCACGCGGAGCCGCGGAGTTCGCGGAGAAAACCGGTGTCCACCATCCCCCTGGGAACGCCGAGCCCCAGCTCGGCGTGTTACCTTTTGGCGCATCACCAGGTGTCCCCAGCCGTGGCGTGCGGTGAGGCTCACCGCCATGGCTTTAGGCGCCGGAAACGCCCCCACCGGGAACGCCAATCTCCCGATTGGCGCGTGCCCCCCCGCCGCTTCCCCCAATATTCTCTCGCCAAGATCGCCAAGCCCGCCAAGAAACCCCGCTTGCCCCCGCACGCCATGGACAATCGGCACGATCATCCTCTACTTGATGAGATGAAGCTGATTGCGGAGGTGACCATTTGCACCTTTTTTGTCTTTATTTGCAAATAGTAGGTGACCCCGCGCTATTTTCGTGATGCGTGAAAACGTGACACGTGAAGTTAGCAGGGGGGGGCGCGCAAAGGACCGAAGGGACCAAAAGGACCAAAGGGAATCAATCGAGCCTGCGCGCCCTTGAAGAAGAGCTGATTGCGGCCCGTCGCCACCCCAGACCAAAGGCGGCGCCCGTCCCTTGGGTCCTTATAGGTCCCTTAGGTCGTTTAGGTCCTTTAGGTCCTTTTGCCATGGAAGGCCGGTGTGGATGGGGCGGTCGCTGGGGGTTGCCATTTCCCCGGCCACCCGCCGCCCTTTCCGTTTCCGCGCAAAAGGTTAAACGCGAAGGAAAACGCGAAGGGAGGGGTGACTTGTGCTCTGAAGAGCCGCTCCCACCGGTTTGAGCCTCGCCGTTCGCATGCCGACACCTCGATTGCTTTTGCCCCTCAACATCATCTCGCCTTTAATGGAGATAACGCGCCAACGGAACAATTATTGTGTCGGTACCCCCACTATTCACCTGTCCCCTGTCCCATGTGTCCCCTGTCCCATTAATGCTGTTAATTTTTACTAACATTTATCGTATAATGTGTTGCCTACGTACGTCCCCAATATTACGGGCGGAAAGTGGAGACAAGACAACCCGGTGCCGGAGACAAGATGTTCTGATAAAACGGATCAATGAGGGCAAGTCCCGAAGAAATCCGAACCTACGTTTTTTTTGTGTTTGACAACGGCCTTATATGGGTGACCCCGCGCTATTCTGGTTGCGGAGGAGTAACCCATCGCCGGCGTCAGGTGTTGCGTTAGCTACTGGCTAACGGGGAGGGTTTGGGAACCGCCTTTCCTCAAAAAGGGGGGTCCCAACATCGTCCGACAAAACGGTCACACACACCTACCAGGTGCCGGTGTACAGCCAGTAGAGGATGATAGCGGCGCCCAGGGCGATCCGGTACCAGGCGAAGGGGATGAAGTTGTGGCTGGAAATGAAGCGGAGCAGCCACTTGACCGCCAGCAGGGCGGCAACAAAGGAAACGGCGAAGCCGATGGCGAACGGGGCGAGATCCGCGGCGTGCAGCAGGTCGCGGCCCTTATAGAGGTCAAACAGGGATGCGGCGAACATGACGGGAATGGCGAGAAAGAAGGAGAACTCGGTCGCCGCCTGGCGGGACAGGCCGAAGATCATGCCGCCGATGATGGTGGCGCCGGAGCGCGAGGTGCCCGGGATCAGGGCGAAGAGCTGGGCGAGCCCGACCAGCAGCGCCTGCCGGGGGGTGATCGTCTCGACCGTGGCCACCGTGCTTGGGCGGGGGCGCCGTTCCACCCAGAAAATGACCAGTGCGCCCAGCACGCAGGTGGTGCAGACGGTGATGGGGGTGAACAAGTATTGTTTGATGGCATGATGAAAAAGAAGACCGACGATGGCGGCGGGCAGGAAGGCGATGCCGAGGTTGATCCAGAACCGCCAGGCCGCCCCGCTGCGGCGGAACAGCCCCAGGACGCTCTCCAGCAATTTCACGCGGTAGGCCCAGCAGACCGCCAAGATCGCGCCGAGCTGGATAAAGACCTCGAAGACCTTCCACTTTTCGCCGCTGGCGCCGAGCCAGTTGCCCACCAGGATCAGGTGGCCGGTGCTGGAGATGGGAAGAAATTCCGTGAGCCCTTCGACGATACCGAGGACCACGGCGGCGAGGCTGTCGGGCAGTTGCATGAAGGGACAGTTCCGATGGTTTCAGGGGCGGTATTTAGGGCTTTATTCAGACCGAATGAATGTCCAATAATCAACAAGGAATATCCAATGTCCAAGTTAATGCGGGGGCGCGCTTTTACAGAATTGAATGACTTTTTCCTTGGACATTCCTTGTTGGATATTGGATATTTGTTTTGGCTTTTCTCGTTGACCGGTCAATCCCGCGTCCAGGAGTGGCGCTTCGTTCCCGGCTCTGATGGCGATTGGTTATGCACAGGAGGATCTCCGCGAACTCCGCGGCTCCGCGTGAGACAGTTTTTTGCTCGGCGGTGGCGACGTTATTTATGGGCTGGTGTGTTCTCAGCGGCGGGGGCCGACGGCCGGGGCCGGCGGCTCCGGCGGGGTCGCGAGGGGGCCCAGGAGCGGCGTCGGGGCGGCGGTTGGGGCTGGGGGCGGTTCCTTGCCGACGTTCGCGAACTCCGCGCCCAGGTGGACGCGGAGGCGTGCGGCCAGGCCGGGGGGAAACCGGGTCAGGCACAAGGCCACGGTGTTGCGCTTCATATTGGCGTAGGGCGGCAGGCCGCGGCGTTCAAGAGTGCTGTTGCCGATGTTGCCCATGTACTTGCGCCATAATTTTTGGGCGATTTCCTCAAAGGCGGTGGCGCGGTCGGGGTCATTGAGGGCCAGCGCGTAACAGGATTGCATGATATACCCTTGAATGGCGGCCTGGGCTTGGGCATTGGTGGCCATGCCCATGTCTTCGGCGAGCTGGGTCAGGGCGAATTCGTCCAGCGGGCCGGCGAATTTGGGGCCGGGGAACATGGCGCGTGCCTGTTTCTGCAGGTCGGCGGCCTGGCGGTATTGGCCGAAGGTGTAGAAAATGACAATGGAGTCGATGAGGAAATTCTCATAGCCGCCGCGAATGGAGCTGTTGTCGGCGTGGCGGGCCATGGAATCCAGGTAGGCCTGGTTGGTGGCCTTGAACAGGCCGAGGTTGGGGGTGGTCTCCAAGGTTTCCAGGTCTTTCAGGTACAGCAGGCGTCCGGTTTTAAAGGCGGCGTTGAGGCCTTGGAAGACGATGCGTTCGCATCCCAGGTCCTGCCCCTTGGGCGCGGCGTCAATGCCCTGGGTGGCCCAATAAATGGCGTGGGTTTGCGGCAGGCGCCAGTCCAGCGGCCCGTAACGGCGGTTGAGCGCGAGCACGGTGGCGGGGGCGAGCTTGTAGACGTCGAGCAGCCAGCGGGCGCGCAGGCAGATTACGAGGCGCCGCTGTTCGTCGGGCGAGAGGCTGGCCAGCAGGGGGGCGGGCAGGGTGCCGTCGGCGGCACGGAAGTCACGTTCCATATCCGCCAAAGTAAAGCCGGCTTCGGCGATCCGTTTGGCCACGGCCGGCTGGCCCTGGTCGGCCGTCACCTCGGCGGGGTTGCGCGGGGCGGCGGCGAGTTCTTCCCAGGACGGTTGCGGATCGCCCAGGATGGAGGTCAGGTCGCGGGCAAACTGGGTTTTGTAGTAGCGATTGGCGTCATCCATGTCCTGGCCGAGTTTGTGCAGGTAAATCCAGGAGAGTTCCTTGAACAATTCGGGGTCGCGCGGGTTGTAGATCAGGGCCTCGTCGCGGATCAGTTCCAGGCCACGCTTGACCCAGCGCCAGCGATCTTCGAAGCTATTGAAGGTGACCGAGATGTTGTAGGCCATATTCCAGGCCAGGAAGGCGGTGGCGCCGGTAAAGCGCGGCTGGAGTTTGACGATCCAGGAGGCGAGCTGGAACATCTCGAAATAGTTGCCATCATCCTGGAGTTTGTTGGCGCGGAGCCACAAATAATCGGCGATCAGGCCGCGGAAGCCGCCGAGCGCGATGGTGGTGAAGGCCATCAGGGGCGGGGCGTTTTCCAGGGGGGTGGTTTCGGTCAGGGCGGCGGTGGTGCGAATGGCATTGAGGCGGTTTTGGGACAGGTTGGCGCCGGCCAGCAGGAGCAGGGCCAGTGCGGCGAAGATGCTGAGGCGGATGAGGTGTTGCCAGCGGTTCATGTGCGTACCACCGTGCCCAGTTCACGCCGGGTGAGCACCCAGATGCCGAAGACCACTAGGGGCAGGGTGCGCAGGCCGAGCAGGCTGCCGGCGGTGCCCAGCAGCTTGTGCCAGGTGATCAGGCGGCCGCGGGCCAGGTCGCCGGTGGCGTCGAAGTCGTCCACGGAGACGACAAACGCCCGGGTAGTCAGGGCCACGTAATGCGGGATGCGGTCGGTGAGTCCCTGGTACTGGTAGCGGCCCATGTCATCCTGTTGTGGGGCGCGGACGGCCGACTGCACCAGCAGGCCGATGACCAGGTACATGGCCGAGACAAACAGCGCCACCGGGGTGGAGAAAATGCCGCCGAACACGCAGCCGATGGCGGCCAGGAAGGCCACTTGCAGCAAGGCCAGGGTCACCGCCCGGAGATAGTTGCCGAGAAAGCCGGATTCCGGCGCCAGCAGAAACGGGCCGTCGGCGGGCTGGAAGACCACCGGGGCCTTGGTTTGGTCCAGATTGGTGTAGCCGGCCACCAACGTATGATCGGCGGCCACCAGCTTGCCGGGCAACACGACTTCGTGGAAGGCCCCGCTCATGACGCGCTGGGGCAGGGCGGCAAACCCGTCTTCGCCGGCCGCCGGATCCCGCAGTGCCCAAACGCCCTCGGAAAGTTTTTGGTCGGTCCGTGAGGACGCGGAACCGATATAAAAACGATAGCGCAGGAACAGCCGCGCCTCCGCGCCCGGATCGCGGACATCGCGGTACACCCAAAACCGGGATGCGCCCGGCGGCAGCTCGCTGCCGCGGGCCCGGACCTGCCGCAGGATCTCGCCGCGCACGACCGTGGGGTTGTGGTTGGCCTCCAGCGTGCCGTCCTTGAGCCGTTTTTGATATTCCGTTTCCACCAGGCGCCGGAAGTCGGGTTGCACCGGCAGATATTCCCGGCGGCCGGCCAGCACTTCCTCCCGCACCTGCCGCAATTCTTCCGGTTTGTAGGAACCGTGGGCTAGCCGCCATTGCAGCAGACCGTACACCGCCGTGGCGCCGATGACCAGCAGGAGTCCATGCAAGGTGACGACGCCCAGCCACTTGCCCAGCCATAACCGCCAGCGGGGTACGGGCGCGGAGACCACCAGGTGCAGTTGATAGCCCTCAATCTCGCGGGACAGGCCGGCGCAGGCGATCCACAGGGCCGCGGCGGAGACCATGGCGGTCAGCAGTCCGAGGGTGTAGGTCAGCAGGATCTGGACATCGCCGGCGGCGGTGCCGTCGGCCTTGACGGTCAACGGCACGGCAATCACGACCAGCAGCGCCAGGCCGAGCAGCAGGTGAAACACCCGCAAACGGACGCTGCTGCGCCAAGTCTGCACAAGGATGGCCATCAGGGCACGCATGATGGGTGGTAAGGTACACGCTCATTTTAGATTTGCTTTTTGGTGCGGCCTAGGCATGTTAGAGGCCGCGCCGGTTGATGACGCGTCCATGATTCCGTAACCTTGTAGAATGGGGCTGGCCATGAAAATGAAAGAAATCATCAAGAAGGCCCACCATGTGGCGGAGCAGTTCCGCGTCACCAACGGCGACAAGTTCCGCCTCAAGGACGTTGATCCGGGCGACACCCTCGGCTTCACCTCCGAAGACAAGCCGCGCGCCAAGGAAGCGCTCGCCGCCGGCGTCCAGGCGCTCGCCACGTTTCAGGATGTTCTCTATGCGCAGGACAAGTGGGCGGTCCTGCTGATCTTTCAGGCCATGGACGCGGCGGGCAAGGACGGCGCCATCAAGCACGTCATGTCCGGCATCAATCCCCAAGGTTGTCAGGTTCATTCCTTTAAATCCCCTTCCGCCGAGGAGATTGACCATGATTATCTCTGGCGCTGCATGAAGGTTCTGCCCAACCGCGGCAATATCGGCATTTTTAACCGCAGTTATTACGAAGAAACCCTGGTGGTGCGTGTGCATCCGGAGTTTCTTGCCAAGCAAAAGTTGCCGCCCGCCCTGATCACCAAGGAGATTTGGAACGAACGGTTCCACGACATTCGCGCCTTCGAACGCTACTTGACCAACAATGGCATCGCGGTCTGCAAATTTTTTCTCCATGTCTCCAAAAAAGAACAAAAACGGCGTTTCCTAGAGCGTTTGATGGTTCCTGAAAAACATTGGAAATTCTCTGCCGCCGACATGAAAGAGCGCACCTTCTGGGACGATTACCAGAACGCTTACGAGGAGATGATTCAAAACACCGCCACCAAGCACGCGCCGTGGCATGTGATACCGGCGGACAACAAATGGTTCACGCGTCTGGCGGTGGCCGCGGCCGTGATTGACACGGTGGCCGGCCTGGGATTGGAATATCCGAAGGTGGACAAGGACAAGTGGAAGGAACTGGCCGCCGCCAAAAAGGCGTTGCTGAACGGGGCGTGAATCAACGCTTTTGTTGGACGATGTTGGGGCTACCCTTTTGAAAAAGGGTGCTCCCCCCGCGCTCCGCGCTTCGCAGTCCCGGCTCCGCCGGGTCGTTCACATATTCACTCTGCAACCCCCTTCCTAAAACTTTTGTATCTTTTTGCGGATTTCGCAGGCCGCCGTTGCGCAACAACCCACGATTGGACAGCAGGAGGCGGCCTGCGAAATCCGCAAATTGGCACTGGTTTGGCATTTGGCTTCTTCACAATTACCTTACGACAAGATGTTGTTGGTTGACCGTGACTGCTTGGGCGTTTCGCGCTAGTTATCGAATCTGGGGAGCTATTCACCATGTCCACGTTGCCAACCCGCGTTCGTTTGGGGGAATGTTCGTGCCGACTCCTGTTGTCTGTCTTGGCCGTGCTGGTCGCGGGAGGGTTGGTGGGATGCGAGGTGAAGAAGGTCGCGCCGCCGCCGGTGCCGCCGACCGAGGTTCTGGTGACCACGGTGGTGCAGCGGGACGTGCCGATTTATTCCGAATGGATCGGCACCTTGGATGGGTATGTCAACGCCGCCATTCGTGCCCAGGTTACCGGGTACATCATGCGGCAGGCGTACAAGGACGGTGATCTGGTCCACAAGGGCGACCTGTTGTTTCAGATTGATCCGCGGTTATTCCAGGCGACCTTGGATCAAAGGGTGGCCGAGGAGGTCAAGTCGGCCTTGGATGTGGGACGCCTGGCGCCCCTGGCCAAGGAAAGCGCGGTCACCCAGACGGAACTGGACAACGCGGTCCAGCAGAACCTGGCCGACAAGGCCGCTGTCGAATCAGCGCGCCTGAACCTGGAGTTCACCAAGATCATCGCCCCGATCGACGGCGTGGCCGGAATCGCCAATGTCCAGGTCGGTGATTTGGTGGGGCCCGCCTCACCCAATCCCTTGACCACGGTTTCGACCATGGATCCGATCAAGGTTGACTTTAATGTCAGCGAACAGGAATATCTCCGTTATACCAAACACTTGTGGAACGACGAGGATGTCACGGGGGCGGCGCGCGAAAAAGTCGTCGGCCGCGGCATGGACCTGATTTTGGCCAATGGCGCGGTTTATCCGCGGAAGGGCCGTTTCTTCTCCGCCGACCGGCAGGTGAACATCGGCACGGGCACGCTCCGGCTGACGGGGATTTTTCCCAACCCCGGCAATATTCTGCGTCCCGGCCAGTACGCGTTGGTCCGCGCCGAAATGGAGCTGCGCAAAGGCGCCCTGCTGGTGCCGCAGCGTGCTGTCCTGGACATGCAGGGGATATCCTTGGTGACCGTGGTCGGGCCGGACAACAAGGCGGAGTCCCGGCCGGTTGAGACTGCGGAACGCGTCGGCAGCCAGTGGATCATCACCGACGGCCTGAAACCCGGCGAGACCATTGTGGTGCAGGGCTATGTCAAGAGCGGCGCCACCGTGGCGCCGAAGCCGTGGACGGAGGCCGTCAAGGCGCCGGCGGCCAAGCCGGAGCCGGCCGCACCGAAAACCGCGGCCGCCGCCGGCCAGCCCCCCGCCGCGCCGGAGGCCAAGTGACATGTCCAAGTTCTTCATCAACCGTCCCGTCGTCGCCATTGTCATCTCCCTGTTCCTGGTGATTCTTGGCTTTGTCGCCATGTCCGGCCTGCCGGTGGCCCAGTTCCCCAACATCGTGCCGCCGGAAATCCAGGTGAAGACCACCTACACCGGCGCCGACGCCCTGACCGTCGAGCAGTCCGTGGCCACGCCCATCGAGCAGCAGATGTCCGGCGTGGACAACATGAACTACATGTACTCGCTGAACGCCAACAACGGCCAGATGATGCTGACCGTGAACTTCGACCTCAAGACCGATCCGAACACCGATCAGATCCTGACTCAAATGCGCGAGTCGCAGGCGGAATCGCAGGTCCCCGCCGAAGTGCGCAGTTACGGGATCACGGTGCAGAAATCGACCTCGTCCCCCCTGTTGCTGTACGCCCTCTATTCGCCCAAGGGCACGTATGACAGCACCTTTCTGGCCAATTACGCCTATATCAACCTCAACGACCAGCTGACCCGGGTCAAGGGGATCGCCAGCATCACCGTGTTCGGCGCCGGCCAGTACGCCATGCGGTTTTGGGTCAATCCGGACCGGTTGTCCAAGTTGGGCATCACCATTCCGGAGATTGTCAGTGCGGTGCAGACCCAGAACAATGTGAATCCGGCCGGTCAGATTGGCGGCGACCCCGTGCCTCAGGGGCAGGAATTCACCTATGCGGTCCGGGCCCAGGGGCGTCTGCAATCGGAGGAGGAATTCGGTCAGATCGTCATCCGGGCCGACCCCAACGGCGCCGTGGTGCGCCTCAAAGATGTGGCGCGCATCGAACTGGGCGCGCAGGTGTACAATATTGTCGGCCGCTTCAACGACCAGGCCGCGGGAGACGTCCGGGGCAAGCCGTCGGCGGTGCTGGCCATCTATCAGCTGCCCGGCACCAACGCCATTGCCGCAGCCAAAGGGGTGAAGGCGAAAATGAAGGAGTTGCAGGCGCAATTCCCGCCCGACCTGGAGATCGCCCTGGCCCTTGACACCACGTTGGCGGTGACTGAAGGCATCAAGGAAATTGTCCAGACCTTATGGGAAGCGTTGTTCCTGGTCATCATCGTGGTGTTCCTGTTCCTGCAAGGCTGGCGCGCCACCCTGATTCCGTTGCTGGCCGTGCCGGTGTCACTGGTCGGCACCTTTGTCTTTTTCCCGATTTTTGGGTTCTCCGTCAACACCATGTCGCTGTTTGGCCTGGTGCTGGCCATCGGCCTGGTGGTGGATGACGCCATCGTGGTGGTTGAGGCGGTGGAGCATCACATTGAGAAGGGGCTGTCGCCTAAGGCCGCCACCCTGAAGGCGATGGAAGAGGTGTCCGGGCCGGTGGTCGCCATTGCGGTCATTTTGGCGGCGGTGTTCGTGCCGACCGCGTTCATTCCCGGCATTACCGGCCGGCTGTACCAGCAGTTCGCCGTCACCATCGCCATCTCGGTGATTATTTCGGCCTTCAACGCCCTGACCTTGAGCCCGGCCTTGTCCGCGCTGCTGCTGCGGCCGCGCAAGGAAGCGCGTGGCCCTCTCGGGGTGTTCTTCAAGGGATTTAACAAGGTGTTCGGCATCGCCACCGATGGGTATGTCGGCACCTGCGGCCTGCTGGCGCGCAAGAGCCTGCTCGCCGTGATCCTGCTGGTCGCCGCCGTGGTCGTCACCGGCTTCTTGGGCAAGCGCGTGCCCACCGGCTTCCTGCCCGAGGAAGACAACGGCTACGCCTACGCCGCCGTCCAACTCCCCGACGCCTCCTCGCTGCAACGGACCGATGAAGTCATGCGCCAGGCCGAGGCGATCATCATGAAAACCCCGGGCGTGAAATACTGCACCTCGGTGGTCGGTTACAGCATGCTCAGCCAGGTGTCGAACACCTACAGCGGTTTCTTTTTCATCTCGCTGGAGGATTGGGCCAAGCGGAAGACGCCCGAGCTGAAATATGAGGTCATCAAAGCGCGTCTGAGCCAGGAGCTCGGCACCCAGTTGCCCGGCGCCATCGGTTTTGCCTTCTCCCCGCCGGCCATTCCCGGCATCGGCACCGCGGGCGGTTTCACGTTCGTGCTGGAAGACCGTGCCGGCAAGGATGTCGCCTTCCTGGAGCAGAACGTCAATAAATTCATGGCGGAATTGAAGAAACGTCCCGAATTGACCGCCATCAGCACCATGTTCCGGCCCCAGGTGCCGCAGCAGTTCGTGGATGTGGACCGTGATAAGGTGCTCAAGCAGGGCGTGATCCTCAAGGAAGTCTATCAGACCCTGCAGTGCTTCATGGGCGGCACCTTTATCAATTATTTCAACCGTTTCGGCCGCCAGTGGCAGGTGTACGTCCAGGCGGAGGGCGAGTTCCGGACCGACACTACCGCTCTTGGCCGGTTCCACGTCAAAAACCAGGCTGGGAACATGGTGCCGCTGTCGGCGCTGACCAGCAATCAGGCCGCGTTCGGCCCGGAATTCACCATGCGCTACAACCTCTACCGCAGCGCCCAGATCAACGGGTCCGCCGCCCCCGGCTACAGTTCCGACCAGGCCACGGCGGCGTTGGAAGAGGTGTTTGCCCAAACCATGCCACGGGAAATGGGCTATGACTACATTGGCATGTCGTACCAGGAACAGCAGGCCCGGCTGGGGGTGCCGGCCTGGGTGGTGTTTGCCTTCTCCCTGTTGTGCGTATTCCTGATCCTGGCCGCCCTCTATGAAAGCTGGTCGTTGCCGTTCAGTGTCCTGCTCTGCACCCCGATCGCGGTCATGGGCGCCTTTGCCGGCCTGTGGTACATGGGTGAGCAGTGCAACATCTTTGCCCAGATCGGCTTCGTCATGCTCATCGGTTTGTCGGCGAAAAACGCCATCTTGATCGTCGAGTTCGCCAAGATGAAGTTTGAGGAAGGCATGACCTTGATGGAGGCCGCCATGGAGGCTGGCCGTGTCCGTTTGCGGCCGATTCTGATGACCTCCTTCGCCTTTGTCCTCGGTTGCGTGCCGCTGGCCATGGCCAGCGGTGCGGGCGCCATTTCCCGCCGGGTCATGGGCATCGCGGTCATTGGCGGCATGCTGGCGGCCACCGGCATTGCCATTTTTGTCATCCCGGCGCTGTTTTATCTGATCAGCAGGATCAGCGGCGTCAAACATGAACCGGCCACGGTGACGCCTTCAAGTCCGGCCCCGGCCCCGGTGCCGGTGGTGGAAAAGGGGAAATGACATGCGCGCTTTGAGATCCGGTTTCATCCTGGCTGGTGCGGCCGCCGTTGTCCTGCCGCTGCTTGCCGGCTGCCGGGCCGTGGGCCCCGATTATCGGCGGCCCGAGGTGCCGGCGGCGGAGCAGTTCCGCGGCCAGCCGCCCGCCGCGGCCACCCAGGCGCCGGAACTTGCCTGGCGCGATGTTTACCGGGATCCCGAGTTGCAAGCCCTGATCGCGGAAGCGCTGGTGAACAACTACGACGTCCGCATCGCCATCAGCCGTGTCGAACAAGCCCGGGCGGTCGTGGCCCAGGCGCGGGCGGGCTTTTTCCCGACGCTGAACGGCGAGTATGGCGGCTATCGTGGCTACAACGCGCAGCAGGGCAGCCCCGTTATTTCCTCCAAAAATGTGACCACCAACTCCGCCATCGGCGCCCTTAACGCCGCCTGGGTGCTGGATGTCTGGGGCGGCATCCGCCGTCAGAACGAGGCCGATTTCGCCCTTTACCTAGCCTCCAATGAGGGGCGCCGCGATGTCATGGTCATCCTGGTCGGCGAGCTTGCCCAAGCCTATTTTGAATTGCTGGCGATGGATCGTGACCTGGCCATTGCCAAACAGATGACCGTTTCCTTCCGCGGCAGCCTGAAGATGTTTGAGGAACAGTTGCGCGGCGGTGTCGCCTCCACCCTCGATACCTCCCGCGCCTCCGCCGCCCTGACCCAAGTGCAGGCCGACATTCCCCAGTTCACCCGCCAGATCGCGCTCCAGGAAAACCTGATCTGCCTGCTGGTCGGGCGCAATCCGGGCCCGGTAACGCGCGGCCAGCCCATGCTGGAGCAGAAGCTGACGGAGATCCCCGCCGGCTTGCCGTCCTCCCTGTTGGAACGCCGGCCCGACATTCGCCAGGCCGAGCAGAAGCTGCGGGCCGCCAACGCCCAGATCGGCGTCGCCACCGCCAACCTACTGCCGCAATTCAGCCTTACTGGCCTTGGGGGCAGTGTTAATCAGAAGCTCAGCGCCTTTGGCGGCGACGCCACCGGCGTCGCCAGCATTGGCGGCATGGTCACCGCCCCCCTCTTTAACGGCGGTTTGTTGTGGGCGCAACGGAAGCAGACCATTGCCGCCCGGAATGAGGCGCGCCTGCAGTACCAGCAAAAGGTGCTCATCGCCTTCAAAGAGGTGGCTGACGCCCTGGTCGCCAAGGACACCTACATGGAACAGCGCGCCTTCCAGGAACAGACGGTGAAATCCCTGGAGAAAGCCGTGGATGTGTCCACCAAACGCTATCTGGTGGAAAAGGCGTCCTACTTTGAAATCATTGAATCCCAGCAGCAACTTTATTCGGCGGCGCTCAGCCTTACCCAGACCCAGCTCGCCCAATTGACCCAGGTTGTCCAGCTCTACGGTGCCCTCGGCGGCGGCTGGGAAGACAACCCGGTCCTTCCGCCCGCGCCCGCGGCGCCCGCCCCCGGTGCCGCAACGCCGGCCCCGGCCCTAGACATCCTGCCGATCCCGCCGCCGCCCGTTTCCGGCAAGTGAGGCGCGGGGGCGGCCGGTTGGGCTGGGACCAGTAGGACACTTGGGACCTTTGGGACGCTTGGGACGTCTGGCCGCCCAAGGCCAGTTGCGGATTCCGCAGGCCGCCCCGGTTGCCCCAATCATGGATTGTTGCGCTGAAGCGGCCTGCGGAATCCGCAAAGCGCACATCCTGCGGTAGGTGATATAGTCTACCCAAAAGACGAGACGTCAAGGAACGGAGACTCCCATGGCAACCGATAATTTACTGGAGCGGTTTGTCGAAGTTCAACTGCAGGAATGGCGCCGCCTGAATGGGGAGAAGAAAAAGAAGACCCCGTCGGGACCGGTCATCGCAATCAGCAGAGAACCGGGGTGCGACGGCGAAGGTATTGCCCGAATGCTGGCCAATGAGTTCGGACTGGTGCTCTATGATTCGAAAATCACTGAAGAAATTGCCCGGGACGCCCAGGTGAGCGAGCGGATGGTCGCCATGCTGGACGAAACGCTCCGCTCGGAACTTGACGAATGGCTGGACGATTTTACCGGGGGTGCCGGTCTTTCCGCACACCAGTACCTGCAGAGTCTCCGCAGCGTGCTTTTTGCGGTGGCGGCCCACGGCAATGCCGTCATTTTGGGCCGGGGTGGCAACTTCTTGCTGCCTCCGGAAAAGCGAACGCTCGGCCTCTCTCTGGTGGCGCCGCTGGAGGTGAGGGTGCGTGACCTCATGCAGAAACTACACCTGTCTGAAAAAGACGCGCGGGAGCAGATTGCCCGAAAGGAACGCGAGCGCCGGTTGTGGGTCAAGAAACTGAGTCAGGCCGACATCAATGACGCCACCAACTACCATCTCGTCATCAACACCGCCCTGGTCACGCCGGAAACCATCGTGAAGATCGTGGGCGGCATCATCAAGTAAGATCGTCGGGTGTATGACAATTATGTTGGGAACCCCCTTTTGAGGAAAGGCGGTTCCCAAACCCTCCGTCAAACCTTTTTATACCTTGACGCGGATGGCGCTTCCGCCACAAGCCATTCTGGCAAAACGTCACGCTCCGCGCACATGGGCTTGTGGCGGAAGCGCCATCCGGTTTAAGGTGCAAAAGTTTTGGGAAGGGGTTTGGGGAGCACCCTTTTTCAAAAGGGTGGCCCCAACATCATTCAAAGTTCATCAAAGGAAAAATAGATGGGATGTCTCATTGCCATTGTCGCGTTGGCGGTGCCGCGGGTCCTGATGGTTCTCGCCCTGTTACTGACGGACTGGTTTGGCCGCGCCTTTGCGACCCCGTTGTGGCCGGTCCTGGGGTTCGTGTTCATGCCGTACACCACCCTCGCGTATATGGCGGCCATGCTGAATAATAATCACGCGTTGTCGGGCGGCTGGCTGGCGCTCTTTATCATCGCCATTGTGGTTGACGCCGGCCATTGGGGTGGCGGGGTCAAATACCGTCAGAGGAACAACTGATGATCCGAAAACTCCCAACCGGCGAGTACCGCCTGTACTCGCGAAAGACGAATCCCAAGACCGGAAAACGGCGAAATCTGGGGACCTTCACCACGCGGGCAGCGGCGGAACAACACGAACGGGAAATTCAATACTTCAAACGGCATTGAGCTCGGAAAGTTTCGACGCGTGCCTGTTTGCCTCGCCGGACGGAAACCATCACGTTCCTGCGCGAACAGATGGCGAATCAGGGGATGCTGCTGGCGGCTGGCAAGGCGCCCGCGGGGACGTTACATTCGGCCCCATGAGTTTGCTGCTACTTACGAATGTCCGGCATGACGGCCGGGTGCGCGACGTCCTGATTGAAAACGACCGCATTGCCCGCATCGGGCCGCGGCTGAAGGTACGCGGGGCGCGCCGCTTGGACGGCCGTGGCATGGTCGTGCTGCCGTCGTTGTTCAATGCCCATACCCACGCCGCCATGACGTTGCTGCGCGGGTATGCCGACGACATGTTCCTGCATGAGTGGCTGGAGACGAAGATTTGGCCGCTGGAGGCGCGGTTGACCGAAGATGATGTTTATGTCGGTGCCCGCTTGGCCTGTCTCGAGATGATCCGCGGCGGCGTGACGTTCTTCAATGACATGTATTGGCACTGGCGCGGCACGGCCCGGGCCGCCGAGGAAATGGGGGTGCGCGCCCTGGTGGGGCCGGTGGTGATCGATCTCGGCAACCCCACTCGCGCCCAGGAGGTCCGGCGGGAGATCCTGAACCTGCTGGAAAACCGCGGCGGCTTCACGAGCCGCATCCGGTTCGCCTTTGGCCCGCACGCCATCTACACCGTTTCCGGGGAGACGCTGCGCTGGCTGGCCGAGACGGCCCGGAACAATGGGGTCAAGGTCCATATCCATTTATCCGAGACCGACCGCGAAGTGCAGGACTGCGTGAATGCCCACCAGGGGTTGCGGCCGGTGGAATATTTGGAATCGCTGGGCGTGCTCGGGCCGGAGCTGATTGTCGCCCACGCCGTGCACCTGAACGGCCGCGAGATCGAAATTCTGGCCCGGCATGGCGTGGCGGTCGCCCACATGCCGGAGTCGAACATGAAGCTGTCCGTCGGCGGCATTCTGCCCTATGCCGCCCTGCGCCAGGCCAAGGTGCCGGTGGTGTTGGGCACGGACGGTGCCTGTTCCAACAACAGCCTCGACATCTTCCATACCATGAAGGCCGCCGCCCTGGCCGCCAAGCATGGCAGCAACGATCCCACCTGTCTGCCGGCCACCGAGGCCTGGGCCATGGCCACGCGCCAGGCGGCGGCGGTGTTCGGCGTCGATGCCGGCGCGGTGGAGGAGGGACGACTGGCCGACCTGATCTTGGTGGACACGCAGCGGCCCGAGTTTACGCCGGGGTTCAATCTGATGTCGGACCTGGTCTATGCCGCCAACGGCTATTGCGTGGACACCACCATCTGCGACGGCCGCGTGCTGATGCACCGGCGCCGGGTGCCCGGGGAACAGGCGATCCTGAGCGCCGCCCGTCGCACGGCCTGGCGTTTGGTCGCCCAGGACGCGGCGGCCGCCGGGAAAGGCGGTCCGGCGTGACGGCGGACTCCGCAATTCTGGCGGTGGTGCCGGAGCCGGCGCTGGCGCCGCCCACCGCCGGCTGGCCGCTCTTTTGGCGGCGCTTCCGCCGCCGGCCGCTGGCGGTGGCGTCGGCGCTGGTGGTGCTGCTCTATGCGCTGGTTGCCGCCGGGGTATGGGCCGGGGGGAGCTTGGCACCCGCCAACGGCTTGGCGGTCAAGGTCGAGCAACGGCACTTGGACCAGCGGCTGCGACCACCGTCCGCCGCCCACTGGTGCGGAACCGACTACTTGGGGCGTGACGTGTTTTGGCGGACGGTGTACGGCGTGCGCACGGCCATGTACGTGGGGCTCCTGGCGGGGGTGATCAGTATTGTGGTTGGGGTCGTGCTGGGCGCCCTCGGCGGCTATTTCGGCGGCTGGCTCGACGCTTTTGTGGTGTGGATTTATAGCACTTTTGCCGCCATGCCCACGCTGCTGTTCATCCTGACCTTTGCCCTGCTACTGGGGCGCGGGCTGACCCCGGTCTATATCGGCATTGGCATTACCAGCTGGGTCGGCCTGTGCCGGGTGGTGCGGGCCGAATTCATGCGCCTGCGCGATCTGCCCTATGTCCAGGCGGCCCGCGTCCAAGGCGTTGGTGACGGCCGCCTGATCTGGCGTCATATCCTGCCGAATACGTTGCACTTGGTGATTGTCTTTTTTACCCTTCGCTTCAGTCTGGCGGTGATGACCGAAGTGATTGTCTCCTTTCTTGGCTTGGGCGTTCAGCTTGAACCGAGCTGGGGGGTGATGATCGCCGAAGCCAAGGAACGTCTGTGGCAGGGTGTGTGGTGGGAACTGGCCGCCGCCACCGCCGCCATGTTCGGCCTGGTCTTGGCCCTCAACGTTCTCGGTGATGCCCTGCGCGACCTGCTCGATCCGCGCTTGAACAGCGCGGTATAACAGAACGGCGCGCCGATGTTGGGGCCACCCTTTTGGAAAAGGGTGCTCCCTTTGCGGATTTCGCAGGCCGCTCCAGTGCAGCCATCCACGATTGGGGCAACCGGGGCGGC
>CAITYL010000277.1 GCA_903896595.1 uncultured Lentisphaerota bacterium
CGTCAACCGCGAAAAGACCAAGGTGGTGAAGCTTCGGGAGGAGGGCGGCAGCCTAGACTTCCTGGGGTATCGGTTCCGGTACTGTCGCGACCTGCAAGGGCGCGATTGGAACTATCTGAACCTGACACCATTCGAGTGGGATGATCGAGCGCGAGCGCGAAAGACCAAAACCAAACCGTATGCACGCCCGCGGGTTTGGTGATTCCGGCCCGCGTGGCCTGCTCAACGTTGGCAGAAACAACTGATGACCAGTCTAACTTAGTGGTGCCCAAAAAGGCCCGGGTCTTGGGGGTTGCGCCGCCGGTCCCATAATTCCCATGCCTCGCATACGTCCCATTCTCCCAACCCGGCGGCGCGAGTTTGGACCATGGGACCGATGGGATGTATGGAACGTATGCGACCGATGTGACGCGCCGCCGGGAAACCTGAACCAATTACGGGGCAGTGACGGGGCATTTTTGTGCTCTGCGTTCTTGGTGTTTTGGCGCGGTAGTGTACCTTACGAGTGAAATTGGTTGCAAGATGCGCAAGATTATCAGACCAAACCGCCAGCGCGGAACAGATTTTGAAAGAGGCATTGGAGCTGGCGCCGGTAGACAGGGCAGAGATGATCGAGCGATTGTTCTTGAGCTTTGACTCGTCTGGTGACCGGCGCGTGGACGTGGCCTGGTCGGAAGAAATCGAGTCACGGATCGATGCTTACGACCAAGGCAAGATCGCCGCTTCGTGGGGCACTGGTATGTGAAGATCTTCTGACCCAACAACGGCTTGGGGAGCTACCTCGCCCGCGGCGAGTGCTCGGAGGCACAAGCCGTCCGTTCGCACAAAGACGAGACCGCACGCATGGCACCATGAAGAGCATGAAGGGCTTGAAGAGCTGCCCTTCATGCTCTTCATGTCCTTTATGGTGAGGCAGAATGGGTGGCCCCAGTATCGTCCGCTGGTTCGCCCTGCTGGTAGCGGGTCACGAACTGGCGGCGGAAGTCGGCGAAGGTGTTGGCGTCGAGGGCGGCGCGGATCTCCCGCATCAGGTTGAGATAGAAATACAGGTTGTGCACCGTCATCAGGCGGCTGCCGAGGATTTCCTTGACATTGAGCAGATGCCGGATGTAGGCGCGGGTGAAATTCCGGCAGGCATAGCAGCCGCATCCTTCCACAATGGGGCGGAAGTCGGCCTTGAAGCGGCCGGCCTTGACGGGCAACATGCCGTCGCGGGTGAAGGCGCCGCCATTGCGGCCGACGCGGGTGGGCAGGACGCAGTCGAACATGTCGATGCCGCGGGCCACCGCTTCGACGAGCTGGGGCGGGGTGCCGACGCCCATCAGGTAGCGCGGCTGGTTGGCCGGCAGGATGGGCACGGTGGCGTCCAGAATGCGGAACATCTCCGCCTCCGGCTCGCCCACGCTCAGGCCGCCCAGAGCATAGCCGTCGAAGCCCAGTTCGATCAGGCCGGCCGCGGCTTCGCGGCGCAGATCTTCGTGAAAGCCGCCCTGGACAATGCCGAACACCTGTTGGCCGGGGGCGCGGGGCTGTTCGCGGCAGACGGCGGCCCAGCGTCGGGTCAGGGCCAGGGAGGCGGCGGCCTCTTCACGGGTGGCCGGATAGGGGGTGCATTCGTCGAACAGCATGGCGATGTCGGAGCCCAGGTCGCGCTGGATCGCCATTGCCTCGACCGGACCGAGGAACAGCTTGGCGCCGTCCACGTGCGACTGGAACCACACGCCGTCGGGGGTGAGCTTGCGGAGTCCGCTCAGGCTGAACACCTGATAGCCGCCGCTGTCGGTGAGGATGGCGCCGTCCCAGTTCATGAAGCGGTGGAGGCCGCCGGCGCCGCGAATGATCTCCATGCCGGGGCGGACAAACAGGTGATAGGTGTTGCCGAGGATCAGGCCGGCGCCAATCTCCCGCAGCTCCAGCGGCGTCATCGCCTTGACCGTGCCTTGGGTGCCCACGGGCATGAACCGCGGCGTCTGGAGGTCGCCGCCATGGGCCAGGCGAAGCAGGCCGCGCCGGGCGCGGCTCTGGGGATCGGTCTGCAAAAGGGAAAACATGTGGGCAATATAATCGACAACGTTGTCCCGGCTTAACTCACCCGCTATACCACGGGGTTCGTGCATTTTTCGCCATCATTATCGTGGCCTTGGCGGGGTTGGCGGTGACGGTGGTGAATGCGCTGCACCACAATCCCTGTACGAGCCGGAACCGCCCGTCTCGTTGGACGTGCCGGACTGAACGGTTCGGGGACGGGATCATGCCCGGCAACCGGGAGTTGCTTCAACTTCCGGCGGGGGCGAGATGGAGACTGGCGCGCTGGGCTACCGGATCGGCGTGCAGGAAGAGGGTGCCGGGCCGCAGGTCGCGGCCCTCGATGACCCGCACCACGTTTTCCCAGCGCTTGGCGCCCGGCAGGAGCTTGGCCAGCCGGTTCGGGGCGGCCAGCAACCGGGCTTCGGCGTAGCGGTTGCCGGTCCGGCCGGGAAAGACGCCAAGATACAGCATGTTGATCTCGACCAAGTCGTTGAAGAAATGGGTGCCGAGGGAAATGTCGGGCACCAGCCCGGCATGCATGACCGCCAGCTCGACCAGGACCTGGGCGCGGTTGATGTCGGCGAAGGAGACCGGAACCCCCAGCGACGGCGACTGGGTACCCCAGCGCCCCGGCGCGACCAGGACGGTGAACGGCGGGGGCGTGTGGCGCCCCGGGCGGCTCCGGGTGATGTCGCCGATCAGGCGCGCGACGGCATAGCGGTCCTGAATGCCGAGCCGGGCGTACTCCGCCGGCACAACGAAGACGATGCGGTCCACGGCATTGGCCAGCCCCTGGCCAATCACCGGGCCGCGGCAGGCCAAAAGAACGTCGCGAACGGGGGGCGGCCGGTGCAGGAGCGGCGCGGCGGCGGCGGCCTGGACGCGGACTTGGAACGGCCGGCATTGCAGCAGGTTGATCCGCATCGCACTGGGCGGCAGTAAATTGACCGTGAATTCGATGTCGACGGGATGCTGGTAGGCGTCTTCCAGGGTGCGCAGCATGTCGCGGAGCGCGGGCACCAGCTCGCCGTCGGTGAGCAGGCCGTCCAGATTGGGGATGACGGCGCGAGTGGCGGGGGACGGGCCGCCGCTCTCGGCGACGCGGCGGGCCAGGTCGGCGTCATAGGCGGTGAGGCGGGCGCGCACGGCGGGGGGGAGAAGGGGAAGCACCTCATCCAATTCTTTGGCCACCAAGGCGTTGGCCGTGAGGTCGAGGACGTCCGCCCGGCGCTGGTCGTGGCGGCGGGCATCGTCGCGGCTTGATTCGGGGCGGCGGGTGGGGGCGCTGAGGGAGACCAGGCGGGTGTAGTCGTCGTCGGTGCGGTCCACGGCGCGGGTGCCGAGGCCGAACACCAGGCGGAGCAACCCTTGGTGCGGATCGATGTCGGGGTTCCAGACATAAGGATTGAAGGAGAAGCCGACCCCCGCCAGGTGGGGGAAGAAGAACTCGCCGCCCAGGTCGCCGGAGACCCGCTGAACGAGCAGGGCCATCTGCTCGTCAAGGTCCAGCAGGCCGCGGCGGGCGCGGTAGTGGATCGCCTCGCGCTGCAGGGTGCTGGCATAGACGGTGCGCACGGCGTTCATGAACGCTTCCAGCCGCTGCTCGGGCGTGCCCTGGTTGGCGCAAAAGACGCTTTCATATTTGCCGGAGAAGGCGTTGCCGTAGTTGTCCTCCAACAGGCTGCTGGAACGGACAATGATGGGCGACTGCCCGAAATAGCGCAGCACTTCCATGAACTGGTGGCGGATATCCTCGGAAAACACGCCGCCAACCATTTTTTCGGCGGCCTGGGCGGCCCGCGCCTCCATCTCGTCAAGCGTGCAGCCGCGCGGGCGCCGGCGCAACCACCAGCCGCCGTTTTGCACCAGAAAAGTGTAAAAAACATCGGCGCCGATAAAAAAGGAATCGTGGGTTTCCAGCAGGCGGCCCCAGCGCCGCGGTTCGGCGTGGCGGAGAATGGCGCGGGCCAGGAGCATGCCGACCGACTTGCCGCCGATCAGGCCGGTGCCGATCATGCGCTGGACAATGTCGACCAGGTCGCGGAGGGTGAAATGGCGGCGGGCGAGGGCGAGCACGCGCTCGTCGCGGGTGACGGCCATGCGCAGCAGGCGCTCGTAGCTGGCGCGGGCTTCGGGCGGCAGGCGGCGCCGGCCGGCGGGCAGGCCGGCCAGGAGGTCACGGGCTCGCTGGAGGGTTTCTGCCCACGGGCCCGGCCGGTGGATGGCGAATTGGAGCCAGGTCTGCGGGTCGCCGGCCAAAATGCGGGTGGTGGTGGTGCTGTCGGTGACCGGGCGGAACGCGTCGCCTTCCCACAAGTGCGGCATGTACAGGGTGGGGGAATGCCGCTGGTCGACTTTGAGCGGGTGGATGTAGCGGCGGCCTTCGTGCCGGTGAATGTCGACCACGACCTGGGCGGTGCCGGTAATGGCGTCGGTGGCCACGGGGGAATGGTGGTTGCGCAGCAGGGCGAAATAGGCGATGGTGTCGAGCCGGTAGAGAAACGGGCAGGCCAGCATGAAAAAATTGCCGAGCATGCGGTCGCTGTACCAGTCGACGGCCAGTTCGGACAGGCAGTCGAACACATAGCAGGCGCCGCGGCCCGCCTCTTCGATATAATCAAGGGTGGTGGTGATGAACCGCTCAAAACCGCGTTCCGGATGCAGACGGTGGACCTGGACGCCGGGGCAGCCGGCCGGAATCAGCGGGCGGTGGCGGGCAAAACGGAAATAAATCAGCGGCTTGCCTTCCCGGATGGCGGCGGCGACAAAGGGCGTGACCAGCGGCCGGTAATCCGCCAGGTCGTTGACCTGCAAGACGACGTTATCGCCCGGCCGCAGACCAAGCAGGGTCCGGTCCAACCCGGCCAGGCCGGTGGTGAAGGTGAGGTCGGGCTCGGACTCGGGCTTGGCGGCGGAGCGGCGGCGGGGAGGAGTAGGCATGCGACACCTCATGATGTTATATACTGCGTGAGGATGTTTTTTTAACTTTTTCACAACCGCAGAGTGACGAATATTGAGGTCCGAATAACGAAGGAAATCCACTGAAGGACAGCAACGACCTCAATAATCTGCGGTTCAATATTCGGCAATCTGCGGTTTAATTAATTTTTAACCCTAACGCGGTATGATCAAACGCCGGTGGCACCGTTCTTGGAGTGCGGCAATTCCTTTGCCGCTTTTTAATATCGGCGTTACTTCACGACTGGGAGCCGCCCGGCCTCGGGCGGACAACGACGGCGTCACACCAATTCAACGTCTTCGTGTTCTCCTCCGTGCCTCGGTGTCTCCGTGGTGAGTGTTCGATGAGACGGCGGTACGTGGTTGTTGTGCGGTTCACTTCTCTCGCAAGGTTTCAATGCATGCGGCCGTGCCGTCCGGGGCGAACTCGACCCGGATGCGGTCATACTCGCGTTCCCGGTCCTGATTGAGGGGCAGGTTGGGCACGGGCACCACCCGGTATTGGCTGTGCCCCTTGCCGTTGCTGTGGACGACATCGAACTCCTGGTCGCGCATGGCGCCGGGCGGCAGGTCGAGACCGACATAGGTCCACAGTTCCCTGGTCTGTCCCGCCGTCTCCTTGTTATAAACGCGATCCGGCTGGCCCAGGGCCATTTTTACCATCGGCCGGGTGAAACCCGGTGCCACCTGGCCCTGGCGGATTTGGGCCTGGGCCGCGGCGGGAAAGGAGGCGAAGAGCTTCGGATTGTTGTGGATCCGCCGCGCCGGTGTGTTGCAACCGGCAACGAGCCCCAGCATAACGGCCGCTGCGGCCAGTGTGTACAGCTGCTTCATCGTGCTCTCCCAACCCGGCCTGGCCGGAACTGACCCTGTTTTGCGAGTTGCGCGAATGGACGATGGCACCAATATACCCTGCCTCCGCCCGAGACTTGGACACCGGAGCAGGATGTTCCGGCGGCTATTCCTTATCCTTTCTTCACCATACCAGTGAAATCCGTTGCAAGATGCGCATGATTTCACCACAGAGTACACAGAGAACACAGAGGGAAAAAATGCCGGTGATCGTTCGGTTTTTCGGCCCTATTCAGTCTCACCTCTCTGTGCCCTCTGTGTCCTCTGTGGTGAAATGACGTTATTTTGGTTCCGGCTATGCCGGGTTAGGCGGGTTAGGGAAGGCGGGTTAGGGACGGGTACATTCTGCCGGCCCAAGCCCCGTTGAATGGACCCGATTGACTGGATGGACTGGCGTGACCGGATTGGGGGGGACGGAAAAAACACTCCGGTCCCTCCCGTCCATGGAGTCCATCGAGTCCGCCGCCTCCACGGGCCACTTACTTTTTTGGGCGCGGATATTTGCAAGTTTAATTACTCGGGTAATATTATCAATAGTTTGATGATGACGCGCATAATTTACCTGATGAAAAACACCCCCGCACCCGCCGAGACCGGAACCGTGACCAAGCCGCCGACCATGACCTTGATCGCCCGCCACGCGGGGGTGTCGCGGGTGGCGGTGCATGCCGTGCTGAGTCCGCGGCCGGGCAGCAATATCGGTGTCAGTCAGGAAAAGCGGGACTTGATCCTAAAGGTCGCCCGCGAACTTGGGTATGTCCGCAATGAGAGCGCGCGCTCCCTGGCCACCGGGCGCACCAACACCATCGGGGTGATCGTCCAAAGCCTCAAAACCCGCTTCTTTACCGATTTTTTCACCTATCTCGACGAGGTGTGCTACGCGGACGGTTATTCGGTCACTATTTCCACCAGCGAGTTCACCAGTGCCCGCGAGGCCCGCCATTTGCGGACCATGGTCTCCCGGCCGGTGGACGGCCTGATCCTGGCCCAGAGCTCGCCGTGGCACAACGACGATCTGTTGGAGCAGTGCAGCGTCCGCGGCATTCCCGTGGTGCTGCTGGGCGGGGATGATTTGGAACTGAAGTTTCCCTCGGTGGCCTTCGACACGGCGGGCGCCGGGGAATTGGCGGCGGACTATTTTTACCGTCTCGGTCATCGCCGGGTGGCCTTTTTTCATGCCGGTGAGGCGGGCGATGACAGTGCCCGCATGCACAACGTCCGGCACAGTTTCTTTGCCCAAGCCTGGGGGCGCCGGTCCCTGTCGGCGCCGCTGGCTCTGGTGACCGGCGATCCCGCCCATGGCGGCATTCAGGCGGCGGCAAAACTGGCGGCCCTGGCGCCCGCGGACCGCCCCACGGCGGTTGCCTGCGGCACGGACGAGTTGGCAATCAGCCTGATTTACGCGCTGCGGACCGCCGGCCTTCGGGTGCCCGAGGACCTTTCCGTGGTGGGGTGCGATGACATTCCCGCCGCGGCCGACCCCGGCATCGCCCTGACCACGGTCAAACTGCCCACCGACGGCCTGGCCCGGCAGGCCTGGCAACTGTTGTCCCGGAAACTGCACGGCAAACCCTCAACCAAAGGAGGCAAGCACAGCAAGATCCTGGTGCCGCCCGAACTGGTGGCGCGGGCCACCGCCGCTTCGCCGCCGCCTGCGGCGTTGTGAGTTTTGGGGTATGGGCATGGCCGTTTCAAGGGCATGAATTCGGCACGGTGCAATCTTCAGAAGTGTTGACGTCAAAAGAGGTTCGTTAAGGTAAGAGGTTCCGTTCGATAACCAAAGCCAGAGACAAAAGGAAAACGCACCATGAAAAAGTTACTTCTCTTCGTCGGTCTGATCGTCGCCGCGCTGGCGACCGTACCACTGGCCGGCGCCGCCATCATCTACAATTCCGTCACTGGCTTTTCCAGTACCCAAGGTGCCAACGGCTGGAGCTATGCCGGCCTGACGTTTCAGAATTATGACGCCACTGGCCTCAAAAAAAATGGCACCCTCCACTTACTATGCGCCCACGACGTCCTGGTACACGGATTTTGGCGGTGGCCGGACGGTTTACCTGAACGCCACCAGCCAAAGTGTCATCGAAGGCAATGCGGCGTTCTCCATCCGTTACTGGACGGCTGACCAAGACTATAGCTTGGCCACCATGACCAGTACCCTCACGGCCGGGACCGGCGGTTATGGTTTCGGCATCTATTTGCTCGATGCCGCCACCTCGACGACGACCAATCTGGCCTTTGACTGGATTTCCGCCGGACAGACCAAACCGCTCAATGCCGTTCTGGCCAATGTGAAGACCGGTGATCGGATCGCCTTCCTGTTGCGGAACGGCGGTGCCAGCACGAGTGGTGAACTCCAGACGTGGGACCAGACCATCGCGGTGCCCGAACCGGCGGCGCTGTCCCTGCTGCTCCTCGGCGGCCTGGCGCTGGCGCGCCGACGGCGTTGACCTCACAAAGGACCTAAACGACCCAAAGGACCAATGGGACCGCCCATGAAAGCTCCGCGTGATGCGTTGTGTCCTTTAGGTCTCTTAGGTCCTTTAGGTCCCTTGAGTCCTTTGTCCCCGCCCTCAACCCCCAACCCTCTGGTTCGCCCACCACGAGCACCCCGCCATGAAACGTTTTGCCCGCCTAGAACGGCCCGTCGACACGCCCCGGGTAACGAGATCACGGTTTACGTTGATTGAATTGCTGGTGGTGATCGCGATCATCGGGATACTGGCCGCCATGCTGCTGCCGTCCTTGCAGCAGGCGCGGCGTCAGGCGTTGCTGGTTAACTGTTCCAATGTCCTGCGCCAGCTCACGCTGCAGCACCTGATGTATGCGGATGAGTTCGGCGGGCATTTGCCGGCCAACAGTTGGACGGAGGGCGGCGCGAACTTTTTCTGGTCGCGGATCATGGCGCCGGTGGTCACTGGCAACGCGGCGTTTTCGACTGGCAGCAACGGCGTATTCCTGCTTAATGGCGCGGAAAGCCGGGCAGCCGAGAAACTGGGCCAGGGCAGTCTGCTGTCCTGTCCCGAGGCGGTCAAACAAGCGGCCGGAGCCACGCCGCGGGGGCTGATCAATGCCAGTTATGGCCGTAATTTTTACTTGGGCGGTTGGTTGGATTCGCCCGATCTGGCGCGCGCCCAAAAACCGAGCCGGACGGTGCTTTTGGGGGACACTACCGTCGACCATTATAGCGGCCTGTGGTCGTCAGGATACCCATTGCTTACCCAATGGGAGTCCTACCCCACCACCCAGCATGTGGGTAACCGTCTTAACTTCTCGTTTATTGACGGGCATGTCGAGACAGTTGAAAAGTCGCGCTATTACCGCGCGCCCTACGGGGTTGGCGATCCCTCGGACGTCTGGAGCTTCTGAGCCCCATCACCGGCTGGCACTCGTTTGTTGTCCCGGCTTCAGCCGGTGGGGCGATGGCGGGGGCGCAACAGGCCCGACTAAAGTCGGTACAACGAACCAAAGACCGCCGTGAATAGAAAAAATCCGCAAAATGGAGTGTCTTTCATGCTGAAGAAATTGTTCATGGCCGGGATTTTGCTGGCGGCGTCATCGGTGTATGCGGCGGTGGCGCCGGAACCGTTGCATGGCACGGTCAAGGCCGCGGAGGTGCGGAACGGTCGGGTTTATCTGCAAACCGAGTGGAACCGGCCGCCTGACGGCAACCTGTGGATTGGTTTCGTGCAGCGGCAGGCGTTGTACGCCGCCGTGATCCAGCCGGCCCGGCCGGAACGGACGCTGGCTTTGGAGTTCACGCTGCCGGGCAACCTGCCCGCCGGCGATCTGGAAGTGATCTGCGTACCCATTGCGCAGCGGACCGCGCGGCCGGCCGAAGGACACTTGGTCATTCCCGCGGGGCTGGCCGCGGCCAACGCCTTTCCCGCCGCCTGGGGCGTTTATCGTGATGCCGCCGGCCAGACCCATCCCTGGCACGTGCTGCCCACCAATCTGCTGGTCTGGGACGGCGAGCCATACATCCCTTTTGGCGGCATGATCAACTCGAAAATCCACTGGGCCACCCACGCCGGCGAGGCCGACAACGCCCCCATGGTCCAGGAGGAGCTGACCTACCTGCACCAGCGTTTGGCCATTCTCAAGCAGAACGGGTTGCGGGATATTTTCTTCAACGGCTTTTTTGTCCACAACAATCCCAATGACCTGAACCGCCTGGTCGCCGCCTGCGAGGAGGAAGGGGTGCGTTACGGCCTGCATGTCAGCAGTCAACCCGCCCGCACCTCCCTGGGCTTCATTCGCGATCCGGCTAACCGCGTGGCGCTTCCCGCCGGCCAGACCAAGGCTGAGATTTCGGTTGATATTCCCGCCGCCGACCTGCGGGCCGCCCACCGCTGCGCCTGGGTGCTGCTGGACAGTGAAGAGGCGGTGGCCGCCGGCATCGGCCGGTTCACGGCCCAGCCTGTCCGGAAGGTCGAGGGCAAAGGGGATATGGTGACCTTGCGCGCCACCGTCGCGGTCGCATCGGCGGCCCGGGCACGGACGCTGGCGTTCCTGCCGGAACTGCCGTTGTCGCCGGGCGATCCGGCCGGCTATGGCGAATCGATCGAAGAGTATCTCCGCAAGCTTCGGGAGGTTTACGGCAGTCTGACCCTGGGGCCCGGTATGCGGCTGTGGATCGACCCGTTTGGCAATGAGATGCATGCCGCGGCGACCACCTTGTGCACCAGTGACGAGTATCGGGCGGGGTTTGCCGCTGTGCTCATGCGGAAATATCAGACCGTGCCGGCGCTCGCCGCGGCTTGGGGGGTGACCGGCGGCAAGCTCAACTCCTTTGCCGCTGCCGCCCGCCTGCTGCCGCTGCATGCCGGCACCCGCGAGGTGGCCTGGCTCGATCCGGAGTCTGGCGCCCGCTGCACGACCGGGACGGAGAATCCGGCCGCGCTTAAAGATCTGGCCGCGTACCGTGGCGCGGTCTGCGCCGGCTTCATCAACCGCGCGGCTGACACGCTCAAGAGCATTGCCGACGTGCCGGTGGTGCTCAAACACAACTGCTGGTTTAGCGACTGGTTTGTCAATCCCAATCCGCACGGCGGCATGGACGGCAACGGCGTCGAAGCCTACTGTTATGGTGACAGCCTGGTCTACCACAACTCCCTGGTGCCGTATGCCCAGGCCCTGCAATCAGCCCGTTCCCAGTGGGTGCTGGTCACCGAGTCTTCGGCGGCCGCTTTTGAGGGGCAGAAACCGTACGCGGGCTATCTGGACCGCCTGCAGATGCTGAACGACATCGACCAGTTGATGAAGCTCGGGTCCAAGGGGTTTTATCATTTTGGCCTGGATTTTTCCGGCAACCCCTCCTTCAATACCACTGACCTGTTCCGCGATCCGCGCCAGCTCGAATGGCTGGGGCGCCATGCCGCACTTTATCGGCACGCGGCGGAGCGCCTGGCGCGCTACCGGCCCGAGGTCTACGGCTGGTATCCAGCCCATCTCCGCCATGAAGAAATTTTGGAACAAACCCCGGCGCTCTTTGAGATGAACGGGCATTACACGGGCGTCAAGACCCAGATCCGCCAGTGCCCGGACGGGCGGTGGATGGTGCCGGCGCTCCGGCCCGACGCGTCCTGGTACGGCCTGCTGGCCGCGCTGCCGCTGCAGACCCCCGGCGAGCAGGCGGCGCTCGCGGCGGCGGAGCGCGGACTCCGCAACGTCTATCGTTTGGGCCCCGGCGGCAAGTTTCCCTTGAACGGCTTCACCGCCGACGGCATCGGCGTCGTACCGCCCGCGCCCCGGGCCATGACCCTGGACGAGTTTCGCCAGAATGTCCTGGGCTACCGCGTGTTTCAGACTCGTGACCTGAACGGGCAGACGCTGCCGGATGGCCGCCTGCTGGTCTGGACCTGTGTTGAACGTGACCGGGCCGAGGTGACGCTGCCGGCGACGGCCGCCGCCGTGAACTTGCAGGGGAAACCGCTGGTCTTGGCCGCGGCCGGGACGGGCAAATCTCTGACCCTGCTCCGGCCGCCGTACACCAAGACGGAAACCGGCCTGCCGGCGTATCTTCGCGGCGGTTATCTTTATCCGGATGTCGGCCAGCCGGAAGTGGCACTGCTGTCCGGCGTCACCGTGGACGACCTGCTCAAGGCGAACCCGCCGGTGTTTCACCGCTGGCTGCCCGCGACCGTCGCGCCGGGTCGGGTTGTGTTGTGGCGGGAGGCCGAGGCGTTTGCGGCCACCACCTTCACCCAGCCGATGCTGGAGGGGTACTCGCGCTACAGCGGCGGCAGCGCCATCGGCATCAACACCCACAACGCCCCGCCGGCCGGGCAAACGTTTTCCGCCCGCTATGCCGTCGAGACCCCCCGTGTCAAGGGGGCGGTATTCCATCTCCGCCGCATGTCCGCGCCGGCCATGGACGTGCAGATTTTCATTGACGGCCGCGCGGCGGCCCTGATTCCCGCCGAAGCCGCGCTGAGCGACGAGCTGGATCTGACCCCGTGGAATGCGGGCCTGGGCGTTGACCGGGTGAAGGTCGGCTGGGCCGCCGCCGCGGTCGGCGATTTGGCCGCCGGCCGGCACACGGTGGAGATCGTGGCCGTGGACAAGCTCTCCAAAATCGCCCGCCTGGACACCAAGCTGATGGGCGGCGAGGCGGAAAAGAACATCGGCGCCACCCTGGAGGGGCGGACCCTGCGCGCCGTCCAGCTTGATGCCTGGATGCTGACCGTGCCTTAAACCGGGCTGGCCGGAATCAAAAGGAATGGTGTTTTCCCAAAACCGGGAGCCGCCCGTCCTCGGGCGGACGAACCCGTCATCGTCGGAGACGCGCATCATTGGTTTGGCGGACGGTGGCCCAATGAAATGGGCGGAACTGGTGTGACGCCATCGGTTTCCGCCCGAGGCCGGGCGGCTCCCGGTCTTGAAGTAACGCCGAACATAACAAGTTCCATCATATGAAATTAAACCGATATTCTTTGGGCGCGTTGTTGGTTGTGGCGATGAGTCTGGACGCCGGTGCGGTTTTTGCCGCGGCTCCCGGCCGGCAACCGGCGCCGTTGTCGCACTTGACCCATCAACTCAATTTGCGTAACATCCAGCCCGTCACCATCACCATTGTCGGTTTCGGCTCTTCGGTGGGGGTTGGCGCGACCTTGCCCGATCCGGCGACGCAGGCGCCGGTCATGTATTTGGGGGAGCGCTTAAAGGCGGCCTTCAAATCGGCGCAAAAGTTTGAGGTCGTCTGCGATAACCGTTCGCTGAACGGCTCCATCCTGTCGCAATTTCTCAATGACGTGCCGACCGGGAACTGGAACGCCTATCTGAAAGAAGGAAAAAAACCGACGCTGGTGGTGTTTGCTTACGGCATGAACGACGGCTTTCCCGCCATGTATAACGCCTCGCAACCGCCGCCGTTTTTCCGATCCCAATTGGTCGCCGCCATCCGCTTGGTGCAGGCGGCGGGGGCGGACCCGGTCATTCTGACCTCGCCGCACCCCATCTCAACGGTGGCCTGGGCGATGCCCGCCACCTACAACCAAGCCTATCCCACCGCCGTTCCCGCCCCGGTTGGGCCGGAGCAAATGACGCCGCCGGCCTCGCGGTCCACGGTGTTGCAGGATCCGCTGGGCACCGGCCGGCGCATCCCCGTTTCACTGCGCCACTTGGATCTCAACCAGGTGATGCGCGAGGCGGCGCGCGAGACGGGGTGCGCGGTCATTGACGCCGAGCGCTGCTGGTTCGAGGCGGTGGCGGCCCGCGGCGGCGATGCGGCGTTGTTCAACGCGAAAGAAACCGTGCATCCCAATCTGTTGGGCCATCAGGTGAGTTATCAACAGGCGATCGACGCGTTTGTTGTCTCGCTCGCCGCATCACGGTGACATTCCGGTGCATACCATATTTGAAATTAAGCGGATAAGACGAATGAATCCTCCCCGCCCCAAGGGGCCGGGGTATCGAACAGCCAAAACCAATTAGGAACCAACGTTCAACATCTCTTGGCTTTTGTGGAGTCGCTCGTAGCCACTTCCTTTTTCGACATCAGACGAACGTTTCGCGAGGTTATTGCAACGTAGTACATCAGAAGAGTTTTATAATGACGCGTGCAGGAACGATTTGGCATCTACTACCGTTATCACCAAACCATTGAAGCGACCTAGAAGGTCGGGGTATTTACCCCCACTAGTACCCCGTAACATAAAATCCTTCACCACGAAGGCGCGAAGGACGCGAAGTTTGATCGAAGCGTTTCAATGGCAAATAAAGATCAAAAAAAACACCTTCGATTTATCTTCGTGCTCTTCGTGACTTCGTGGTGAATCCGAAC
>CAITYL010000278.1 GCA_903896595.1 uncultured Lentisphaerota bacterium
AAGCCTAGGGACGTGTTAAATTATCGCAGCAACCCTGCCTGGCCCCATTCGCCGCGTACCTACGGCACGCGAAATGGGGGGTGACAAAACAGGGGCTGAAGCCCCTGCCTATTCCCGCCCCGTCCCGCTGGGACGGAAAAGGCGCAACCGTGAAGTTCTGCCAAACTCCAAGGCCAGGCAATCCTGCCTGGCCTTGGAATAATGAGAACTCGCTAGTTTCGCATTCGTCCTCAAGGCGGATTGGTGCCAAACGCCAAAGGGGGGCACTTCGCCCCGCGCTCATTTGTCCTTGTGACAGCTGCGCTTCATCTCGGCATCAGCCTTGATCGGGCCGCCTTCCATGATTTCCTTCTTGACCTTGGCGTATTCCGCGTCGGAGAGGGCGCCCTTGTCCTTGGCGTCCTTGAGATCGACCAATTCCTTGCCGATGGTGGTCGTGCGGGTGTAGTTCAGGGTGCCCCGGTTGAACATGGCGCAGCCTGACACGCCCGCCGCCAGCACCGCCGCCACCGCCAACGTGATCACTTTGGTCTTCATTTCAGAATCCCTCTCGTTTTTGATATCAAGATTCAAGGTCCTAGCCTGGATTATTCACGAAGGCCTGAAAGTGGTTTTTTTGTAGCAAAGCGATTGCATCGCGCTCTTCGAGCTAGTACGGCCCGATTGGGCGGGCTGCAAGCCCTTTGCTACACTCATGAATAATCCAGGATAGGAGCAAGGATTCAGCGATCCACGAAACGCCGATGCCCGGCGTTTCGTGAACTCAAATCAACTTTTCGCCCAGCAGCCGTTCATAGAGGCGGACGTACTGTAGAGTGGTTTTTTCCAGGTTGAAGTTTTGCATGCCCTCGCGCATGACCCGGCGGAGAATACGGTGCCGCCGGTCGGCGGGCAGCCGCTGGAACCGCATGGCTTCGGCAATGGCCCACCACAGGGCGTCCGACTTGAAGTCATTGAAGACAAAGCCATTGCCGGTGTCATTGGTCAGGTCCAGGTGCTGGATGGTGTCCTTGAGCCCACCCGTGGCGCGGACCACCGGCAGGGTGCCATAGCGCACGCCTTCCATTTGCGGCAGGCCACAGGGCTCATAAAGGGACGGCATGAGAATGAAATCCGCGGCGGCCTTGCCGAGTTCGCTCAGGGCGTCATCGAACGCCCGGAAAGCAATGCGCCCCTGGCTGCCCATGGCCAGGGTGCCAAAGGCCTTCTCCCACTGCGCGTCGCCATTGCCGACAATGGCGATCTGCAGGTGGTCGTTCCAGTAATGGTGGACCAGTGACATGGCAATCTCAGCCAGCAATTGCGGCCCTTTTTGACCGTACAGCCGGTGCGGCCAGAAGAATAGCGCGGCCTCCGGCGCGACATTCAGCCCCAACTGTTGCTGAAAGGCGACCTTGTTTTCGCGCTTGGCTTCCATGACCGTGTTTTCATCGAAATTGCGCTTGAGCCCCGGCGAGGTGCGCGGATCCACATTGCTCTTGGGGGCGTTGATGATGCCGGTGGCGGCCCCGGCATTGAACTTGGCGCGCAATTCCTCGCGGACCTGCCAGGAAATGAGGTCGGGGAAATAACCGTTGACGATCTCCAGCAGAAACGACGGACTGACCGTGTTGACGAAATGGGCCGCCTTGATGCCGCTGAGCAGGAAATCGACCCCAACGGTGTCCCAGGCATTCTGCACAAAGTCAGGATGCTTTTCCAGAAACAGATCGCGCCAGAAGCGGGCCACATCCAGGCCGCACTTCTCGAGGTTGCGCAGGGTGTCCTTGTCGGTGTGGATATTGTGCACGGTGAACAGGGAGGGGATGCCACGGGCCCGAGCGGCGGCGGGAATGAGCCCGGTCATCCAGTCGTTGCAATGCACCAGCATCTTGCCATGGGCGGGCATGGCGACATCGAAGATCTGGTTGATCACCGTCCGCTGGAACGCCTCGGCGCGGTGCAGCGCGGGATTGGCGGGGCCGCCGTATTCATAGATCTGCTGCAAGTGGGAAAACGCGGAGTCCTGGACCAAATGAATGGCTTCGGAGGTGTGAAACAGGCTGACCAAACGATCCAGCTCGCCGACGGAAATCTGGGCGTAGTCGCAGATCTGCCGGTCGTATTTGGGCAGCGCGACATGCACATCCAGCCCCATGCGCAGCAACTCGGCCACCAGCGCCGCGCTGATGTCGGCCAAGCCGCCGCCTTTGGCCCGCACAAAGTTGGCCAGATTGCCGATGCCCGCCGGCAGTTCCGTGACCTCGGGCGTGACCAGCAGAATGCGCGGCCGCCGGGAATTGCGCTTGATTTGGAAGCCGCTGCGCACCCCGCCCAGTTCGCAACGCAGCTCGGTGAGGATGCTGCCATAGGCCAAAATGGCCAGACTGACGTCGCCGAAGTGGCTAAAATAGTCATGCACGCCGCCGTCGGCGCCATGCCGCGTGGTGCACATGTAGTAATAGTGGTCGGAGGTGCCCAGATTGCGCCAGATTTCGAGCATATTGCCATCGGCGCTGGCCTTGGCCTTGGCTTCAAGCTCCTGATAGCGCTGAAAACCGTCCTGCTGGGCGCGGTTGCCCAGCCAGGCATTGGTGTTGCGTCCCTCGTCGGCCCAGGAGGAGGTGGCCAAATCGTCAATGTCGGCCACCGGCAACTCGCCCGTAATGGTACCGGCGATCTCGCTCGGGTTGCGCATGACCACGTTCGGGACCTTGGCCAGTGCCTGCGGCAGGTGCGCCCAAAACTCAAAAATGCCGGTATCGCTCCACTGGTGTTCGCCGATCGCTTCGTAGTCCAGGCCGATCAGCACCGATTCGCCGTCCACCTTGCCGACCCAGGCGGCGAACTCGTCGGCCGTGAAATGCCGGTGGGAGAAACGGAAGGCCAGTTCATCGCTGAGGCCGTCGTTGCGGGGCAGCACCTTCAACTGTTTCAGGACGTCGGTGAACACCGCGTTCGGGGAATGACCGGCAATGAAGTCGCCCCGCCGCTCACACAACATCGCCTTGAACCCCAGTTCGCCGACGACCCGGGCAATGCTGTTGTTGTACAGCAATTCGGTATTGCGGAAGGCGGTGGGAACCACGCCGAGCAGTTCCTCCAGCAGGGCGGTATGCAGGTTGACCTGGGCGCGGAATTCCTCCTTGGCACCGTCCCGGAACAGGCCGGCCAACGAATGATAGTAGGTCTCGGCCAGGAACTCCACCCGCCCCGTGTCCCGCGCCAGCTTGCCCAGCCGCTGGAAGCTCTTGACCACTTCGGGATTAAACCGCCGCGCCTGCTCCAGCAACGTGCCGCTGACCCCCAGGCAGATCCGGAAATCGGGGTATTTTTCGACCAGACGCCCGAGCAGCGCATTGGCCGGCAGATAGCACTTGCTGGCGACCCGGTTAAAAATCTGCTCGTCCAGCGGGTCGTCAAAGGGCGCGGCCAGGGTCGGATTCTTCTTCAGACGCCGCGGCTGGTGCGCCTGAAAATACAATGTCAGATAGCTCATGGGCCCCTTCCGCTCCAAACGACGACTGGCACGCAACAGGCGCGCCGGACGGTCACGGTCAATCTACCCCATCCCCAAACAATTGCCCACCGGTTGCCGCCGGTCACTTTTGTCGCCAATGGCATCGGGCGGTATCCCCCGCCCAACCTCAACAGCGGCGCCGGCGCGGACGCCTTGGGACATTTATGACCATTGGGACTCTTGGGACCTGTGGGACGCCGGCACCGATCATGCCTGACATCACGGGTCACGCATCACGTTTCACGCCTCACACCAACACTTCCAGGCCGGCCATGGCGCAGTAGGGTTTGCCGTCGGCGGCGGAGAGGCTGACGAATTTGACGTACCGGCCACGCACCGGTTGCGGTAAACGCACCGTTTGCTCCACCGGATTGGCCAGAATATTGTCGAAGCGGCCGGCGGCGGCCGGGGCGCCCCAGGCCACGCCGTCGGCGCTGACATAAAATTCCCAGCGGTCAATGGTGCCGTGGGAGAGGTCTTCGACACGCGGTCGGTAGGCGAACCCCGCCACCGCGATCTCGCGCCCGAGGTCGACGGCAATCCAGTGCGGGTGGGCGGTAATGCCGCCTTCCCACGGCGTGTGCCAGATGGCGTCGTTATCGGCCAGGATGTTCTCCGGCGGACACGGCGGCCCAAAACTGTCGCAATCGTGGATGCGCCAGCCCGTCTTGGCCAGGCCAAACCGGCGCTGGGCGGCGGCGGTGCCGCCAAGGAACAGCCCCTCGGGATTGTCCTCCGGCAGGATCGCGGCGCGCACCGTACCGCCGGCGGGCAGGTCGAGCGGCGCGGCATAGCGCGGCGCGGCCGGGCCGGGCACGCTGCCATCGGTGGTGACACGGGCGACCAAGCCGGCAGGCACCGTCACCGCCACCCGGCCGGCGGCGTCACGGGCGATCACCGGATCGTCCACCGGCAGCGGCGCGTGGAACAATCCGAACTCGCGCAGGCACGGACACGCCTTGGCGGCGGTGACCCGCAGCCGCCAGCGCGCCGCGGTGACGGTATTGAAGCGCTCGGCCCGCTTGTAACCCGCCGTGATGCCCCGCGCCACCGCCTGCCAGTCGCCGCCGAGTTCCGCCTCCAGCACCCAGCCGCGAATGCGCTGACCGAGCTGGATTGCCTCGCCAAACAGCAAATAGTTGACCGCCTGCGGTGCGGAAAAAGCCACCCGCAGTTCGACTTGGCAGACGCCGTCATCAGCGGCCCAGTACGTCTCCGGATCGCCGTCCAGCAACCGGGCCGGGCCGTAGGCGGCAAGATCGCCGCCGCGGACATCGGACGCCTCAAGAACCGCCGATTCAGCCAGATTGCGGGAAAAGGTCAAGTCCCGGATCTTTTTGAAGGCCAGCAGATTGGCGGCGTCCGTCTCATGGACCACCCCGCGCCGGTCCGGCGGCAGGTTCAGCAGCAGGTTGGCGCCGCGGCCGACCGACTGCAGCCACAGCTTCATCAGGTTCGCCGGGGAGCGCACCCGGCCGTTTTCCAGCTCGTGCCAGAACCAGCCGGGGCGGATGGAGACATCAACCTCCGGCGGCAGCCAGTCGGTGCCGTCCTCATGGCCGCAACCCAGATCATCGTGCACCGGACAGCCCGGATAACGTCCGGCCATATTGAAAGTGTACCAAGTGGTGGCAGCGGCCTCGCCGTGCTCGTTGCCGACCCAGCGCATGTCGGGGCCGGCATCGCTGAACATCACCGCATCCGGCTGCAACTCCCGCACCAGGGCCTTGGTGGCGGGCCAGTCGTAATAGGTGGCGTTGTCGATCTGACGTTTTTCATTGGCGCCGCCGTACCAGCCGTCACCGCCATTGGCGCCGTCGAACCAGACCTCGAAGACCGGCCCGTACTGCGTTAGCAACTCACGCAACTGATTGCGATAGTAAGTGATGTATTCGGGGTGCGCATAGAGCGGGTGGTTCCGGTCCCAGGGCGAGAGATAGACGCCGAACTTCAGCCCCTCGGCGGCGCACGCCTCCGACAGCTCGCGCACCAAGTCGCCGCGGCCATTTTTCCACGGGCTGGCCGCCACCGAATGTTCCGTATATTGGCTCGGCCACAGGCAGAAGCCGTCGTGGTGCTTGCAGGTGAGGATCAGCCCCTGCATGCCGCCCTCGCGGGCCAGCCGCGCCCATTGCCGCGGATCGCAGGCGGCGGGGTTAAAAATGGCCGGCGATTCGTCGCCAAACCCCCATTCACGTCCCGTGAACGTGTTGGTGGTGAAGTGGATGAAACCGTAGTATTCCAGGCGGTGCCAGGCCAGTTGCCGGGGCGTCGGCAACGCCCCGAACGGCGCCGGAGGATAAACGGAGGCGGAAGACATGCAAAAACCTCATGGGTGAAATCAGTTGCAAGAACATTCAACATCGAACATTCAACGTTCAACGTCGAATCATCCACGTTGGATGTTGAACGTCGAATGTTCAATGTTCGTTTTAGACCGGTCCACAGAAATCCACTTCCCTTTGGAATACGCGCTACCTTTTGACCCGTCACTCACGTTCCGGGCTCGGATGCCCGCCGGTCACGCTTCACGTCTTCACGCTTCACGTACTAGATTACCGCAACATATCAATAAACCCGGTATTTTCACGACCTCCGTCATGCCCCACCACACCACCCTCTCGTCCACCACCCGGGTTTGGGAACATTACGCCGCCGTCTACGACCGGCTGGCCAAGCATTATCCGCTTTACAACGTGTTGATGGACCGCTTGGAGGCGTTGCTCCACGGTCCGTTGCCGGCGGGTGCCGCCGTGCTCGACGCCGCCTGCGGCACCGGTAACCTATCGGTGCGTCTGGCGCCCCGTTACCGCGTCACCGCCCTTGATCGCGCCGGCGCCATGCTTGACCGCGCCGCGGACAAAAGTTGCACCCTGGTGCCGCCCGGATTCCGCATTGTCACCGCCGACCTGGATCGTCCCCTGCCCTTCGCCACCGGCGCCTTCGACGCCGTCGCCTGCATCCACGCCCTCTATGCCGTGACCACGCCCGCCGCCACCCTGGCCGAGTTCCACCGCATCCTCAAGCCCGGGGGCCTGCTGCTCATCGCCAACATGACCCGGCCGATCGCCCTCGGCGAAACAGCCATGGAGGTCCTGCGTCTGCAAGGCCTGCGGCGCGGAGTCCGCACCCTGCGCCATCTGCTGGCCGTCGGCTGGTGGAACGCGCGCCTGGCCCGCTTCCAAAGCGCCGGCGTCATGCATTTCTGGCCGCAGG
The DNA here is from genome assembly GCA_903896595.1 of uncultured Lentisphaerota bacterium. GTDB lineage: Bacteria > Verrucomicrobiota > Lentisphaeria > Oligosphaerales > CAITYL01 > CAITYL01. The sequence continues at coordinate 6,716 of CAITYL010000278.1, forward strand.
CGGAGTTCAACCGCCTGCTCGCCGAAGCCGGCTTCACCCCGCTCCAGCAGGAAATGACCTACACCTGCGGCAGCGACCTGGTCACCCTCGCCCGCCGCAATCCCTGACCGGCCCGCCATGGGGGTGCATGACCGTTTTGTCGGATGATGTTGGGAACCCCCTTTTGAGGAAAGGCGGTTCCCAAACCGTCCGTCAAACCTGGTTGTGCCTTAACGCAGGGGGGCGCTTCCGCCACAACCCGTTCTGGTAAAATGTAGATCAGAGAGGAATGCTTGTGGCGGAAGCACCCCTCCGGTTTAAGATCCAAAAGTTTTAGGAAGGGGCTTGTGGACGCACCCTTTTCCACAAGGGTGGCCCCTACCAACATAATTGTCATACACCCCATGGCCGCCAGTTACCGAGGTTTTCTCGGCAACTGCCGCACTCCAATAACGTGGCGCCATGACCCGGACTTTTGAAACCGGTTCAAACACTCTGACTTCCCCAACCCTCAGTTTCCGCCGCCGGGCTGTTTCTGGCGTTCGCGGCGCTGAATTTCGTCGAAGTAGTCGTCGGCTTCCTTGACGCTGGCGAAGATCTCGTTCATCGGCACCATTTGGGCGATCTCGAAAACCTTCTTCACCGGTTCCTGCATTTCCATGACCATAAAGGCGGCATTGGCTTTCTTGGCCGCCTTCATGGCCATCAGAATGACCCGCAGGCCGGCGCTGCTGACGTAGTCCAAGGCACGCATATTGAACTGCAGCGCGTTCACCCGGTTCTGAAACAACGCATTGACCACCCCCAGCAGGCGGGCGCTGGTCTCGTTGTCCAACCGCCCAACCAGGGCGATTTCGAAGCAGCCGATTTTTTTCTCGACCTGATTGATCACGAGGGCCATGACGGGAACTCCTCTATTTGGAACCGGTAAGACAAAACATTCACCACGAAGGCACGAAGCGCACGAAGACCGATCAAAGAATATGGCACCATTTTCCGCGAACGCACCTGTCCCTTTTGCGCCGTATAGCCGATTCGGCGCAACCGAGACCAAGTCACCTTCACCACAGAGGACACAGAGAGCACAGAGAAGCGACGACTGAGGATAACGAGACCTCTTTTGGCGCCAACCTTTCTCTGTGGTTCTCTGTGCTCTCTGTGGTAAATAATGCGTGTCCTGTTCCTCATTATGCCCCCTGCCGCCTCAGGCAAGGGCGGCGTGCAGGCGGACGAGGGCGTCCTCGGCCATGGCCTGGGCGCGGGCGGCCGGCAGCAGCGGTTCGGCGTGGGCGACATTGAGCTGGAGGCGGCCGGCATAGGTGGTCGCGGCCACGCCCAGCCCGGCTCCGGCCAGGGCGTTGAGGGCGGCGGAGAAATGCAGCCGTTCCAGAGTGACGGCGCCAAACGTTTCTGGAACGTCGCCAAGCCGGCCCAGATTGGTGATGCCGACGGCGGCCGGAAAGAGGCGTTCCGCCTTGAGCGCTAAACGCTCCGGGTCGCCGGTGCCGGCCAGCGCCAGGTTTTGCAGGCGTACCGCCAGGGCCGGCTCGTCCCGGCGCAGGGCGGCGGCCAGTTCCGTTTTAATCGCGCGGGCCAAAGGCCAAAACGCCCCGGTCACCTGCGCCAGGGACGGCAAGACCGTCACCGCGGAAACGAACAGGCCGCACTCGTCTCCACTCACCGGCGGTTCCAAGGCGGCACGCAGGCTCACCGGCGAGACCACGCCAAGCCGCGCCGGTCGCCGGCCGCCAGCGGCCAAGATCACGTCCGCCGCCGCCTGCAGGAACGCCGCCGCCAACGCGCCATGCACCGAAGTGCCCTCCGTCCGGCAGCGGGCGACGAGGGCGGCCGTGACGGCGGCATCCAAGGTTAGTGGAATGACGCCGGTCCGCCGGTCATGGGGCGGCGCCCAAGCAGCGACCGGCATCCGGCCCAGGCCCGAGAGGCGCGGCAACTGACGCAAGACCATGCCGGCGGCCAGCAGCCACCCCGGCACCCCACGGGTGCGGCGCGGCAATTGCGCCTCCAGTGCCGGACGCATCGGCAGAGACAGCGGCGGTGCCCGGTCCGGCCGGGCCGCCAATGCCAGCACATGCCGGAGGAAGGTCACGCCGGACTCGCCGTCGGCCGCCGCGTGGTGGAAAGCAGCCAAGAGTTCGCCGCCCGCGTCACCCCGTAAATGAACCACACGCACCAGCGGACCGGTCTGCCACGGCAGGGGGCTATTCAGTTCGGCGGTCAGCTCAGCCACCCAGTGCGCGTCGTCACGCCGGGTTTCCTCCCGCAGGGGAATCACGGGAACCCCCGTGGCCATCCAGTGCGCCGGTTTCCCGGCCGCGTCAGGCACAATCCGCGCCCGCAAGACCGGATGCCGCGCCTGCAAGCCAGCTAATGCCGCCCGCAATTCAGCCGGGGCCAGGGGTCCGCGATAGGCCGCCACCGCGACAAAATTCAGGGGGCCGGCCTGATCCACCCGCCACACCCCGCGTTCCATGCCGCCCAATGTGCGTTCCATCCGGTGCCGCTCCTGTCGTGCCGCATTTTTTCTTAAAGAGGAAATTGCAAAAGTAGCCAGAATTCAGTAGCTAGTAGCCAGAATGCTTAACACCATGCGGACAAGCGAGATCGCATTTCATTCTGAATTCTGGCTTCTGAATTCTAAATTCCAGGCAACCGTGGGTTTTGCAAGAGCCTCTCAAAACATAACCGGGAAAGGCGGGGGGCGCACACGAACTGACACGGACCGGCACGGACACTCACGGACGCCCACCCAAAAACGTCCGTGTTAGTCCGTGCTGGTCCGTGCCCGTCCGTGTGCGGGCGGCCGCGGCGGGGGAGGGCCACCGGGTTGACATTTTTGTCAACCCTTTTGTCCGCCCGCCCCCGTCCCCGCCGGCCAACGGCCGTCATTTTATTACACAACAAGTTATAAATAAAAATTTTACAATAATAACAAGCGGCCTGGCATTCGATTTTCTATATGGCCACCATGCCAGTGGCTTAACACGACATTTTTAGGGAGCACAAGCACATGCGCATTTCCCCCACGATCACCCGCCTGACCAGCGGCTGCTTGCTTGGCTTGGGCACCGCCGCGGCGCAGGCCGGCGGTTTCCAAATCCAGGACCAGTCAACCCGGGCCATGGGTATGGCGGACGCCTTTGTGGCTTCGGCCGATGATGCCAGTGCGGTTTACTACAACCCGGCAGGCCTGACCCAGCTCGCCGCCCCCCAGGTGATCGGCAATGCGTATTTCGCCCATGCGGACGTCCATTATTCCGGCGACGGCAGGGCCCAGGGCTACTCGGAAAACTCGAATGGCCGTTATTACGGGGTGCCCAATTTCTACGCCGCGACGCCGTTCAAGCCGATTCCGGGCATGGCGCTGGGCCTGGGCGTGTACTCGCCGTTCGGCCTGGGCTCGCGCTGGCATGATGACGGCTATGTGAGCAACTGGTCGACGCTGGGCGAAATCGGGTTGTACAACATTAATCCGACAGTGGCCTACCAGGTGACCGACCGGCTGTCGCTGGCCGTGGGCGCGGACTATTACACCAGCCGGGCCATCAACCGCCGCATTGACCGGGTCGGCATGCCGGCCCTCGGCATCCCCCCCATGGGCGAAGTGGACCTGGACGTCGACGGCGACGGTTGGGGCTGGAACACCGGCGCCCAATACAAGCTGACCGACACCGTCAACCTCGGCTTGACCTTCCGCAGCCCCGTGGTGGTGGATTACGACGGCACGGTCCAAGTGGAAGGCTGGGACAAAAGTTACGACGCCAGCACCAACATGAACTATCCCGCCATTTGCGGCGCCGGCGTGTCCTGGCAGGCCACCCAAAACTGGCGCTGGGAACTGGCCGCCGAATACACCCTGTGGTCGACCATGGATGAACAGGCCATCGCGACCAGCAGCCCCCTCGGCACCATCACCACGCCAATGCAGTGGAATGACAGCTGGGTGTGCATGCTGGGCACCGAGTACCAGCTCACCGAGAAATGGACCCTGCGCGGCGGTTATGCCTACAATGAAATGCCGGCCCCGGAGGAATACGCCAACGCCAACACCCCCACCGGAGACATGCATGTGCTGGCGGCCGGTGTCGGTTACCAACTCACCAAGGCGTTGCGCCTGGACACCGCGGTCCTGGTCGGCTACGCCATGAAACGGACCTTGGACAACCCCTATGCCCCCACGGGCACCTACGACAGTTACACCTACGGCTTTTCCATCGGCGCCACCTACACCTTCTAAGCCCAATGCCTGGCTGCGAGGAAACCTTTCCATGCAACACCTTGATCCCGTCACCACCGCCACCCCTGACACCGCGAAGCCCGCCATCCTGATCGTGGATGACGAACTGGGCCCGCGCGAATCGCTCAAGTTCATCCTGACCCCGACCTATCAGGTCATCGTCGCCCGCGACGGCTTGGAAGGCCTGGAAAAGTTTGAGGCCTGCACGCCCGACCTGGTAATCAGCGACATCCGCATGCCGCGCCTGGACGGCATCCAGTTCCTCAAGCGCATCCGCGAGCGCAACCACGACATCCCCTTCATTCTGATCACGGGCTGCGGCACCGTGGAAAGCGCCCAACAAGCGGTGCGCGGCGGCGCCTTCGACTACATCAGCAAACCCTACAACATCCGGGAAATCCACGAAGTGGTCCGGCGCGCCCTGGAGGCCGCCCGGGAAAAGCGTGAAACCCATTCCTTGATGGATGAGTTGCGCCAAGTCAACACCCGGATGGAAGAACAACTGGCCGACATGGAAAAAAAGGCCACCGTAGGCGAGTTGTCGGCCGAAATGATCCATGACCTCAATAATCCACTGTGCGTCCTCCAGGGGTATTTGGAACTGCTCAAGGGCAGCATTCACAGCAAACGCCACCTGCCGCTGGATGAAGAGCGCGAGTTTCTCGACGTCATCCGCGAACAGTTTGACCGCTGCATTCGCCTGACCCGCAGTTTTCTTAACTTTGCCCGCCAGCCCGGCCTGCAGTGGGAGCGGACCAACGTCAACGACCTGCTCCGGGACACCCTCAACCTACTGAACGCGCGACTGAAGGAGAAGCGCTTGAAACTGGAGCTGGAACTGGCCCCGGAGTTGCCGGTCGTCTGGACACCGCGGTCGTCCCTGCAGCAAGTGGTCTTTAATCTGGCACTGAATGCCGTCCAGGCCATGGAAAGCAAGGGCTCCAGCCTGACCATCCGGACCCGGTTGGTGCCCGCGCCGCAACCCGGCGCTCCGCCGGAAATCGAACTGTCGGTGATCGATGACGGTCCCGGCGTGCCGGCGGCCATTCGCGAGCGCATTTTTGAACCGTTTTTCTCGACCAAGGACAAAGACAAGGGCACCGGCCTGGGGTTGGCCATCTGCCGCCGGGTGGCTACCTCCCTTGACGGTGAGCTGACCCTGGTTTCCCAGGAAGGCGAAGGCACGGCCTTTCATCTGCGCTTTCCGCAACGCGAGACGCCCCCCACCAACGCGGGGTGATGTCCGAGAGACAACGGCAAACGCCGAAAGCGGAAATCAACCCGGGTTGCCGCATTTCCGCTTTCTTGATTTCTGCTTTCGGCTTTTAGGGGGCGGCATCCGTGTCAAAGAACTCGTCCTGCCGCTCCAGCAGCCGGCGGGCCTGCTCCACGGCCAACGCATTGCTTAACCGGACATCCGGCCGGACGGCGGGATCGGCGCCCGTCACTTCCGTCAGGAGGGCAACAAACAACTTCCGGTCCTGGGCCGCCCGGGCGTAATATTCGGCCATCGCCACCCGCGGTGCCAGGGCGCCCGGTCCGGCCAGGGCGGTGGCGCGCTCAAATTCGTGGCGGCTTTTCCCCAGGTCCTGCCCTGCTCCCGGCGCCTGCACAGCGTAATAAATGCCAAACAGCAGGTGCGTGGCCCCGCCCTGATAAGTGTCGTCCAGTTCCAGCACACGCCGCAACAGGGTCAGGGCTTGCGGCAACTCGCTCACCGTCCGCATGGAGTTGGGATTGGCGGCAATCCATCCCGCCCAAGCGACGCCCGCCGTGAACAGCTCCGGCACCGCCGGCCGGCCAAACGCATTCACCGCCGCCTCAAAGGCCTCCGGCGATGCGGCACGGGCCCGGCGGTAGACGGGGTGCAGCGACAACAACCGCTGCCCGTAGTCATGTGCCCGCCCCCAGAGCCGGACCGCCCGTTCCGGCGCCGCCTCGGCCGAAGCAAACGCCTGGGCATAAAAAACGTACGACTGCGTGGCCACCAGAAGTAACCGGGGATTCTCCGGATCGTCGACCAGCAGGCCGTCCAGCAACAGCATGAACGTGGGCGCGCCCTGCCGCACCAATTCGGGGTCCGGCTGGGCCTGCAAACTCGCCCCCAGCCCGGACAGCGACCCGGCCAGCATCCGCCCCGGCATCCGCTGCACACTCGCGCACCCCGCCAGCAAGCCGGCCGCCACCACCGCGGCCGCCAGCCGCACCACCTGCCTCACCGCTTCCATCCGTCGTCCTTGCCTGTTGGTTCGCAATAAATTAGCCGCGCCAGCCCCGCAACCCCTCAACCCCGCAACCCCGCTATTGCAGCCACAGCCCCGCCACGTGGCCATTCTTCATCACCAAGCGCATCAGCACATCATCGCCACCATCCGTGAAGCGCAACCGCCATAACCACACCTCGCATCCGGCCTGGCGCAGGCAGCCCAGGCTGGCCAGTTCGTACCCCGCCTTCAGCCGCGGCGCGTAGTCGCCCGTGACCTTGTCGAACAGCGCCAGGGTTAATTTTTGTCGCAACTCCGGCGTACCGGCCCCGACAAAAGTCTGGTAGTCTCCCTTGACCAGTGCCCCCAGCATGGCCTCCGCCACCGCCGCTGGTGGTGGCGGCGTCTCCGCCGCCCGGCCGGCCGGCCCCGTCAGCGCCCCCAGCACCACGCCCGCCAGCACTCCCCGCCAATTGATTTTCATGATGCCGTGAAATCCCCAGGTCATCCGCACATTCTCATGCGGCAAACCCCGGCTATCTTAACCGCCGAAACCCACGATTGCAACCGGCGGCGGAAGGAGTTGCATATCGCCCCTTCGCCGGCTAGGTTATCGTTTTGTTTTGGCGCCGGGGCGGGGCACGCCACCGCACGGGTGCCGGCCCCCCGAACAGCGGGGCAGTCCCCCATTCTTATACCACAGACCAGCAGCGAGGAAAGATCAAGGCATGAAGATTCTGCACGACCAAGACGCGGACGCGGCGATGCTCAGCGGTAAAACCGTGGCGGTGATCGGCTATGGCAACCAGGGGGCCGCCCAGGCCCTGTGCATGCGGGATTCCGGCGTCAAAGTGATCATCGGTTCGATCAAAGACGCGTCCTATGACAAGGCGATTCAGGACGGCTTCGAAGTGTTGCCGATCGCCGAAGCGGCCGCCCGGGCGGACATCGTACATATGCTGCTGCCGGACGAATTCCACGGCCCCGTCTACGCCAAGGACATCGCCCCGCACATGAAGGCGGGCAAGGTTCTGAGCTGCTCCCACGGCTTCAACATCATCTACAAGCAGATCGTGCCGCCGGCCGACGTGGACGTGATCATGGTCGCCCCCAAGAGCCCCGCCTCCGAAGAACGCAAGGCGTTCCTTCAGGGCTTTGGCGTCCCCGGCCTGATCTCCGTCCGCCAAAACGCCTCCGGCAAGGCGCGTGACATCGCCCTCGCCATGGCCAAGACCATGGGCTTCACCCGCGCCGGCTGCCTGGAATGCACCTTTGAAGAAGAAACCCACGAAGACCTGTTCGGCGAACAGGTGGTCCTGTGCGGTGGCTGCGTTGAACTGATGAAGGCCGGCTTCGAAGTCCTGGTCGAAAAAGGCTATCCGCCCGAGATGGCCTACTTCGAAGTGCTCCACGAGCTCAAGCTGATCGTCGACCTGATCTTCGAGGGCGGCATCCAGAAAATGAATGCCATCATCTCCAATACCGCCGAATGGGGCGAGTACTCGGTCGGCCCGAAAATCATCGACGCCGGCGTCAAGCAACGCATGCGCGAAGCGCTCCAGGCGATTGAGGATGGCTCGTTCGCCAAGGAATGGCTCGCCGAAGCCCGCAACGGCGCCCCCAACCTGTTGGCCAAGCGCAAGGCGCTGGGCAACCACCCGATCGAGATCGTCGGCCGCGAAATCCGCGCCCTCTTCGAGCAGAAACTGCAGAAGTAACGGCCGCGCTCTAGCTACCTTGTAACACTTAAACTTTCGGATTCACCACGAAGCCACGAAGAGCACGAAGATAAATCGACGGTTTTCTGGATCTGTATTTGCCATTGAAACGCTTCGATCCAACTTCGCGTCCTTCGCGCCTTCGTGGTGAGAAATTTGATCTTACTGGGTACTAGGGCGTTAGGAGTCCCTCACCATGCTGAAAACATTTGTCTTCCTGGGCGCGCCTGGCGCCGGCAAAGGCACCATCGCCGAGTTGCTGTGCGCCAAGTACGGCCAGGTACACATTGCAACCGGCGACTTGCTGCGCGCCGAAAAGGCCAGCGGCAGCCCGCTCGGACAGCAAGCCAGCGAGTACATGGTCAAGGGCTTGCTGGTTCCCGATGAGTTGGTCGTCACGCTGCTGACCAACAAGCTGGCCAGCCCCGAGGTCAAGGCGCGCGGGTTCGTTCTGGACGGTTTCCCGCGCACCCTGAACCAAGCCCAACTGCTTCAGCGGGAGCTGGACAAGGACGGGCTGAAGGTGGACTTGGTCGTCCTCTTCGAAGTGGATCGCGACCTGCTGCTGCGGCGCCTCACCGCCCGCCGCCTGTGCAAGGTCTGCGGCGCCATCCACAACATGATGTTCACGCCGCCCAAGGTCGAGAATGTCTGCGACAGTTGCGGCGGCGCGCTTTACCAGCGCTCCGACGACACCTTGGAAACAGCGATCAACCGCTTGGGCGTTTATGAGCAAGAAACGGGGCCGGTCATCAACTGGTATGAGCAGAGCGGCCAATTGCGCCGGATCACCGGCGCGTTAGAGAAACATGCCAATTTCGCGGTCTTTTGCCAAGAATACGGGTTGGAGTAAGGCAGCGTGGCCAAACCCCCAGGGAAAGCGCGGTTCGTGGTGCATCCGCCGGCGACAATCGCCGGCATCCGGGATGCCGCCCGCGCAACGGCCCGGGTGTTGCAGGAATTGAGCCGGCAGGTGCAGCCCGGGGTGACCACCCTGATGCTGGACCAGCTGGCGGGACAACTGATCCGAAGCCAGGGTGGCGAGAGTGCTTTTTTGGGCTATCACGGCTATCCCGGCCAGGTCTGCATTTCGGTCAATGAGGAAGTGGTGCATGGCATTGGTTGCGCCGACCGCGTGTTGGCGCCCGGCGACTTAGTGGGGCTGGATGTCGGAGTGCGGCTCAAGGGCTGCATCGGCGACTCGGCCGCCACGATCTGCGCCGGCGGCCGGCCCGCTCCGGTGGCCGCCCGGTTGCTGAACACCACCCGGGAAGCCCTGGACGCGGCGATCACCGCCGCCCGGTGTGGCGTGGATGTGTGCGAGATCGGCAAAGCGGTGGAGAAGGTCGTCAAGGCGGCGGGGTTTTCGGTGGTCCGGGATTTCGTCGGCCACGGCTGCGGCCGTGACCTGCACGAACCGCCCGAAGTGCCGAATTTCACCACCCCTGCCCGGGGCGTCATCCTCCAGCCGGGCATGGTCTTGGCCATTGAGCCGATGGTTAACGCCGGTGGCTGGCGGGTGACAGTGGATAGGGGCGACGGGTGGACTGTCCGCACGGCGGATGGCAGTCTGTCAGCTCATTTTGAACATATGGTTTTGATAACCGAAGGCGAAGCGGAGGTTCTCACGTGTCCAAAGACGCCATCCGAGTAGAGGGCGTGGTAAAAGAGCTGCTCCCGAACACCATGTTCCGGGTCCAGTTGCAAAACGGCCACGAGATCCTCGCCCACATCAGCGGCAAGATGCGGTTGCATTTCATCCGCATCCTCCCCGGCGACAACGTCACCGTCGAGATGTCACCCTATGATTTAAACAAGGGGCGCATCACCTACCGGAAAAAATGATCCGGCCGGGGTTGCCCCCGGAAAAAGTCATGCTATAGTTCCGTTTTGTTTTGTTTGCGAATCGGCCCCGATGCCTGGCGCCGGCGGTACCGCCGCGGCGCGCTCCGGAGGCCGGAATACGAGAAAGTGTCAACCATGAAAGTCCGCGCCTCCATCAAGCGCATGTGCAACAACTGCCGCGTGGTTCGCCGCAAAGGCGTGCTCCGTGTCATTTGCAAAAACGCCCGGCACAAGCAGCGTCAGGGCTGAGTTCCGCCCTCCTTCGCTTTCGTTCCCGCCACTAGGTTGTCCCGATCACCGTCCGAGGAAATAAGGCAAGACACCATGCCGCGTATTCTGGGTATTGACATTCCGGCCAACAAACGCATGGACATCGCCCTGCGCTATGTGTACGGCATCGGCCCCACTGGCGCCAAGGAAATCTGCAAACGTACGCAGATCGATCCGGCCATGCGTTCCAAGGATCTGACGGACGCCCATATCGGCGCCATTGTCAAGGTTCTCCAAGAAAGCTTTTTAGTGGAAGGCGACCTGCGCCGTCAGGTGGCCCAAAACATCCGCCGCTTGGTGGCTGTTGGCAGCTACCGGGGCTCCCGCCACAAGAAGGGCCTCCCGGTCCGCGGCCAGCGCACCAAGACCAACGCCCGTACCCGCAAGGGTGCCCGCAAGACGGTTGGCGCCATCCGCGACAAAACCGCCCGCAAGATCGACGGCTCCACCAAGGGCCCCGAAGCCGCCAAGGCCTAACCCCGACCTCCCGTATTTTGGTTGATGAATTGTAGCAGGAGTAGATACCCATGCCCGATGATGTATTGGCAATTGACGAGGTGATGGCCAGCGTCTCCCCGTCCGGCGCCCCCGCCGCGGAAGGCGCCGATGCCGCCGCTGGCGATGATGCCAAGAAGAAGAAGATCAAGGCGAAGGGCACCATTCACGCCCCCAGTGGCATTGCCCATGTTGACGCCACGTTCAACAACACCAAGGTCTACATTTCCGACTTGCGTGGCAATGTCCTGACGTGGTGCTCCGCCGGACGCCTAGGCTTCAAGGGCTCCAAGAAGAGCACCGCCTATGTCGCCCAGCAGGTGGCCACCGATGCCGGCAAACGTGCCATCTCCCTCGGGGTCAAGGAAGTCCAAGTGCGCATCAATGGCCCGGGAACCGGGCGTGAATCCGCCGTCCGTGGCATTGCCGCAGCCGGGCTGGAAATCACCGCCCTGGAAGACATCACCCCGGTGCCGCACAACGGCTGCCGCCCCCCCAAACGCCGCCGCATCTGAGCTGCTGAAACCGCGAGGAGTATTCGATGTCTGGTATCGCCGGTTTTTCCATTCCTAAAGGGCTGGTGGTCGACAAGACCACCGCCACCCCGACTTACACCAAGTTCATCACCGAACCGTGGGAAAAAGGGTTCGGCAACACGCTGGGTAACTCCCTGCGCCGCATCCTCCTCTCCTCGATGGAGGGGGTGGCGGTCAGTTCCATCAAGATTGATGGGGTGCCCCATGAGTTCAGCACCATCGAACACGTGCTCGAAGACGTTACCGAAATCGTGCTCAACATTAAGAACCTGCACCTGACCTGCGACGGCGAACTGCCGCGCAAGATCGAACTGGTCGCCGAAAAGGCCGGCCCGGTCACCGCCGCCTGTGTCAAGGAAGACGGCGTCACCAAGGTGCTCAATCCCGACTTGCACATCTGCACCCTCGACCGCGATCGCCCCCTCCGCATGGAGATCGAGATCGACCGTGGCCGCGGGTATCGCACCGCCGATGAGAACAAACGTGACGATCACCCGATCGGCGTCATTCCCGTGGACTCCCTGTTCAGCCCCGTGGAACGCGTCCGCTATGATGTCCAGGCCTGCCGCGTCGGTCAACGCACCGATTACGACCGCTTGGAGATCGAAGTGTGGACCGATGGCCGCATCGACCCCGAGAGCGCCATCCGCCAGTCCGCCCACATTCTCACCGAATTCGGCCGCGTCTTCACCGGCGAACAGCCCGAAGTGGCGATGGCGCCCGCGGATGTCCCGGCCGCCGCTGCCGCCGCCGCCGTCGCCGCCGCCATCTCCACCGCGGCGCTGTCCGCTGAAGGCCAGGTCATCTTTGACAACCTGCTGAAGGGCGTCAATGACCTCGACCTCACCGTCCGCGCCAAAAATTGCCTCAGCAACGCCGAAATCCGCATCTTGGGCGAATTGGTCGAAAAGACCGAGGATGAAATGCTCAAGTGCCGCAACTTCGGCAAGAAATCCCTTGAGGAAATCAAGGGCGTCCTGCAGCCGCTCGGACTTGATATGGGCATGACGCTGCCGGAAGATGTCCGCCAGGCGCTTCACGCGTACCTGGCCACCATGAAGAAGGAAACGGCCAATGCGTCATCGTAAACATACCTTCAAAGTCGGTCGCACCTCCGAGCACCGCGACTCCATGCTCGGCAATATGGCCTGCAGCCTGTTCATCGAAGGCCGCATCTCCACCACCCTGACCAAGGCCAAAGAACTCCGGCGCTTCGCCGAGCGGATGATCACCTTGGGCAAGGAAGGCACCCTCGCCGCCCGCCGGCGCGCCATCTCCGTGATGGGCCAGCCGAAGGTCGTCTCCCGTCTCTTCACCGATGTGGCCCCGCGCTTCACCGCCCGGGCCGGCGGCTATACCCGCATCATCAAGCTCGGCCAGCGGATCGGCGACGGCGCCGACATGTGCTTCATCGAGTTGATCCCCGCGGAAGCCGCCGCCGAAACCCCGGTCACCGCCACCTCCCCCGAGGCGGCCACGGCCCCGGTCCAAGCCTAAGGCAGAAGCTTCCCACAGGGCGGTTTTTACCCTCCCCCCCACGGCCCTGGTTCTGCGACCCTCGCATGACCGGGGCCGTTTGCGTTTCCTCCTCCCCGGTGCAGGTTCACGGGAAAGTGGCCACTCGCGACTTTTTATGCTATATTGTAGTGTAGGTTAGTAAAACAAGAGTTGCGAAGAATAGTTCTTATATACAGGAAAGCTAAACCGGTAATGAAAACCACAACCGCTGTCACCTCTCTGATGCTTGCCGGACTTGCCTTGAGCGGGCTGGCCGAAGCTAAACAAACCACCCCGTTCAACTTGTCCATCGTTGAGCCGGTGACCTCCATCAGTAGCGGTGACGCCAAGGCCAGCGCTTTCGCCAGCACCCTCTTGCCGGCGGTCAAAACCGTTGCGCAGTCGGGCACCATTGGCAGCAAAACCACCGTTGCGGGGTACACCACCCTGCAGATCGACCCGGCCCAGATCAATTTTGCCACCACCGCCCAAGCCCGACTCTACTTTGTTGGCGAAGGCGCCGATTACAAAAATAGCATCGGCTTTAACGCCAACGGGGCGAGCGTAAACTCTGGAACCCCCCAATTGGCCTTCCTGAATGCGTCGACGCCCACCCCGTTGACGCCCGGCGACTATGTCAACTTGGGAACGTTCAACGCCGGCACGAATCTCGATTTCTTCGTCATCTCGAATGGCGCCAGCAATCCGGCGTACACCAGCCCCGCCAACCTCAATAAGGTCTTTTCGACCGATGTCGCCGCCAATTTTGACAGCAAGGTGCATGCCATGGCCTTTGCCGTCAAGGACACCCCCTATCTCCTGCTTTCCTTTGAGGACATGAGTGTCAGTTCCGACTGGAATTACCGGGATTCCGTCCTGGTAGTGGACATTGGCAAAGGCAACATCCGACACTTTTTCGGCGCCCCCGAGCCCTCCCTGCTGCTTGCCCTGGGTTCGTTCGCCGCCGTGCTCATGACCGCCACCGGCCGCCGCCGGAACTGATTGACGGCTGCCAAGTAACGAAATAAAAAAAGCGACGCTCTTTCGGGCGTCGCTTTTTTGTTGCCTGACCGGGAGCCGCCCGGATCGGGCGGACGAACCCGTCATCGTCGAAGGTGCATCAGTATCACGCCGGCAGATGCAGGCGCTGTTCGCCGGCGGCCAGCGCGGTTTCCACCCCGCCCCAGGCCAGCACTCCGGTGATGCCCGGTGGTAGCGCCACCACCGCCGCGTAACCGGCGCCGGTCCACTCGAGATCAAGCCGTATTTCCCCAGCGGGATGCGGCAGCACGGCATGCAGCTGTTTCCAGCTCCCAGGTTGCGGCGCAATGCGCACGGTCTTGAAGCCGGGCGATGCCGGCCGGATGCCGGCGATGCTGGCATACAGATGAAACAGCGGCTGGCTGCTCCACGCATGGCAGTCGGAACGCGACGGTTCGGGCTCCTCCAGCGGCGTCTTGCAGTCGAGGCGCACCATCTCGCGCCATATCTCCAAACGCGTCTGAATAAGGTCGGCGCGGCCGTTCTGGCACAGCGCCTCGAACAGATAGAAGGAGAAATAGGAGGTGGTCCGTTGCAGGTCCGTTGCGGTCAGCAACCCATCCAGCACCCGCTTAGCCTTGGCACCGGTCACCGTGCCGGTCAACAGGGCCAGGGCCTGGGCGTGTTCACTGAACTTGGTCTTCTCCACGTCATCGGCCAGCAGGCCGCGGTCCGCCTGCCAGAAACGGGCCACCACGGCCTTGGCGGCCAGCCGGGCGTTCTGCCGGTGACGCCGGGCCAGCAACGGTTCGCCCATCATGTCTTCCAGATCGGCCGCTTTCTGCAACGCCATCACGTACAGCAGGTTGACCACGCATGACAGGCCGCCAACCGCGCCCGGCGGATTGCCGATCGGCCAGGCCCGGACCCAGTCCATGAACGGCCAGCCGGGCAAATTCTCCAGCAGACCGTCCGCGGTCCGGTAGGGCTGGAACTGCTCCAGCATGGCGCGCAGGCCGGGGAGCCGGGCCCGCAACCAGTCGTCCCCCCCCCGCCAGTAGGCGAAGTCATGCAGCATCAGCGTCCAGATCAGGGAGAAGGTCGGACTGTGCTGGACCACGGAGCTGGGATAACGCTCATTGACCAGCCCCTTGTTGACCCGGGAAAAGTCGAACAATTCGACACAGCGGCGCACCAGCCGGTCGTCGCCGCTCATGACGTGGTTGACCAGCATTTCCAGCCGGGTGTCGCCGACATACATCAACTGTTCGTAGAACGGGCAGTCCATGTACGTCTCATGGGCGCACATCTGCATGCCGCGGACGCAGATCGCCTGAATGGCGGGCAACTGCGGGTCGTCCGCGGTGAAGCTCCCCTCCATTTCCAGCGGGTAGCGCTCCTCGGCCACGGCCAGCCGGCGCAGGGTCAGCGGCTCGGCGACAGTGGTCACGGTCAGCAGCAGGAAGCGGCCGGCGCGCCACCACGGAGTGGTCATGGTGCAAGTGGCGCCGTCCAACGGAAACCGGTCGGTATTGCCCGCCCAGTACTTGCCGGCGACTTCGCCGCGGTTGCCCTTCAGCTTGCTGTGCGGCACCGCGGGCTCCAGGAACAGGGCCTCGGCCCAGGACCAGGTCACGCACCCGCCCCGGCCGCCCGCCACCTCCAGGTGGGGGAAGCCAGTGTAATAATCTCCGAGATCGATGAGCACAAAGTACTGCTGGCCGGCGGGAACCGTCAGCTCGCCCGTGCCGCTGACCAGCGGCCGCCAGTCCGCCAGCTGCGGACTCCGCAAATGGGCCTCGCCAAACTGGAACCGGAGATCGGGGATGCCGTCCCCCGCCGCCACCGCCTGACCGGGATGAACCAGGCGGTCCAGCCGTTCGGGCAGGATCGAGGGAAACAATTTCCAGCCGGCGGCGCCGACCCCGTAATAGTTGTTGTCGACCGGCCCGTGCACGACCACGGGGGCCACGGCCGGCTCAACGGGTGCCGCGCCGCCCGTCCATTCCAGGCTGGCTCCCACGCCGAACACCCCCGGCGCGATGCCGTCGCAGGGTTTCCAGCCGCCAGCCCGGGCCACCTCCCAGGGAGCGACGCCGGTGGTCAGGGCGGCGTGGTAGGGGCCGTCGGCCTTGAGGATAAAGCCGCCGCGCCAGGACAACTGGGCCACCGGAGCGCCGTCCAGCAACGTCCAGGCCAGCGCCTCCAGGGTGTGTTCGCCGGGCGTCAGTTCGATGCGGTAGGAGGCGTAGGCCCAGTGCTCAATGTCGCCCCGGTCCGGACCGCGCGAGATGCGCTGGCCGTCCAGGAACAGCTCGTAACGCTCATCGGCGCTGACATGGATCACCAGCGGCTCGCCAGCGGCGGTAAAGACACGCCGAAACAGCAGGAACACGCGCTCCTCCCGCCCGCATCCCGGATGCCAGATCCAGGAGGCTTCATCAATCGGCTGCTGCACGTAGATGCCGGTGTTGCCGGGATAATGCCGGGGCGGCAGAAAAAGCTTGGTGACGGTGTTCATGGGAGTCATGGGAGTCATGGGAGTCATGGGAGACATGGGAGGCTGGTTTCCGTAGGGGCAGGCGTCGCTGCCTGCCCTATGGTGTTCGGTGTTCAGGGTTCGGTGTTCGGAGCATCACGCATTACGTTTTACGCTTCACGATTCAGGGCGCGGGCGGCGATGTCGCGACGATATTGGGCGCCGTCCCAATGGATGCAGGCCACGGCGGCATAGGCTTTGACCACGGCGTCATGAATGGTGGCGCCGCGGGCGGTAACCCCGAGCACGCGGCCGCCGGCGGTGACCGTTTGACCGGCAGGATTGAGGGCGGTACCGGCATGGAACACGGCGGCCCCCAGCTTCTCGGCCTCGGGAATGCCGGTGATAACCGCGCCCTTGGGATAGGCCCCGGGATACCCCTGGGCGGCCATGACCACGCACACGGCGGCATCATCGGCCCAGTGGAGCGTCACCTCGCCCAGGCGGCGGTCGGCGGCGGCGGCCAGCACCTCGGCCAGATCGTTGTCCAGGCGCATCAGGATCGGCTGGGTCTCAGGATCGCCAAAGCGGACATTGAATTCAAGTATTTTGGGGCCGCCGGCGGTGACCATGACGCCAGCGTAAATGACCCCGCGATAATCCAGCCGGTCGGCGCGGCAGCCGGCCAGGAAACGGTCCAATACCTCGTGCTGGATGACCGCCCACAGCTCGGGCGTAACCACCGGGGCGGGCGAATAGGCGCCCATGCCGCCGGTGTTGGGACCGGTGTCGCCGTCTCCTATGCGCTTGTGGTCTTGGGCGGAGGCCAGCGGCAAAATGGTGTCGCCGTCGGTGATGGCCAGGATGGAAGCTTCCTCGCCGACCAGACATTCCTCGACCACCACCGTGCGCCCGGCGTCGCCAAAGGCACCGGCAAAACAGTCGGTTACCGCCGCCAGGGCCTCGTCCACGGTGGCGGCCACCACCACGCCCTTGCCCGCCGCCAGACCGTCAGCCTTGACCACGATCGGGGCGCCTTGGGCGCGCACATAAGCCGCCGCCGCCGCGCCGTCGGTGAAGGTGGCGCTAGCCGCCGTCGGAATGCCGTGGCGGGCCATGAAATCCTTGGCGTATGCCTTGCTGCCCTCCAGTTGCGCGGCGTTCCGGTCGGGCCCGAAAATGCGGAGTCCGCGGGCGCGGAACAGATCAACAATGCCGTCACATAAAGGCGCCTCGGGGCCGACCACGGTCAGGCCGATGCGTTCGCGGACGGCGAACTCCGCCAGTTCGTCCAGCGTGGAGAGGGACAGCCGTTCCACTCCGGCCATGCCGGGATTGCCAGGGGCGGCAAACACCCGCCGCACCTGTGGGCTCTGCCGCAGTTTCCACACCAGCGCATGCTCACGCCCGCCGCCGCCGATCACCAAGACGTCCATCGGTTCCAGTTGCATCGTCATGCCATATCCCTGTTAAATGTAGCAAAGCGATTTCATCGCGCTCTTCGAGCCGCACGTTTTCGATCTGGCGGGCTGCAAGCCCTTTGCTACAGAAGTGTGTTCGCGTTTCATGAGGTACTATAAACCGGGGTGCGGCAAATAGGTGCCACGGACGCGCACGGACATTCACGGACGTGCATGGACGCATGACAAGCGTGCCAGTCCGTGTTAGTCCGTGGATGTCCGTGCGGTTTGGCCAACGGCCGGCTTCGGCAGGCGCGAGGCCTCGGCGAGCTGCGCCAGCAGAGACACTCCCAAGGCGATGGCGCAAACCAGGAACATATCGGTCTCGTGGGCGCCGGGCCGGGCCAGCCACCAGCGCACCACCGCCAGCCCGGCCAGGGAGCCCAAGCCGACCAAGAACTCATTGACGCCGATGTTGAAGGCGCGCCGGCCGGAATTGCTGGAGTAATACACGGCGCAGAAATAGGCGAACGCCGCATACAGTCCCAGCAGCGTCAACCCAACGGCGGCCAGGCCATATTGCGGGTAGCGCCACAACCCCAGCAACAACAGGATGCCGGCGACATGCATCACCGCCAGCGGCGTGCGCCGGTACAGCCAGCTCCGGCATTTCCACAGCGCCAGCCCTCCCAGCGCCAGCACCGCCATGTGCAGGAACAGCGGCAGCCCGGTCCAGAAGGAAGAGACCCCCGCCTTGGCGCCAAAAGCCGGGAAAAAAGTGAACAGCGGCCGCTGCACAAAGGTGACGGTGACAATCATCAGCCAGCCGACCCAGACATAGCCGGGACGAACCTCGCGCGAGCCGGCCGGCCCCTCCTCCACATGCTCATCCACCGACGGCGCATCGGCCGGTTTGGCGCGGTGGCTGAGCAGCAGCCCCAGCATGACCAGGCACAGTCCAACCACAAACAGGGTCATCGTCGGCCGGCCATGGGCATACAACCAGCCGGCAGTGAGGAACCCCAGCGCCGAACCGCCGCTCCAGGCCAGAGTGTAGAACCCCACGGCCCGGGACAGTTCCCCCGGCGCCGCCTCCCCGCGCATGTGCGCCTGAAAAGCGTTGAAGAACACCGCCATCAGGGCGCCGATCAGCACCATGGCCAGAAGAAGCGGCACAAACCCGTGCAACCACAGCATGCCCGCCCCGACCCCCATGGTCAGGAGAATGCTCGTCAGCAGCAAGCCCCGCGCATTGCCCCGGTTCAGAATCAGGCCGGAGGTCAGGCTGAGCGCCATGTAGGTCACTTGCATGCCGCCGCCGATCCAGGCGCACTGGGTCGTGCTCAGGCCTTGCAGGCCCGCGTCATAGAGCACGGCAAAATACAGAAAAAAACACGCCCAGTCCATGAGCGCGGGACATAGATAAGTGTACATGGAGCCTCGTGCAAAACCACCGTTTACCGGTGGGGGACAATGCGGGTTGAGCGGTTGGGAGGTTGGGAGGTTGAATCGTGAGGCATTCGGCGATGGTGCAGCCCGTCCAATCGAAAACATCAGGACAGAAGAACGCGATGCAACCGCTTGGCCACAGGGGGGTTCGCGCACGACTCGGCTTGGCAACGAACCGGGGATTTTACTCATGAAACGCCACCAGAATCAGCCGCCGTTCTCCAGGTCCTCAGTGTCCTCAAGGTCTTCATTCCCCCGTTGCCAACAGAGGACCTTGAGGACATGGAAGACGTTGAGGACGGGGACCGGCCGTCGTCAGACAGATGCCTTGGCGTCAACCGGCTTGGCGGCGGGGTTTTTGGCGTCAGCGGGTGGCGGTGTGGCCGGCGGGGCGGCGGCCGCGGCGTTTTCGCCGGCCGGCACCGGCGTTTTTCCGTCCGTTCCGTTCTTTCCGTTCTTCCCCTCGGTTCCGGCGGCCTTTTCCGGGGACACCGGCGCAGAGGCCACTTTCTCCGCCCCGTCTCCGGCTTTGGCATCGGACGGCTTTTGGGCGGCCGCGCCCGCCAGCAGCGGGGTGCCGGCCTTGGGCTTGGCCAGGCCAAACGGTTTCTTGGGCGGCGCCATCTTGAACGCCCCCGGCTTGCCGGCCGGGGCGGCAATCTTAGCCGCATCCCCAGGTTTCGCAGCAGAATCCGCCGTGCCGCCAGCGGCCCCCGCTACCGCCTTACCCGGACCGGCCGCCGGCCCCGGCGTTCCAGACGTTGCGGGCTTGGGCCCGGCCATGCGTTCCTTGTGCCTGGCGACCGCCTTGGTTCCGGCGGCATAATGGCCCCAAATGATCGCCACCAGGAACACGAACGCCCCGGTGTCCGCCATCAACATCAGCCAGGAAATAATTTTAAGGGGGGGCGACGGATGCATCCGGGCCAAAATGAACACCAGGTACAGGGCTGTCACCGCACTGCCGACGATGCCGCCCATGAGCAGATTGGCTTCGCGCTTGACCGCCTTGGTGACCTCGGCCTGACGATTGACAATCTCGCTTTTGGCCGTCTCTGCCTTGACAACTTCGGAGACCGGCTTGGGGCCCTCCGGCTTGACGTCACCAGCGCTGGCCGCCGGCGCCTTGGCATCGTCAGACGGCGGCGGGACGGCAGCCACCACGGATTGGTCACCGGGCACGTTCGGAGCCGTGGTTCCGGCAGCGGCGTTGGTCTCCCCGGCGGCACCTGCCGCCTTGGCCTGACTGAGTTGGGTCTCCGCCGTCTTCCGGGCCTCCGCCACGAGTTGATCGGCGGCGGTCTTGGCCTCCGCGGCCATTTTCTCTGCCGCCGCCTTGGCGTCGGCCGCCACTTTATCCGCCGCCGCCTTGGCATCCGCAACTATTTTATCGGCCGCCAGCGTCTGCCGGCCGGCTTCGTCCCTGGCGGTCGCGGCAGCGGCATGGGCCTCCGCCGTCACCTTGTCCGCCGCTGTCCGGGCGTCGGCGGTAATTTTGGCGGCTTCCGCCTGGGCCGCCGCCAATTCTTGATCAACAGCGGCTTGCGCGGCCGCGACCACCTTCTCCGCGGCAACCGTGGCCGCCGCCGCCGTCTGAGCCGCCTGTTCCTGGGCCTGCGTTGTCGTTTCAGCGGCCGCCTGTTGGGCTTGGGCCAGAAGTGCAGACGCCTCCGTTTTGGCCTGCGCCACCAGCTGCCCAGCCTGTTCACGGGCTTGAAGCAGCGCCTCCTGGGCGGCGGTGTCCGCCGCCCCCGGCACCACGGGTGCCACGGAAACCGGCGTCCCCTGGGCTTGCAGGCGAATGCGCTGGGCGGTATCCGTCATGCGGCCAACCGTATCCATGACGGTCGCCGCCACCTTAAACTTGCCGGTGCCGGCGGAACCAGTCGGCGTCACGGGCATCCCGCCCGGCGGCGGTGCGACAATCCGGGCCACTTTCAAGCCCGCCGGCCGCGGCTTGTCAACCCCGATGACCGACGGCGCCGGGACCGGGGCGCCAGCCGCCACCACGTCTTCCCGCCGCATCGGCACCCGGCAGACCGGACAGAGCATGTCACGAACCAACGGCTGATCCGCATTCATCCGGGCGCCGCATTTGGCGCAAACATAGCTGATGGCCATGAGATGAAAATACCCTTGCTATTCGATCACGACAACGAACACGAAAACGACAACGATTTTTCACTCTAACAAAGTAGAATTTAGGAAAGCGAGAGGAATGTGAGTTCGCGCTTCATTCTAACTTCTTCATTCTACATTCTGCATTCTACATTCTAAAATTCTAACCCCATGAGTGTTGTAAGGGGCCCAATATACACGTCACTCCTGCCCGGTGGTGACACGGAGGACTTCCTCAATGGTGGTAACGCCCTCACGAACACGAAGGAACCCGTTGGTACGCAAATCCCGGAACCCTTCTTCAAGCGCCGCCGCCTTGATATCGCTGGAATTGGCCGACCGCAAAATAACGTCACGAATCTTCGCGGTGACCGGCAACACTTCCATGATGCTGCACCGTCCCTTGTAACCCGTGTAATTGCACTTGGCGCAGCCACGGCCATGGAAGATTTCCACGCCCGCAAAAGGGGCCGGATCGATATGGTTGGCCGTGCAATATTCCGGGGTCAAGGGATAAACCTCGCGGCAGTTGGGACAGATGCGGCGCACCAACCGTTGCGCCTGGGCCAGCAGCAGGGAGGACGCCAGCAGGAACGATTCAATGCCCATGTAGACCAAGCGGGCAATGGCGCCGGGCGCATCATTGGTATGCAGCGTGGTGAGCACCAAGTGACCCGTGAGCGCGGCCTTGACGGCGATGTCGGCGGTTTCGTTGTCACGGGTTTCGCCCACCAGCACGATGTCCGGGTCCTGGCGCAGAATGGAACGCAGGGCGGCCGCGAACGTCATGCCAGTCGCCTCTTTGATCTCCACCTGATTGAGCCCCATTACCTGATACTCGACGGGGTTTTCGACCGTAACGATATTGACATCGACCTTGTTGAGTTCCTGCAGGGCCGAATACAGGGTGGTCGTCTTGCCGGAACCGGTGGGACCGGTGACCAGGATCAGGCCGTTGGGCTGGCTGATGGCAAAACGCAGTTTTTCCAGGGAATCAGGGTCCAGGCCGATGCTGCCCAAATCCTTGGCCAAATTGCCTTTGTCCAACAGGCGCATGACGACCTTTTCGCCATGAACAGTGGGCAGGATCGAGATCCGCAAGTCCACTTCGCGGCCCTGCGCCTTGATGCGGAACCGGCCGTCCTGCGGGATCCGGCGCTCGGCGATATCGAGGTCGGCCATGACTTTGACGCGGGAAATGATGGCGTTCTGCAACACCTTGGGAGGTGACGGCGCCTCCACCAACACGCCGTCAACACGGTAGCGCAGACGCACTTCCTTCTCGAACGGCTCAATGTGGATATCACTGGCCCGCTTGCGGATCGCCTCCATCAGGATCATGTTGACAATGCGGATGACGGGGGCGTCGTCGGCGCTCGAGGCCATTTTGTCGATATCGACATCGGTCGGCGCCTGCTTGCTCACCTCGACCACGGAATCGCCGGCGTCCTTGAGAATGTCGTCGAGTTGCTGCTGCTGCCCCTGGTCGGCGCCAGCCAGCACCTCCATGATCTCACTTTCGGGGGCGGCCACCGGCATGACCTTGAGCCGGGTCAGGTCGGCGATTTCCTCCACCGCCAAAAAGTTAAGGGGATCTGCCAGGGCCAGAGTCAGGGTCGTCGCGGTTTCCGCCACCGGCACCGCCCGGTTTTGCCGCAACAACTCCTTGGGAATTTTCTCCAGCAGTTCGGGGCGAATCTGGAAATGGGCGAGGCGCAGCACCGGGATTTTGGCCCGTTCGGCCAGGGCCAGAAAAATATCCTGGGGATTGACGTGGCACCCGTTGACCAATTCCAGCTCAAGCGCTTCCTGGGCGGTGAAATCGGCGGCCTGAAGATTGGCGTGCTGTTCCGGGCTGATCACCCGGCGACGCAGCAGGATGTTCAGCAGATGATCGCTGACGCTTAGACTGGCTGGCGCCGGTTGCACCATGATCCGATTCCTCCCGGTTCCCGCGGAACCGTCATTCCACCGTCACGCTCTTGGCCAAATTACGGGGCTGGTCAATCGGACAGCCGCGGAGGCGCGCGGCGTGATAGGCCAGCAATTGCAAGGCCACCACACAGAGAACCGGAACCGCATGCAGCGGCGCCTTGGGAAGCTCGATGATCGCCTGGACGATCGGCCGGAGCGAGGTCAGCGTGGCCTCATCCCCTTCGCTGACCACGGCGATCACCGGCGCCCCGCGCGCCCGGCATTCCTGGATATTGCTCACCATCTTGTCCTTGCCGGGCACGTCGGCGGCCAGCGCCACCACCGGCACCGCCGCCTCCAGGAGGGCGATCGGCCCGTGCTTGAGCTCGGCGGCGTGATACCCCTCGGCGTGGATATAGCTGATTTCCTTGATCTTGAGCGCACCTTCCAAGGCAACAGGATGGAGAATGCCGCGCCCGATATAGAAACAGTCACGGCAGGAGGCCAGGGTTTCCGCCACCGCCGCCACCTTGTCATTGAGTTTGAGCGTGGCCGCCACCAGCTCCGGCAACGCCTTGGCCGTGGCCACCAGCCCGGCCCCCTGCTGCCGCGACAGACGGCGGCCGCGCCCCAGCTTGAGCGCCAGCAGGAACAACGCCGTCACCTGGCAAGTGAACGCCTTGGTGGAGGCAACGCCGATCTCGGGGCCGGCATGCAGGTAGATGCCGCAGCCGGTCTCCCGGGCAATGGTGGAGGCGACCACGTTGCACATGCCCGCCACCAGGGTGCCCTTGCACTTGGCCTCGCGCACCGCCGCCAGCGTGTCGGCCGTCTCGCCGGACTGGCTGATGGCCAGCACCAGGTCGTGGGGGCCCAGGATCGGGTTGCGGTAACGAAATTCGGCGGCCTGCTCCGTCTCGACCGGAATGCCGGCCAGTTCCTCAATGAAATATTTGCCGACCATGGCCGCATGCAGCGAGGTGCCGCACGCCACCAGGACGATCCGCTGGATCGCCGCCATGTCGCGCGGTTCCAGCCCCAGCCCGGTCAGCACCGAGGTGTGCAGGGTGTCGTCCAGCCGGCCACGCAGGCAGTTGCGCATGGCGTCGGGCTGCTCAAAAATCTCCTTGAGCATGAAATGCTCGTAACCGCCCTTCTCCGCCGCGCCGCTGTCCCAGTCCAGATGCGACACCGCGCGGTTCACCGGAACATTGTGCAGATTGCGGATGTCCGCCGTACCGGCCCGTACCTCGGCAATGTCGTCATCGTCGAGATAGATGACGTTGCGGGTATGGGACACCACGGCCGCGGCATCGCTGGCGATGATCGACTCGCCCTCGCCCAGGCCGATCAGCAACGGACTGCCGCGGCGCGCCGCCACCAGCAGCTCCGGGTGCGCCTCGTCCAGCACCGCAATGCCGAAGGTGCCCTCAACCTGCAGCAGGGCCGCCGACACCGCCTGCAACAAGTCCCCTTGATACAGGGCGCCGATCAGCTGGGCCAGCACCTCGCTGTCGGTCTCGGAAAGAAACACATGTCCCTTGGCCTCCAGCATCTTGCGCAGCCCGGCATAATTCTCGATAATGCCGTTGTGGACCAGCGCGATCTTTCCCGCCTTGTCCAGGTGCGGATGGGCGTTGGCATCCGTGGGCGCGCCATGGGTGGCCCAGCGGGTGTGGGCAATCCCGATGTGCATGCCTTCGCGGAACTCCTCGGACCACTCCCGGAAAACCCGGTCGGCCAGCGCCTGCACCTTGCCGGTGTTCTTGACCTGCGCCAGCTTGCCGGCCCGCAAGGTCGCCAGCCCCGCCGAATCATAGCCGCGGTATTCCATCCGCTTCAGGCCGTTGAGCAGGATTTCCACGGCGTCCCGGCCGCCCACATATCCGACAATTCCACACATGTCTGTCTTGCCTCATGCGTTCGTCCGCGTTTGCCCCCTGGCTCGCCCTCCCGATGACACACCCGGCGGAGGAACAACCAAGCACGGAACAGTTACCCATCAATATGCGGCCAAAACCGTCACCGCGCCAGTCCCTGGGTCAGCTCCGCGGCCATCACCCGCCAATGGCCGTCGTCGCCCTTGCGCAACCGGCACCGCAACAACCGGGTTTCCGTGCCCCAGTCAGCACCGGACTGGGAGCGCCCGGACAGGGTCGCCACCGCCGCCGTTTCAGCCTCCCGCCCCCCCGGCAGGAGCCGCACCTGCAAATCGGCGAAGCGCAGTTCCAGCCGGCTGAACTGGGAGCGGGCGCGCGCCGCATGGGCGACGATCTCCTCCGGTGAAAAATGTCCCGAGAACTCCGCCAGCTCCAGCCGCGCCTCGAAATCATCCGTGAACACATTGCCGAGCGCCTGCCCGCGCGCCGCCGCCAGGATCAGCGACTCCCCCTCGCGCTTGTCGATCAGCTCGCTCAGCCGCGTGAAACAGCGCCGGATCTTCTGCTCGTCCCCGGCCAGCGCCCGCACCGCCCACCAGATGCCGCCGCCCACCGCCAGCACCACCACCGCCGTCCACAACCATCGCTTCATGCCCCGCCTCCGTTTTGAAAAAATTGACTTTGCCGTAATCCCGCATAGTGTACACCAACGGTTGCAAATGTGGCAAGCCGCAACGCCAAGGGGTTTGTCGGACGATGTTGGGGCCACCCTTTTGAAAAGCACGGAAAGGGACGGGTACCAAGCATCCGTAAATGCGCAACGTGCTGGTGCAACCAATGCCAAACTCCAGACACAGGCAATCTTGCCTGTGGAGGGACGTTCCGTCGCGCGTTGGCACCGAAAAACGTTACCGAGCCGCCGGGGTCAAACCTACTATTTGCAATTAACTCGCATCCTCTCCCGTAAAACGCGGCGGCGCGGAGAAGACGCAGCCCGAAAACGTCGCGTTTGCCGGTTTTATCCATGCACAACCGCGAAATCCGCCGTGCTAACCCGGTTGACCTGAACGGTTATTTGTTTTTAAGGTTTTTGGATTTAGGGTGTTATTGCTTGTTGAATGGCCGGAACACGGCAACGCTTGGTCCGGGAGGTTAACGACGATGTCCAGTCTTGACCGTGACCACGACAGAGTAACGCGACGCTCGTTTCTTAAGCTCTCCGCCGGGACAACGCTCGCCTGTCTGGGAGGATGGTCGGGCTTGGCCATGGCGGGTTCCCCAAGCCTGCCTTTTCCGCGTCCCGTGGGACGCCGGATCGCCTATCCCCGTCCCCTGCGGCCGGGCGACATCATCGGGATCACCGCCCCTTCGGCAGGGGTTCCACACGCGGTGGAGCCGCGCCTGCAGTTCTGCCTGGAGAAACTGACCGCGCTGGGCTACCGCTACCGCCTTGGCAACTGCCTCCTGTCCGACCAGATGGTCAGTGCTCCCGCTGCCGCGAGAGCGGCGGAGTTGATGCACATGCTCCTCGACGATTCGCTGGCCGCCATCATGCCGCCGTGGGGCGGCGAGCTGCTCGTCGACATCCTGCCGTTGCTCGACTTCAAAACACTCGCCCGATCCAGGAACCCCAAATGGATCATCGGCTATTCCGATCTCAGCACCTTCATGCTGCCCTATACGCTGCTGACCAGGATCGCCACCCTCCACGGGTCCAATCTGCTCGAATGCCCGATCCAGCCGACCGATACCAACCTCGCCTACTGGAACCAGGTCGCAACCCTTCCCGCAGGCTCATCGTTTGTCCAACATGCGGCCTCACTTTATCAGAAAACGGACGTGGATTGGGCCAAGCATCCAGAGGCAACCGCCTTCGACCGGACGGAACCCGTGGCATGGAAAACTCTGGGCCATGAAGACGATCCGGCCTACGGAACCGTTTTTTCCGGGCGGCTGCTCGGAGGAACGCTGGACGTGATCGGAACCTTGACAGGAACGTCTTATGGACCCGTGGAAGCCTTTGGCAGACGTTATGCCAGAACTGGCTTGATTGTTTATTTCGACAACTGCGATTTCAACACGGCGCAGTATTGCCGAATGCTCCACCAGATCCGGAACGCCGAATGGCTGAAGCGCGCCAACGGTGTGCTGGTCGGACGCACGGCCGGGGAGCAGTTGCGGGAATTCACCGTTCGCGACGCGCTGCTGGATGCCTTGGGTGATCTGTCAATCCCCGTCATCTACGACGTGGACCTCGGGCATCTGCCGCCACAATTGATCCTGGTCAACGGTGCCTTTGCCACGGTGCGCTTCAGCGCGGCGGCCCCATCCGTTGAACAGATCCTCGCCTGAAAAGAACCATCACGACGGCGGAGTTCGGCCACTCGCCAATCGGGAGATTGGCGTGCCCTTGTCACAACGGCACGGTGACGCCGGCGGCGGGGCCGTCGAGGCGGCCGGTCACCCGCAGCAGGCTGAGATAACACACCGTGGTGGTGTAGCCTTCCGCCGCCAGTTGAAGCTGGGCGGAGAGCATGCGGTCCTGGGCATCGAGCACGTCCAGATTGGTGGCCAAGCCCTGGTCATAGGACTGGCTGGCGATCCGAAAGGCGCTGTCGGCGGCGGCCAGTTCCGTGCGCAGTTCCCGCACCTGCTGGATGCTGGTGGTGAAGTCGGCGCGGGCAATCTCCACCTGCGCCGCCACCTGTTTGGCCAGCCAGGCCTCGGCCAGCACGCTCTGCCGGTAGCGGGACCAGGCGGTCCGCACATCGGCGTGGATGCGCCCGGCGTCAAACAGCGGCACATGGGCCGCCAGCAGGCCGGCAAACTGGCTGTCCTCCGGCCAGCTCTGCTTGTACAGAAAGCCCAGGGCGCCGACGCTGACGGAGGGGTAATATTGCCCCACCGCGCGGTCCACCCCCTGGCGGGCGGCCAGCACGGCGTTATGGGCGGCCCGCAAGTCGCACCGGTGCTGCCGGGCCAGGGCCAGCAGCGGCGCCAATTCCGCCACCTGTCCGGGCGTGGGATAGTGGTCGGCTAACATCGCCTTCACGTACGGCACCCCGATCAGGGCGGCCAGGGTGGCCCGGCCGGCAATGATTGTGCGTCGCGTGCCGGTCAGCCGCACGCGAGTGGCGGCCGCCTGCGCCCGGGCCTGCTGCAAATCGAGTTCGCGGGCCACGCCCTGGGCCAGCTTGTCGCCGACATCCCGCACGCGCCGCTCCTCCAGGGCCAGGGAATTGGCCAGCACCGCGGCGGCACGCTCGGCCGTCAATACCGCATAGTACGTCTGCGCCACTTCCAGCAGCAGCAGCGACTGGGCGTCCAGCAACAGTTCCCGGCGCTGCTCAATGGCCCGTTTACTGCCCTTGAGTTGGGCAACATCCCGAAACCCGTTGAACAGGTTGGCCTGGCCGGCCACCGGCAGGTCAAAGGCATGAAATGGCGTCAGGGAATCCGGCAGTCCTTCCCGGTCGAAGGTCTCCCGTTGGAAATAGATCGGGGCCAGGGACACCGTGGGCAGGAAGGTGGAAAAAGCCCGGTCCTTGTCGATCAGTGCCTGCACGTACTCCTCGCCCTGCATGGCCAGCCGTTCATGGTCGCGGCTGGCCAGCGCCAGCGCTTCGGCCAGGGTCAGCGTGCTCCCCGCCGCGAACGGCTGGGCGGCGGGACGCGCCGTGGTTGGCGCATGCCCGTCCAGCACCGCCCGGTAGGCGGCGACCTCCTTCTCCTGATGCACACAGCCGGCGGCGGCCAGCAGCCCGGCCGCCACGGCGCTCCACAACCTGAAATGACACATGATTAGTTTCCTTACTGAGTCTCTTGCGGAATTCTGTTTTCGGACGGGGTGTTCAGTGAATAAAATGCCCATGTAGCAAAGCGATTGCATCGCGCTCTTCGAACAACACGTTTTCGATCCGGCGGGCTGCAAGCCCTTTGCTACAAAAGACGTTCGTGTTTCATGCTAAATTATGGCTTCTGAATTCTAACTTCACATTTATGGTTTCTTGGCGAGCTTTGCGATCTTGGCGAGAGAATAATTAGTTTGGATGCAGATGCGCTTGGCCCGTCACGGATGTTCCGGGCTCGGATTAGTGCCCAGCCATCAGGTCGCCGTGGCCGGGCTGGTTCCGCGCCAGCAGGGGCACCAGCAGCAACATGCCCGCACAGAGAATGGCACTGAGAAAAAAGATGTCATTGAAGGCCATCACCGCCGCCTGCTGGCTGACCAGGCCGTCAACAGCCGTCAGCACCACCGGATCTGTGAGGGGGTCGCCGCCGCCGGCCGCCGGCGCGGCCACTTGAACCCGCGCCAGCGCCTCGGTGACCAGGGGATTGTAGGGCGTGAGGTGTTCCACCAGAACGCTGTGATGATACTGCGTCCGCCACACCAGCCAGGTATTGGCCATGGAAATGCCGAAGCTGCCGCCGATATTGCGCGCGATATTGGTCAGCGTCGTGGCGCCGGAGGCCGCCCCCGCGGGCAGGCCTTCATAGCTCAAGGCCATGACGGGCACAAAGAGGAATCCCAGCCCGACGGCGGCGACCATCCGCACCATGGCCACCTGCCAAAAGGTCAGGTCGGGCGTGAACCCGCACATTTGAAGATACGGTCCGATCTGCAACACCAGGCCGGCGGCCACCAGGTAGCGCAACTGCACATAGCGGGTGAGCACGCCCACCCCCAGCATGCCGATCGCCGCCCCGATCCCGCCCGGCATCACCACCAGCCCGGCGGTGAAGGCCGTGTAGCCATGGCAGAGCTGCATCAGCATCGGCACGAAGGTGTTGCTGCTATAAAGCACCATCCCCGCCCCAAACATCATGACAAACGACATGGAGAAGGTCCGCCAGCGGAACAGTGTGACCTCCACCACCGGCTGGCGCCGCCGCCACTCCCACAGCACCAGGGCCAGCAGCGCGCCCCCGGCAACGCCGGCAAAGGCGCAAATCAGGCCCGAGGCGAACCAGCCCTTGATCTCCCCCTTGCTGAGCACGACCTCCAGGCAGGCCAGCCCCGCCGCCGCCAAGAGGAACCCCACGTAGTCCAGGCGAATGCCCGCGGCCCAGCGCTGGCGGCGCTCCGCCACCAGCAGGGGCGGCTCCTCCAGAAACAGCCAGCACAGCAGCAGGGCCAGCAGCCCCATGGGCACATTCAGGAAGAAAATCCATGGCCAGCTATAGGTTTCGGTGAGCCACCCCCCCAGGGGCGGCCCCAGGATCGGCGAAACCACCACGGCCATACCCCAGATGGCGAACGCCAACCCGCGCTTGGCCGGCGGGAAGCTTTCCGCCAGAATAAGCTGCGAAATCGGCACCATGCCGCCGCCGCCCAGCCCCTGGATCACCCGAAACACGATCAGGGCAGGGAAACTGGTGGCGGTACCGCACAGCAGGCTGGCCACGGTGAACATGGCGACACAGGCCATGAAAAACCGTTTGCGCCCCACCACGTCGCACAACCAGCCGCTGACCGGCAGCACAATGGCATTGGCCACCAGATAGCTCGTGATCACCCAGGTGCTTTCCTCGGTCCCCGAGGAGAGACTGCCCGCAATGTTGCGCAACGCCACGTTGGCGATGGTGGTGTCGAGCAGTTCCAGAAAAACCGGCAGGGCAACCACGACCGCCACCAGCCACGGGTTGTGCAGCCCCACCGCCGAGCGGGCCGGCGTCCACGCCGGCGCCGCATGATTCGGATTAATTTCCTGCCTGCTCATGGCGTCCGTTGTTTAAGGCTCTGGCAAAATCAAAGGCAAAGGTAAGTTTAAGGAAGACATTGAGGACTTCATCCGCATTCCGGCGGAGCCGGTGTAGCAAAGGGCTTGCAGCCCGTCGGGACGCCGCCGGCGCGATACAATCGCTTTGCTACAAAAAAACCACATCTACTTTTTATCGTAACAAGTTATCGCACCAAGACTTCCGGGACAACGGACATGCCCAGGGACAGCGACACGGCGGGCGGCAGGGCACCGTCAAAGACGATCTTGACCGGCACGCGCTGCACCACTTTGACGTAATTGCCGGTGGCATTCTCGGCCGGCAGCAGGCTGAACCGCGCGCCCGTGCCGCGCTGGATGCTGTCCACCCGTCCGGTCAGGGCAAGGTCCGGGTAGGCGTCCACATGCAGGCGCACCGACTGGCCGGGCCGCATCCGCTCCACCTGCGTCTCCTTGAAGTTGGCCACCACCCATTTTTCATCCCCGACAATCCCCAGCAGGGCCTGGCCGGGGCGGACAAAATTGCCGGCCTCCACGGCCTTTTTCGTGACAGTACCCGCCTGGGCAGCGTAAATCCGCGTGTAGGACAGATCCTGCTCCGCCTGCCGGACCTCGGCCTTCAACCGTTCGAGCTCGGCGACCACCCGGGCCTGCTCCGCCTCGGCCTTGCCAATGCGTTCGTCGGCGATGTCGGCGCCGGCCAGTTGCGCCCGGGCTTCCCGGGTCTGGGCCACGGACGCCGTCACCCGCCGCTGGGCCACCCGCAAAGCCGCCGCCGCCGCCCGCGCCTGCGCCGAATACTGGCCCAGTTGCGAAGCGGTAATGCCGCCGGTCTTGAACAGATTGTCGTAACGGCCCAAATCCGCCTGGGCCCGGGTGGCCTCCACCTCCGCCACCTCGGCCGCCGCCCGCGCCTGCTCCACGGCGGCATCGGCGGCCTCCACCCCGCCCCGCGCCTGCTCCACGGCGGCCACCGCCGTCTTCCGGACGCTGGCCACATCCGCCGCCACCGAACGCAACTGTGCCTCGGCGGCTTTCAGGGCCGCCCGCCCGCCATCCAGCCGCGTCTGAAAATCCTGCGGATCGATTTCGGCCAGCAGCGTGCCGGCGGCCACGTGCTGGTTGTCCGCCACCGTCACCCGCACCACGTGTCCGGGCACCCGGGGACTGACCTGCACCACCGCGCCCTCAATAAAGGCGTTGTCGGTCGCTTCATGGGCGCGATAATGGACGTAGGCCCGCGCGAAGTAGCCGCCACCGACCAGGAGCAGCACCCCCAGCGCCGCCCCCCCCAGCCACCGCCGCCGCCCCCCGCTCGCTGCCGCCATTCCCGTGCCTGCCGCTGCCGTATCGTTCATCCGCCGCCTCCTGGACGTTTTCGCCGCACGCTTTATTCATAAATAAATTTAAACTATACCTTTTAATTGTCATTCAGCCACGCCCCCAGGGTGCATGACCATGTGACCGATTGGGGCCACCCTTTTGAAAAAGGGTGCTCCCTTTGCGGATTCCGCAGGACGCTTCAATGCAACCATCCACGATTGAGACACCGGAGCGGCCTGCGGAATCCGCAAAAGGCACAAACAGATTTGACGGAGGGTTTGGGAACCGCCTTTCCTCAAAAGGGGGTTCCCAACATCGTCCGTCAAAACGGTCATGTCCCCATGGTCTCGTGACGTTGAATAATGGCCGGCACCGGGCATATTCACCGGCCGGTGCCTCTGGAGGTGGCGTCATGTCGAACATCAAAAACAATGCCACCGCCCAGGAGACCCGGCGCAAGCTCATGAATGCCGCCGGCGAAGTGTTCGCCGAATCCGGCCTGCACGCCGCCACCATCAAGCAGATCACCGGGCGGGCGGGCGTCAACATTGCCGCCGTCAACTATCACTTTTCCGACAAGTTCGAGCTGTACGCGCTGGTGGTCCGAAGCCTCCAGACAAGCATGCTCATGCCCCCGCCGCCGGCCACCGCGGCCGCCACCCCGGAAGCGCGGTTTCACGGGTTCATTGACCAGTTCATGCGGCGGCTGATGGACCGGTCCCGGCCCGCCTGGCACCGCCTGCTGTTTGCCCGGGAACTGGCGCAGCCCACCGCCGCGCTGGACACCCTGGTGGCGGAAATCGCCCGGCCGGTCACCGACCGCCTCGCCGGCATTCTCCGGGACCTCCTGGGCGAGGACGTGTCCGACCGGCAGGTCAATTTGTCGGCCTTCAGTATTCTGGGGCTGTGCCTGTCCTACCTCAATCATGGCGCCATCATCACCCGCCTGGGACACGCCATGCCCCAAGACGAGCTGGAGCCGTTGATCCAGCACATCACGGAGTTCTCACTGCACGGGGTAAAATCGCTGCCGCGCCCGGCGCCGGCACTGCGGCCGCGCCAGCGGCACGCCAATCCGCGCCAGCCACGGTAAATAGATAATTTTACGGGCCGGACACCATCTGCGCCCAAACGCTATAAGCAAGGCTTTCAGCCTTGAACCGGTTGTTCTCCAATGTAGCAAAGCGATTGCATCGCGCTCTTCGGGCCGCCACGTCCCGAATGGGGTGGGCTGCAAGCCCTTTGCCACACTCATGAACAATTCAGGCTGGCGTCAAGTTGGTTGTACCGACTTCTGCTTTTTCCACGCTCACCAGCCCCAGCCATAGCCATTGTCAAAGCGAATGGCGGAATAATCCATGGCCCGGGTTTGGGAGACGGCTTCCACGTGACCGTCACAGAACACGATATTTGATCCGCCAGGATGGCGCTTCAACGCCGGGACGGGCAGGGCCGGAGGGGTAAAGGCGTCACTGATGCTGGTGCCGTAATTGGCGTTGGCGACACGGCCACGTACCTCCGGATAGCCGCTGATGATGACGGAAGACGCATCCGCCACCAGCGGGCAGATGGCGGGCGTCTTCCAATCGTTCATCGGCAGACGCTCCCCATGCAAATAAGAATCAAGAAAAGCGTTTTCACCGTAGCTAACGACGCCCGTATTTCCCGTCCCCAACCGGTAGATAATGCCACGGGTGTCGGAAGGGCAGGCAAAGCACTTGAACGCCACATCACAAGTGGTTTTGAGAAGAATGCACCAGTCGATGAAGTCATCGGCATTCGGGATCGTGGCGTAGGTGCCCACCGGGTCGCAGGTCGGCACCCGATGGCCGGCGTCGGCATCGGCATACATCAGGGAGGCCATGCCGATCTGCTTGAGGTTGCTGATGCAGGCGGTCGCCCGCGCCGCGTCTTTGGCGCGCCCCAGCGACGGCAGCAGCATCGACGCCAGAATGGCGATGATGGCGATCACCACCAGCAACTCGATCAAGGTAAACGACGACCGGCAATCCGAAGTTGTAGGACGAATTGAGGTTAGTGAATGAGATTGCATGGTGATTTTCCTAACCCGAACATAGCCAAAACCAAATAGGCGTTAAGATAAGCGTAAACCGCGTCAGCCGGGAA